>DASRJP010000321.1:0-74888 GCA_035649415.1 Pirellulaceae bacterium | reverse complement strand
TCGATGATCGGATCGAGGAGCCCGGTCGGCCGGATCACCTGCTCGACCACTTCGCCGCCGGACTGCACCAGCTCATAGTCGCTCGGCGTGGCGGAAACGAACACCTTCTGGCACGGCTTGCCTTCCCACTCCGCAAACTTGAGCGGCCGGTTGTCGAGCGCGCTCGGTAGCCGGAAGCCGTGCTCCACGAGAGTCTCCTTGCGGCTGCGATCGCCGGCATACATGGCCCGCACCTGCGGCACAGTCACGTGCGACTCGTCGATGAACAGCAGAAAATCGTTTGGGAAAAAGTCGTACAGCGTGTCAGGGGTCGAGCCCGGCGGCCGGCCCGACAGCGGCCGGCTGTAGTTCTCGATGCCGGGGCAGTGGCCGACCTCCTGCATCATCTCGATGTCGAACCGCGTGCGGGCATTGAGCCGCTGAGCCTCGAGGAGTTTTCCCTGGTCGCGAAGTAATTGCAGGCGCTCCTCGAGCTCCTGCTTGATCGAATCGACGGCTTGGGCGATGCGGTCCTCCGGCATCACGAAGTGCTTCGCGGGGTAGATGAAGAGCTGGTCCTGTTTGGCGAGCGTCTCACCGCTGACTGGATTGATGAACGACAGCGACTCGACTTCGTCCCCCCAGAACTCGATGCGAAAGCCGTATTCCTCGTACGACGGCCAGATCTCGACGCAGTCGCCGCGGACGCGGATTTTGCCGCGCTCAAACGCCACGTCGTTGCGGTCGTACTGGATGTCGATCATCTTCCGCAGCATGTCGTCCCGGTCGATCGACTGCCCGACGCGCAAGGGGACCATCATCGACTTGTAATCGGCAGGCGAACCCAAGCCGTAAATACTCGACACGCTGGCGACAATCACGACGTCGTCGCGGCTGACGAGCGAGCTGGTGGCCGCCAGCCGCAGCCGGTCGATGTCCTGGTTGATCGAGGCGTCCTTCTCGATGTAAATGTCCCGCTGCGGGATGTACGCCTCGGGCTGGTAGTAGTCGTAGTAGCTGACGAAGTAGTGGACCGCATTCCGCGGAAAAAACTCCTTGAACTCAGAGTAGAGCTGGGCGGCGAGGGTCTTGTTGTGCGACAGGACCATCGCCGGCTTCTGGAGCTGGGCGATGACGTTGGCCATGGTGAACGTCTTGCCCGAGCCGGTGACCCCCATTAGCACCTGGCTGCGCTTGCCGGACTTTAGCGCCGCCACGAGCGCATCGATCGCCTGCGGCTGATCGCCGGCGGGCTGAAAGGGGCTGACGAGTTGGAAGGACACGAGTCACTCACTCCACGGAAGCTAGCCAAACATGCAATTGTACCAGCGGCGGCAAATTGAAGCCCGTCGGTAACCCGGCCGGGTTGTCTTTTACACAGAGGCACGGAGGCACGGAGAAGAAAAGCAGCACGATTGAAAACTGTTTACTCGGTGCCTTCGTGCCTCCGTGTAAAAAACTGCTATTCGCCAATCCGCGCCCCAATCGGCACCAGATCATTTAACCGATCGACCGGTTCATCGGCCGTCCAGGCAATGCCGCGGAAGACGAGGGTGCGGAAGAGCGGATCGTCGAACGTCCAGCTATAGTGCCCGAGGATCGAGACGAAGACTCGCCCCTTGCCGCGATCGTAGGTCCAAAGGAGCGGTCGTGGTTTGCCTTCTTCTTCGCCGCTGGCCAGCAGCGTGATCTTCGCTTCATCGCCGACGAGGTTCCAATAGCTTTCGTCATCGAAGTGGGCCTTGGTGAAGTTCCGCAGGATCGGATGCTTGCTCTCCGTGGCGAACTTCAAGTCGAGCGGCCCGTGACGAAATTTGCTCGTCCCCCACGCCAGGCCGATCCGCTCGGCAAGCTGATCCGGCGCTCGCTGGCCGTTGACCGCAAAGTGCAGGTAGACCATGCCGCCGCCGCGAGCCTGGAATTCGTCGATCTCCTTGGCCTTTGCCGGCGACCAGCCGGGGTTCGCCGAATACCACACCAGCACGTCGGCCGTTTTCAATTGCTCGGCACTTGGCCAGACGTCGGCCGTCTGGACTTTCACCTTCGGAGCCAGCGAAAAGAGCTTGCTCCATCGCTTCTGCCAATCGGGATAGTCGTGCTCGTTTTCGCCGTGGTCCTTTGGTCCAGCGACGAGTACAATCGAGAGTTCTTTGAGCTTCTTCGGATCGAGTTTCTCGCTGCCGGCCAGTGCCGCCTCGACTTCCGCCCGCGTTCGGGGCGGCGGAGCACCGGGCCGGTTGATGGGCGCTGGCTCCAGTTCCGGCGGCGGCGCAATGAGTAAAAACGTCAACAGGTCGCGCAGCCTTTCGGGCGGCAGCGTCTTGACGATATTGTCCGGCATCGTCGAGATCGCCTGCGGCTTCATTAGCTCGACTTCATCGCGGGCGACAACGGTTTCCACTCCTTTGGTGTCGCCGACGCGCAGCTTCTCCCCTTCGCTGCGAACGACTCCGCTGATCGTCTGCCCGTCAGCAAGCAGCACGCTGTAGGTGATGTAGTCTGGATTGATCGCATAGCTCGGCTGCGTCACGTCGCGAATCACCGATGCGTAATCGCGATGACGCAAATTGGACAAGTTTGGCCCAATTGATCCTCCCAGGCCGCTGACCGTGTGGCACTTCGAGCAGAGGGATTGCTCGCTGAAGAACACGTCGCGGCCGCGGAGCCAATCGCCGCCGCGCAGCTCGCGCGGCGGCTCGATCGGCCGTTTGGCGAGTCCGCTCTCCTGGCGCGGCGACTGGAAGCCCAGCCAGTTGAGCCGGTGCAAAGGAATCGGCCGCCGCCGGTCGTCCTCGTTGGTCGAAAGCGAAACATCGATCGTTGTCGGCTCCTCCATCGGTCCCAAGCGAAACCCAACCTTGCGGGCCGACAGCTCACCCACGTGTGAGACCGCGGCAAACAATTCATGCTCCCCGGCATCTCTGGGAACGGTCGAATCGCCAAAGACGAACTGGTGGGCCAGCGGTACCTTGACGTGCATCCGCACGTGCTCTTCCAGCCACTGGTAGTTGATCTTTGAACCCGGTTGCACCTTCGGCCGCAGTAACTCGCCGAAATCGACCTGCGTCACCAGAGCCCCCTCGCCGCCCAGCGACATGAGCTGCCATAAGCGGTCGTGCTCGGCACTGCCGCGGGTCAATTCGCGTGCGACTTGCAGGTCAAAGTGTGGAATCACGCCGACCCAATCGGCCGGCTCGCGCGGCGAACCTGGCGGCGCCGGGGGCCGGCCTGCCCGCTCGCGCGAGTTCCATTCCACTTGCACGCCTTGAGTGGTGTAGGCCAGCTCCATCTCGGGCAATTGCCGCAGCAGCCCCGCATCCTCAGCTACATCCGCTTGCCCACCGAGCTGTGGCAACAGGACGCTGTAGGTCATCGCTGGCAGATGCTCGCCAGTGGCAACAATCAGCGTTCGCCGATCGGCGGAAAGCGAAACGCCATATATCTTCAGCTCGTACCGCGGCTCGGCCATCTGCATTGCCACGATGGCATATCCCGGCCGCAGGTTCTCCAATCGGTCTCCTGCCGCGACGTACTTGCCATATTCAATCGACATCTTCTCGCGCAGGCCGGCGAGCGATTGGGGATCGAGCGGCCGGTCGAAGGCGATTCGCACCTCCTGCGGCGTCTGGCACCAGACATGCGCCGGCTGCGGCGCGTCGCGATCGGCATAGCGAACCTTGTACAACTTCCCCTTGCCGCTGGGCCCGGTTCCCCAGTCAGGGCCGCCGCTATGGCAGGCGACGATCAGATCGCCCGCGGGACTGACGCAAACATCTGCCGTCAGCATTTGCAGGCAGGCGATGAGCTGGCTGGCGGCAACGAAACCGTGCTGGGTCTTCACGAGCTTGGTCCGCCAGATCTTGCCGCGCGTGTAGCCGGCTACCAGTGCATCGCCGCGCCAAGACGCCGGCCCAAACGTCGGCCCGCCGCTGGCCAGTGGCTCGTTGAAGCAGAGGCCGCACGTGGACTGGTGCTGCGGCGCATAGTCGAACGTGCTCGGCTCGTCGATTGCGTCCGGCAGATGCACAGGATGTCGCGGTGGAAAGCCGTAGTGCCGCCCTTTTTGGATATGTAGCAGCTCGTCGAGCGGATTGCCGTTGGGGAGCCAGGTCGCCCCTTCCTGGTCGGTGCAAAACAGGTCGCCCGCCGCATTGAAGGCCATGCCGACAGGAAAGCGAATGCCGGTGCACCAGATTTCCCGGCTCGCAAGGTCTGGTGCGACGCGGAGGATCGTTCCCCGCTCGCTGGCCAGGCTGTAGTGGGCCTTCCCTTGCTTGTCCACCTGGTAGGCATTCGTGAAATCGGTGCAGCCTAAACCAAAGTAGACGCTGCCGTCTTTGGCGACCGCCACACCCAGCGCGTCCACGCCGTGCGGCAATTCCTGCCAGCCGCTGGCGACAACCGTCTCCTTGTCCAGCTTGTCGTCGCCGTCCGTGTCAGTCAGCAAGACCAGCTTTCCCTTGCAGGCGACGAACATGCCGCTGCCATGCCGATAGTCGTCCGGCGTCAGCGCCATGCCGATCGGGCTGCGCAGCGAGCCGGCAGAATTGTCCCACCACAGATCGGCTTTGTCCTCGACACCGTTGCGATCCGTATCGCTCAGCAAATAGACGTTGCCGTCGTATGCCAGGGCCACGAGCTTGCCGTCTCGACGGTATCGGAGGTTGTTGATGTTCGTCAAATCGAGCGGCATTTCCCGCACGGCAAAGCCGGGAACGAGCAATTGCACCGGCGGCGGGTTCTTGACGGGAACCAGTGGCTTGCCTTCCCCGGCCATTTGCGGCTCAAGTTTCAATAGTTCGGCATGTCTGACCGCCAGGTACTTTTCCACCTGCTGCCGCTCTTTACTCGTCAGCACGCGGTCATAGAGGAGAATCTCCGCAATGTCGCCGTCAAAAAAACCCTGGTCAAATGTGGGCTCCGCCGTGTTGCTGTAATGCCGCACGCCGACGCGCAGCTCGTCGGCCCGCAGCACGCCATCCGTCCGATCGCGTTGGCCGCTGAGTCGGCCATCGACATAGAGCTTCACGCCGCCGCGCCCGGGAGCGAACGTGGCCGCGAGCACGTGTAACGTCCCCAGTGGATGATCGGCATCCATGACATCGACCGCGCCGCCGAAGCCGGCCCCTTCCAGGTTGATCACATTGAATTTGAGGCTCGGGAAAGCGTGCAGATCGACGGTCATGCCGCTGGTGTAGTCGTTGACGCCCTTCTTGTTGATCGCCACGAGCCCTCGGAAGCCGCCGAGATTCGTCTTCGGCGCCGCGACAATAAACAGCGTCAGCTCGCGATAGTCCTTTTGCGGCCCGCCGAGAAACAAGCTGTCGTCCTGGCCGTCGAATCGCACGACGGCCTCCTGCGGCATGGCTGGCACAGGCCTTTGCGCCGTCGGTCGTTTTTCCGCCACGCCTTGGACCAGATCACGCTTGTGGCCGCTCCGATCGGGCCAGCTCGCGACGTGTCGAACCGCCTCCAAAGGGCGCGCTCCCGGCGGGGCCACGGTTCCAGCGACGGAACGAGCGTCAAGCCACAGTTCCAGCCCGCTGGTAACCGGCAATTCATCATCGGCCGCTAGCGCGACGCTCCCTGCCAACTGGACAACCGCCACGGACAAGAGAGCACAGGTCGAGTAACGCCAAAAATTGCAAGTTCGTGTCATAGGTGAGTCGGTAGTTTTTTGCGGGCCGCGTCGAGAACCGCGAAGCTGCTCCTGGCGGCGGCAATCGGGTCGTAATCGGGGCGAGATGAAATCTGGCTGCTGACCTCGACCACGACATCTCCCGGAAAGCGACCGATGGCCAGCGTCCGGAGAAAAAGCGCGTAGTCGGTCTTTCCTTGACCTGGCAGCAAGAAGCGGAACTTCTGGGCGTCTCCCTCCGCGTCCTTGACGTGGACGAATACCGTCTCGCGATGCATCGCGCGGAGGCAATCCTCCATGTCGAGCCCCTGGAGCCAGTAATGGCTGTAGTCGAACGCCAGCTTGAGATGTTCGCTGGCGACCTCATTGACCAGCCAGACGGCAGCGTCCGGCCGGTGCAGCGCGCCGGACACGTGAGCCTTCACCGCCAGAACGACCTTGCCCAACTCGGCGACGCTAGCCCAATCCCGCAGCCGCCTGGCCATTTCCTCCTTGACCTGGGGCCACTGTTCTGGCCGGCCCCCCAGCACCGTCTCGACGAGCGGCGGACGATCAGGGGCCAGTTCATGGGCCAAAACGGCCGCCTGTTTGAGCCGGTCGAGGTTCGCCCGATGCCTGGCCTCGTCGCCCAGCAGCGGCAAATTCTCCATCAGGGCCGACAGGCGCAGGCCACTGTCGGCGATCTGTCGCTTCAGCTCGCTGCGAGCCTCCGCGGTCAGCCGGGCCACATCCGTCGGCCAATCCGCCATCACCGGCAGCTCGAAACAGTCGTAGCCGATGTCGCGGCACGCTTTCAGCGCCCGCGGCACCTCCAGCGACTTCATACCGTAGAGGCTGAAACCGAGCGTCAGCGGCCGCAGGAGTTGCCGCGGCTCATCGCCGCACAAACCAGCTGCAGTCAGCAGCAGACTGGCGGCGGCCGCTTGTTGCATGAAGCGGCGGCGTCTCGGCATCGATCGCGCATCGAGTTTCATCGCAGGACTCGGCACATTCCAAGCTGAAGTCAGGCGCGCTCATTGTAGTCGCGCCCTTTACGGCTTGCCTACGCGCGGCGCCGCGACGCGGCGCGGCCGGCAAGCGCTGCGGAAGAGCGCGCCGCTCTTTTTGCGCTTCTCGCGCCGAAAAAAAACTTTGCCTGAAGTTTCATAATTCGACTTGACGAAACATGCCCCATGTTGGAAGAATCTGATTAATCGATGCGCGCTAGCGCTCGAGATCTCACGGAAGCTCGCTCGCATGTGTGAGCGGGACGACTCGCATCAGCGAGCCACATGGAAGTGATCGCGGCATTCCTCGCCAGGCGTCCCGAGGACTTGCCACAACCGAGAGGACGCGTCACCGCAAGGAGCCATGCGAATGGCAGCGAAGAAGACGAAGAAGAAATCGACCAAGAAGGCCGGCAAGAAGAAGTAGCTGTTGCCGGCTAAGGGCCGGCACGGTCTTCTGGTCACAACGAGAAAGGCCGGCAGTGGTCGCCAGTGGGGCGCGGCCGCTGCCGGCCTATGATTTTGCGCCGCCCCTGAGTACAAGCTACGAGCCGAAACCATGGTAATCCGCGAACCGAAGCCGTCGCTTCGCAGTCTCGCTTATCGAAGCTGAGCACAAGAAAGTCGCGCTAGTCGTCCGCTCTCCACGGCGTTGACCCTGCTGGGCCAAACAACTAAATTCTGGGGAGCAGGGAATTTTGCACGGTGGCTGTAGCTCAGTTGGTTAGAGCGCCAGATTGTGGATCTGGAAGTCGGGGGTTCAAGTCCCCTCAGCCACCCTTCCTTTGGCTTGCCAGAAGTCCTTTCCGGCAAGCCATTTCTCTTTTGCTAGCTTGCCTTTATGTCCGTGGCTGCATGTCTCGAAGTTGGCGATGCTAATCGGATTTTCTGCGATTGCACTAGGGACTTGCGCGTACCAGCGGATCCAGAAAACTGAACAGTTCCTTAGTAGCCGGGTCATCGGGAATGCCGAGGTCAGCATTCAGCTTGGTGTGTGTGGTTTCCCTGGCTCCAAAGACTTGCACGGGCACTTCGGCTTTCTTGAGCACATCGCCGAGGCGTCTGGCTTGGGCCGTTACATCTGGATGGCCGGCAACGTGCAAGATCAAAAAGGGGGGAATGCCTTTCCCCTTGGCCACATGCGTGACGGCTGAAAACTCGATGTGCTTCTTGGGATCGTTGCCAAACTTGACCCGGTGGCCAAACTCTGGAAGCGGCAAACCGTGGACCGTTTGACGGATCTCCGCCGTTGTGATGATGGCCGGAACGTCGTATGTGTCTCCGTCCACGGGGACACATCCCTTGAGGGCGTCAAACGGGACTTCTTCGGCCTTCAAGTAGCGATCATCGATACAAATCAGGGCGGCAAGCTGCGCTCCAGCGGAATGTCCCATGACGAAGATTCGCTTGGGATCACCGCCGTACTTGTCGATGTTCTTGTGCACCCATCCCAAGGACTTGGCGACGTCCCGGATCAAAACGTCCATTTCCACTTGGGGAAGTAACCGATAGTTCGTCGAGACAAAAACAAAGCCGCGCTCGGTAAATACCCGCGGCTTGATCTGCACATCGGTCTTGTCTCCGGTCTGCCAACCGCCGCCATGAATCCAGAAGACGACGGGAAGACCCTTGGCGTCGTCGGGCGCGTATACGTCCAGGACATGGCGCTCGTGAGCCGGATCGGCGTATGGGATGTTGGCGGAAAGGTGCTGCGCCTGTGCGGCGGATACGAGCAACAGGAAGACAAATGTCGTTCGCATGGCTGTTCTTTCTGAAAAGACCTCGCTCGTTCGATGACCCGGTTTATATTCCGGTCGGGAGCGGGGAACAAGTCAAGCACAAACAATCGACCACGACCGCAGCGCGTCAACCGCTCACGCCTTCTGCGCCTTGAGCAGATCTCGAATTTCCGTCAGCAGCTCCTGGTCCTTGGTCGGCGGAGGTGGCGCGGCCGCCTCCTCCGTCTTGCTCCTGGTTAGCCAGCCCAGGAACTTGACGATGAAGATGAACAGCACCAGGGCCACGATGAGGAAATTGACCACGTTTCCCAGAAAAAGTCCGACCGGGACCTTGGCGCCCAAAACATCCAGCTTCAACTCCGTGTAGCCCGCATTCGCCGGCATCGCGATGCCGACCAGCGGCATGATGATGTGATCCACGAGCGACTTGACAATGCCGCCGAACGTGGTCCCGATGACGACGCCGACCGCCATGTCGATCACGTTCCCCTTGAATGCGAAGGCCTTGAACTCGTTCCACAGTGAGAAAGCTTTTTCGGCCGGGTCGATGTTCGAAAGCGCCTTGACCTTTTCCAGAGCCATGATGCGATTGCTCCTTTAGATATGGGAATACGATTCCGGCGAGTGCCGCAGTGGCGGATGCTTGGCTAACGAATTTCAGCCGGGATACCCGCGCGCAATCCAGCGAGCCTGTCCCCGGGAGCTGGATTTTAGCTCAACAGCGCAGCAGAAAAGCCCGCTGAACTGCGCTGGGGTTCAGCGGGCTGACGATTCCTGTTTCTCACAACCCGGCTTAGGGCTGCATAGGAGCCGGCGCGCTTTCGCCGTCCCCTTCCGATTGCTTCAGCCGCACCAGGAGGTAATTCTCCACCTTCTGTGTGCCGAAATGGACAAGTAGCGGGGCCTGCTCCTGCGTCAGGTTGTAGAGCCCTGTCTCGGCCACCACATCTTCGCTGTCACCGAAGCGAATCGCGACCCGCTGCGTGACCTTGTCCACTTTCCCCTGCACGGTCTGGGCCTTGTCGGTGTCGTAGTTGTAGATCGTGCCGCCGACGATCCCCTCCTTGCTCACCGCCATCTGAATCACCCGCGAGGGCTTCAGGTCCTTTTCATCCGTGGAAATGGCGAACGTCCCCAGCGGCATCCACTCCGCCTTGGCCGCCACCTCCGCGGTGGCTGGTGGAGGGACCGTCGCCAGCGCAGCAGCACTGGCGGCGAAGTCGTCGGCAGTGGCAACCTGTTGGCCGTTGATGTAGACGGAGTTGTCCTCGTAGGTCACGTTGCCGCCGGTCCCATAGTCGTAGTAGATCGGCTCCGACCAGGAAGCCGGGGCAGCGCCCCACGAGAACCAGTTCGACAACCCCGACCATACTGGCGCGGTCCACCAGTAATCCGACCCGTGGTTGTGGAAATCATTCCAGTAGTGCCAGCCGCCGCAATCGTGATAGTGATTGTCCCACCAGTCGTGATCGAAGCAGCCGTCATGCCAATGGTCCCAATGATCGTGAACGTGATCGCCCCAGTCATTCCAATGATCCCAGCGATCGGGATGGTTATTCGCCCAATCGCCGAGTCCCGGGCGGCCGATGGCATTGTTCCAGTTATTGCCGATGTTGATCAGCGTGTTGTCCCCGATCTGCGACCAGCCGGGGCGATTGTGAATCAGGTTGTTGTCGCCGATGTTGGGGCGCTGACCCGGCTGCCAGGGGCGGTTGGGACGCAGACCGTTGTCGATGCCGGGACGCTGAATTCCGCCGCCGCCAGCCCCGGGTCGAGTGCCGGGTCTGCCGATATCGGGACGATCCCCGATGCCCGGTCGATCGCCAATTCCAGGGCGGTCACCCGGGCGACCAATTCCCGGTCGATCCCCGATTCCAGGAAGGCCTCCTGGCCGGCCGCCGAGATCTCCAAAGCCTGGACGGGCCGGGAGTGTGCCAGGTCGACCCGGATTTTGAATTCCGAGGAAGTCACCCAAATCGCCCGGCGAAGGTCGTGAGCCTGGTCGGCTGGCGCCGATTCCAGGCGCACCGATTCCTGGTGAGCCAGTTCCGGGGCGCGTCTTACCACCGAGATCAGGCCGCGTGGAAGGAATGCCGCCCGTGCCTGGTCGAGTTCCAGGTCGCTGCGCAATGCCACCAGTGCCGGGTCGAGTTCCCGGGCGAGCGCCGCCTCCCAGCCCGGGGGAACTGCCCCCTCCAGGACGCGAGGCGAAATTGCCACCGGGGCGCGAACCGCCCGGAGTTGTGGGCCGGTTGGGGCGCGTCGTTGGACGATTAGCGCCGAGGCCAGATCCACCGGGCGATGGCTTGAGACCGCCGCCAGGGCGGGGCGTCGGCCGGTTGGCAGTTGCGCCACCCGGGCGTGATGACGGCCTGTTGGGGCTCGGTCGCGAGGGTCGGGAACCTCCCAGATTTCCGACGCTGGGATTGGGGCGCGAAGGACGCGCTGTGCCGCCGCCAGGACGGGCGCCGCCGCCCGGTCGCGCGCCGCCGCCGCCGCGACCACCACCGCCTCCGCGACCACCACCGCCTCCGCCGCCTCGGCCGCCACCCAAACTGCCGCGGCCGAAGGCGTCTGACAAATGAAGCGTCAAGAGCATCGCCAGGAGGATCCCGGCGACGAACCGCAAAATGATTTTGGCGTTCATTTGGCCACCTCCTTCGTGTCGTCGGCGCCAGGCGCGTTCGTCTTCGACTCGCCAACTTCAGCCGCCTCAGGAGCCGCCGATCGCACGACCTTCACAATCTCGCTGGAAGGGAGTGGCTCGCCATCGATCTCGCGGCCGATGAGATGCACCAGGACTGTATCGTCTCCGTCGCGCTGGATGACCTGCGTCCCCGAGGCCTGCCGGCCGTCCGCCAGCGTCTGGGTTCCTTTCACCAGCCACTCATCGCCGCTCTTGGACCAGAACCCCTCGCCGAACGAGCCATCCGAGAAAAATGTCCATGAACGGATTTGCCCGTGGCGCGGATCCCACCCGATCACCTGCGTCCCTTGCTGCTCTTCTTCATCGGGGGCCTGAACCACGAACGAACGGACCAGAAACGTATTGGCGGTTCCCCAACGAACGGTCGTTTCAACGCGGGTCGTATCCGATTCGTCTTCCCAGCGGCCGACCATCCACTCCAGCTCCTGAAGCGCGTCATGAGCCGATGCGGACGTGGCCGGCGGCGATTCCTGCAAGCTGTCGATCAGCCACTGGTCCCCCTGCTTCACCAGCAGGGCCGAGAAGGCGGTCGTCGAAGGATCATCGCCGGGCAGGCTTGCCGTGGCGTTCCCTTCGATCGCGGCTACGTCCGGCCGTACCAGCCGCTTGCTCGTCAGCGCGATCGCCACACGAGCGCCGCCACGATCCTTGAACAACTTCTGAAAGTCGGCCAGGATCGCCTCACGCCCTTCCGTCCGCTCCCCGGTTTCGCGATCGACATACACCCCGTTTTCCGCCCACAGCGCCGCTAGAGCCTCGGCATCGTTTTTGTTGAATGCCGCGGCATAGGTTTGAGCGATCTGGTCAAGTGCGTCGGCAGTGCCTTCAGCTTTTGCCGGTGCAGCGTCCTTTTCCTTTGCCGGCACTGCGGCCTTTTCCTTTGCCGGTGCAGCGGCCTTTTCTTTAGCTGGCGCAGCGGCCTTGGCGGGCGCAGCAGTCGCTGGCTCAGCAGCCTTTGCCGGCGCAGCGCGTGGGGCATCCTTTTCCCTCTTCTTCCCCTCCTGGGCATAGAGGACCGCAGCAAGTAGCGCTAGCAATCCCGTGGCAACGATCAGCTTTCGAGACATCGAAGCCTCCCCTGGGTAACAGGAAACGAGTTTGGGTTGATGCGGCGAGCGCCGCCTGATGACCAAGAGCCAGATGCGCTGGCCACTATACCCCTCTGCCGCAAGCTGCTGAAGCAGGGTCGCGTCGCCAAATCCGCTAATTTGTGAAACAGCCCGTATCTGTCGCGGACCCATTGCGGAAAATGAATTTCAAGCAAAAAGCAGATGAGATTTCACTTACCGGTTTTTGATCGTTGCGCCGAATTTTTAGGATTTATATTGGCCTCCGGTGAGGTACAATGACCACGCTTTTCCCAGCAACTCGTCCTCTCGGATCACGGACGTATTGCGACCCCGAGCTGGCCGCTCTCTCGACAGGGGTCACTGCCGACAGCACTGTTCGCGTCGTCGCTGTTTGTATGCTGGCCGCCGAATCCCCTTGTGAACGTCGGGAGGTTTGGAAATGGACCGATTGATATTGTTTTTATTTGTCGTCGCCGGCCTGGCCATTGGAAGTCTGTCGGCCCAGGAAACGGCGCAGCCGGCAGGGGACGAGGCGGCCATTCGCCAGACGGTGGAAAGCTACCGCGCCGCGTTCAACAAAGGGGACGCCAAGGCGCTGGCCGATCACTGGTCGGATAACGCCGTGTATACCAACCGCTTCACGGGCGAAGAGGCGATCGGACGAGCGGCGATTGCCGAGGAGTTTGCCGCGATCTTCAAGGAAAAAAAGGGCCTCAAGCTCGACGTGAGCATCGAGTCACTGCGGCTGCTGTCGCCCAGTGTGGCCGTGGAGCACGGGACGGCAAAGCTGCTGGCTCCGCAGGCGGAGCCTGAAGAGACGAAGTACACGGCGATTTACGTCAAGCAGGGGGACAAGTGGCTACTCGACCGGGTAACCGATGGCACGGACGACTCGCCGCCGTCGCACTACGAGCAACTCAAGGCGCTCGAGTGGATGGTGGGCTCGTGGATTGACGAGGACAAGGAGGCCCGCATCGAGACGGAGTGCAACTGGACCAAAAATCGAAACTTCCTCACGAGATCCTATTCCATTGTCGTCGGCGACCAGATCGAGATGTCCGGGATGCAAATCATCGGCTGGGATCCGGCCGCCAAGACAATTCGTTCCTGGACGTTCGATTCCGACGGCGGCTTTTCCGAGGGGACCTGGACCTACAAGAAGGACCGCTGGCATATCCGCACCAGCGGCGTGCTGGCCGACGGACGCAAGGCGTCAGCCGTCAACATCATGAAGCCGGTGGATGCCAATTCGTTCACGTGGCAGACGACAGAACGGACCGCAGGCGGCGAATTGCTCCCGAGCGTCGATGAAGTGCTGATCGTCCGCAAGTAACCGCCTCGACCGAATTCTGATTCACACGATCCATGACACGCCAGGTGAGAATATGAAACGCATCGTTGCACTTTTGCTGGTCATCGGGGCAGTTTGCTGCTTTGCCACCCAGGAGACGGAAGGTCGCGGCGGCGGCCGTGGCGGCGGTGGTGGTCGCGCCGGTGGCGGCGGCGGTGGCGGACGAGTCGGCGGCGGGGGGGGCATGCCGGCGGGTCGATCCCCCTCGCTTGGCGGCGGCGGAGCGCGGCCTGCGCCGCGCCCCAGTCCAGCCCCTGCGCGCCCCTCGACCGGCGCTCGACCAGGTACAGGCGCGGTTGCACGTCCGGCCACCGGCGCGCGGCCGGGAACCGGTGCACAACCTGGCACAGGCGCAATCACGCGCCCTGGAAGCGGCGTTGGCGGCCGTCCCAGCGCCGGCGATTTGAACAACTTCCTCGATATTCCCCGCCCCGCAACGGGCGCGATCGGCGCCGGTGCAGCGGCCGGGGCTGGCGGCGCGGCGGCCGACTTCCTCCGCGAAGGCGGCGCGGGCCGACCTTCCCAATCCCCAGCGGATCGACGCGCGGCCGACAACCGGCCCGGCGGGGTCGAAAACCGACAGGAGCGCCGAGCGAACTTTGCCGAGAACCGTCCCGACCGGATCGAGAACCGGCAACAGTGGCAGGACAATCGCCAGCAGCGACGCAGCGAGATCAGGGATCAGATCGAGGACAATTACCCCCGTCTCGACTTCTGGACCGATCATCCCAACTGGGCCGCCTGGCGCGTCAACGCCCCCTATCGCTGGGCGACCTGGGCGGCGATCACCGGCTGGGTCGGCTACGGCTGGGGAGAACCGGTCTACTACAACTACGGCGACACCGTTTACTACCAGGAAGAAGGCGTCTATTACGGCGATCAGCAGGTCGCCACGGCCGAAGAGTACACGCAGCAAGCCGAAGCGATCGCGACTAGCGCGCCGGACGCCGATCCCGCCAAAGGGGAATGGATGCCGCTCGGCGTGTTTGCCGTCACGCAGGACGGGCAGTCCACGGGGGCAACGCCGACGCTGTTCATGCAGCTCGCCATCAGCAAGGAGGGGGTCATCAGCGGCATCATGAGCAACGAGTCCACTGGCGAATCGCAGACGCTGGAAGGGATGGCCGACAAGAAGAGCCAGCGGGCGGCCTGGACCGTGAAAGATCAAACGCGGCCCATCGTGGAATGTGGGATCAGCAACCTGACCCAGGACACGACGCCGGCCCTGGTCCACTTTGCCGACGGCACCACGCAGCAGTGGCTCTTGGTGCGGCTGGAGGAACCGAAGTCGCAGCCATAACCAAACTGTCGCGGCCGGGTGCCGCGGAAGTCATCTCGTCGGGCAACGGAGTACCTGCATTTGGTATGCTTGTTACTTGTGCCCCGCATGGGAGCAACTAAAATGCGGTGCGGACTTTCGCCTTGTCACATCGCTGGCATATTCCTTCTTCGTCCTGTGAGGTCGTGTATGCGCTTGATCACTCGTCTTGCTACATTCACCACGCTGCTGATAGTCGCTGGTTCGGCGTCATTATCTCGAGCTCAATTCGACGACCTCGTGGACAAAGTCCCACAGTCGGCTAACGCCATCTTTTTGCTCAACGTGGACAAGGTCCTGGCCAGTCCGGCGGCGTCAAAAAACAACTGGAAAGAAAAGGTGCAAGAGGCCTATACGTCCGGCGTGACGATCCTCCCGCCGCAGGCCAGCCAGGCCGTGCTTTCCGCGTCCTTGGATCTGGAATCGACGCACACGCTCTGGGAGTCGGCTGTGATGCGGCTCAAGAACGAACCTTCGCTCGATACGGTGGCGCGCATCTCGCGCGGATCGGTGGAGGACCTGGACGGAATGCAAACCGTGGCACTTCCGGGCGACGCGTACCTCGTGCAGTTCACGAGCAAGGTCGTCGGCGCCATGGCCCCGGCGAACAGGCAGGCCATCTCCCGCTGGATTCGCGAAATCAAGGGACGCAAGGGGAACGGACTTTCCCCCTATCTGGCGGAAGCGTTTTCGTTCGCCAATGAGCTCGGGACTCCGATCGTGCTTGCGCTCGACCTGGAACACGCGACGTCAGCGGATCAAATCCGTCTGGTGCTGGCATCGGAGCCGAAATTCGAGGAAGAGACAGGGGTAGCGATTGAAAAGGCGGCGACCTTCCTGACCTCGATCCGCGGAGTCACGCTCGGGATCACGCTGGCCGACAAGCCGTTTGGAAAGATCAAGGTCGATTTCGAGCAAGACGTCCCCTTCACTCCAGACGTCGCCAAGTCCCTGCTGCTCAAGGCCCTGGCTCGCCGCGGCGCGACGATCGACGAGATCGAGGGCTGGACCGCCAAGGTCAACGGCAAGCAGATCACTGTCGAGGGCTACCTGGAAAAGAGCGGCACGCGCCGCATCTTCAGCCTGTTCGACCGTCCGCCGTCGCTGCCGAGCAAGGGAGAATCCATGCCCACGCAGGAGCTGTCTAAAGAGGAACTGGTCAAGGCAGCGACCAAAACCTACTTCACGAATATGGAGGATATGCTCGACGACCTCCGCGACAAGCCCAAGACCGCTTCCCACTACACCGTCGGACAAAAGGCAGTCTGGTACAAGACGTACGCCCGCAAGATCGAGCGCTTGCCTGTGCTGAACGTCGATCCCGATCTCATGCAGTTCAGCTCACAGGTATCCAGCTCGCTTTACCAGGCTGCCGATGCGATCACCAGCGGCGCCGCCCGCAGCCGCACGCGGCAGGTCAATGCCGCCCCGACCTATAACTATTACACCAACTCGACCGTCTACGGATATTCCTACCGTTCGGATGACTATGGCAGCGGCTACATGCCGTACGGTTCTACCAATACCGTCGCCGTCGAAGACGTCCAGGCCGAGTTCAACAACCGGGCTCGCATCCGCACTGAAGAGCGCGTCGCCTCCATGAACCAGGCCCGCGGCATCGTGGAGCAGATGGAACAGGCGGTGTCCAGCATGCGGAAGCAGTTGACCCAGAAGTACCAGATCGAGTTCTAGAGCGCAGCTACTGCTTGAACACCAGGCCGATCCCATCCAGGATGGCCGCCTTGCGGCCGTGGACGCCGATGACCGGCGCGCCGCCCCCCATCAGCGGCGTCGTGGACGCGTCTGTCTTCGTTCCCAGCCAATCGCTCGTGTAAGAATCGGCCGGATCGAGCTGGCCGTCCGCTTTAACGCGCATGAAGACGATCTGGACCGCGTGGGCGTACTGACCCGCATTTGCGTTCAATCCGCCTACGGCATAGCCTTCACGGGCAACCGCCTCGTCAGCGCGTTCTGCCTCACCGCGCTCGTACAGCGGCTCCAAAAACCGCAGCGCTGGCTGTCCCGCCCAACTGCCGACTGCATAGCGAAATCCCACCACGGGTCGGTGCTCGGCATCCGCGACGACAAAGGGCACGCCCCCCTTGCCGCCAGCAAGCGGCGTCTGTTTGGCGCCGACGGGGAGTGTATTTGACAAGGTCGCTGCTGCGGGCGGCGGCATTGGCTGGGCCGAGCCGCCGACGCCAGGCGACGGTGCGCCAGCGGCACCCGCAGGGGCCGGTTCCAAGCCGCCAAAGGGGACGCCACCAGGTCCCCCAGGGCGCGGAAATCGTCCTGGACCGACGCCAACCGGCGGCACGGGAAAATCGGCAGCGGCCTCAGGCACGCCGGGCGCTTGCGCGAACGGAAGGGACTCTCTGCGCGGCGCCGGCTCAGCCGGCTTGCCGTCGCCACCCACAATGTCGTCCGCGGTGGGAGTGCCGAAAGTTACGGTGTTGGAGATCGATTTACCCTGGTTGTACCCAGTGAGAATCTCCAGATGCCCCTCGAAATACTTGCTCGCTTCAAACGTGGCGGTGCGGAAGGACATTTCTGCTTCGATCGTCCCCGAGAGCGTTTTTTCGGTCCAGAGCTTGTCGATCCAGTACTTCTCGTTGCTGCCGGAGATCAAGACGAATTGATAGTTTTTGTTTCGATCCGGCCTGCCGCGCGTGAACTTGAAATCGACGAGAAAATTGTCCTCGCCATTGATGCGCTGCACGCGTGGATTGGAAAGCGTCACTTGTGCCTGGTCGGGAGGGACGTTTCCGGGCGCGCATCCTGCCGCGACGACAAACGAGGCAATCGACAGGACCAAAACGGCAGTTCGCGTCATCGTTTCACCATACAAGTCGCGGTCTTGCGGCCCAGTGCCAGCGAGTCTACAAACCTTCGCCGGCGAGAGTCAACGCGATCGCAGCGCGGTCCTCTCGAATTTCGCAGCCGGCGGCCCGATCTTGTCAAAGCCGGCCCGTTTATCGGGCGAAAAACGAAAAACTACCCACCGATCCTCGCCATTCGGGGTCCGTCGAAAGGGGGTCGAGCGCTACAATACGAGGGAGGATTCCAGGTTCTGCTCGCGGCGATTTCGGGCCGCAACTCGCCTGTCATGAACGAACCGCAACCCACTGGTCCGCACCCGGCGCCGACCGACGACGAACTCGTCGATCTGGCCGACGACGCCGCGCCGCAGGAGGATTCCGCCGCGGCGGAATCGCCGGAGCCGGCGGTGGAAGTGGTGGAAGAGGCGCTCGACCAGATCATCCAGCAGGCGCCGGCATTGCCTGGGGACAAGGCCGAGGCAGAGGGGGAGAAGACTTGGGACTTCGCCTTTCGTCGGGCGGCTGCCAAGGTGCGCGAGTTTCCCAAGACCCCCGGCATCTACCTGCTCAAGGATGTCGCTGGGCGAGTGATCTACATCGGCAAGGCGAAAAGCCTTCGCTCGCGGGCCGGCAGCTACTTCCTGGTGGGAGCGCAGCACGAATATCGCACGGCGCCGTGGGTCCACGAGATTGCCGACGCCGACTTCGTCGAATGTGAAAGCGAAGTGGACGCCATCTTGATGGAGTCGCGGCTGATCAAGGACGTGCAGCCGAAATACAACAAGGAACTCAAGGACGATAAGACGTTCCCCTACTTGATGATCGTCACGGGGGAGGATTTTCCCCGCGTGGAAGTGACTCGCCAGCCGCGGAATCGGGGCGTGAAGCTGTTTGGACCCTTTGCCAGTGCCGGCGCACTGCGCGGCGCGGTGCAGGTGCTGCAAAAGATCTTCAAGTTCCGCACGTGCAGCCTGGACATCGACGACGGCGACGAGCGCTGGCGATGGTTCCGGCCCTGCCTGCTGGCCAGCATCCGCCAGTGCACCGCCCCGTGCAACCTGCGCATCAGCAAGGACGAATACAAGCGCGACATCCGCCGGCTGGTCATGTTCCTGGAAGGGAACAAGAAGCACCTCGTGGATCAGATGCGCGACGAGATGCAAGCAGCGGCAAAAGAGCTGCAGTTCGAGCAGGCGGCGCGGCTGCGCGACGAAATCCAGATGCTCGAGCGGCTCGATCGCCGCGGTGAGATCGACACGCACGCCCAGCCAGAAGTGTTTTACATCGATCCCAAACGCGGGCTGGCGGGATTGAAAAAAGTGCTCAAGCTCGACGAAGTGCCGCGGACCGTCGAAGGGGTCGATATCGCGCACCTTGGCGGGGGGGAGACGGTCGCCAGCGTGGTGCAATTCCTCGACGGACTACCATTCAAGCCCGGCTACCGCCGCTACAAGATACGCGGCATCCAGGGCGTAGACGACTTCCGCAGCATCCACGAGGTGATTGCCCGCCGCTATCGCTCCTTGTCCGACGAGCAAAGCGTCTTTCCCGACATCCTGCTCATCGACGGCGGCAAAGGCCAGCTCAACGCGGCATTGGCTGCGTTCCGCGATCAGGGGATCGAGCCGCCAACGCTATTGTCGCTGGCCAAGCAGGAGGAGGAAATCTTTCTTCCCGGCGAGGCGGAATCGCTCAAGCTTTCGCGGCGCTCGTTTGCCTTGCGGCTGCTCCAGTACGTCCGCGACGAGGCCCACCGCTTCGCCCAGCATTATCACCACATCCTGCGGCGGAAGTCGCAGCTCGGGCAGTAGGACAGGTATTCAACCTGTCCCTGATTTTTGGACAGGTTGGAAACTTGTCCTACGTTCCGTCGCCGATAGCAGCAGCGGCAGCACGATCAAGTTCCCCGCCATGCCGCCGAGCATGGACAGGCCCATCAGCGCCCCAAAATAGATCGTCGGCACGAACTCGCTCGTGCACAGGATCAAAAAGCCGACGATCACTGCCAGCGTCGAAACAATCATCGCGCGGCCCACGCTCTTTTGCACCAGATGCAGCGACTCGTTGACGCTCTTGCCGGCGCGGCGAGCCTGGCCAAATGCCGTGAAGTAGTGGATCGAGCTGTCCACCGACATGCCCATGGAGACGGCGGCAATCATGGCGGCGCCCATGTTGATCTTCAGGCCCAGCCAGCCGAGGATTCCCATCACGAAGTAGATGGGCAGGGCGTTGGGGATAAGGCCGATCAAGGCCCAGCTCAGACGCTGAAAACCGACCCATAGCATCAGAAAGATCGCGCCGGTGGAGATTGCAAAGGTCGTCCACTGGTCGCGCAGCAGGCTTTCGATCAGCTTCGTCAGGAGCACGAAGAACCCGGTAACTTCTGCCGCCGGCTGATTATCCCTGGCCGGAAAGGCGTTTTTTGCCAGCCGCTCCACCTCGTTGATAAGCGCCCGCCGCTGCTCCGCCGGCTGCCTTTCTTTCGCCCGCAGCATGATCCGCAGCCAGCGTTGGCCGTTTTCATCGCGCCCTTCCAGCGCCTGCATGAAGGTCGGCATGGCCAGTAACATGCCGGCAATGCGCAGTTCCGTCCGCAGGGCGGCCAGCCGCCGGTCGCTTTGCGTGGCGTCAAGCACATCCACCAGGCTGATCACCTTGGTGAGCGACGGCGAGCCGGCGCTGGTGGGAATACGGATTCTCCGCAGGTCGCGCTCCAGGTTACGGACGCGCTCCAGCGTCGCTGCGTCGAGCGTGTTGGGAACCGGCACGAGCACGTCCCACACACCGGCCCCGCCGAGCCGCGATTCGACGAACGCATACCAGCTCACGACGCGGCTGCCGGGACGAAAGTTGCGCGTGAAATCGGTTTCAATTTCCAGCCGCAGGCTGCCGATCAGTGCCACGACCAGCACCATCACGCTCACTGCCGCGGTCCACCACGGCCGGCGCTGCACCTGGTCCATGAGCCGCTCGAGACCCAGATCGAGCTGGCCTTCGAACCAGGTCGGTTTGGGAAGGGGCTCGCCCTCGGCGCCTCCCAGCGCCAGGGCCGGGACCAATAGCCCCACCGCCGCCAAAACCAGCCCCGCGCCAGCGGCCATCATCACGCCGAAGTCCTGCACCGGCCCAACGCTGGCAAACCACAGCGAGCCGAAACCGGCCACATCGGTGAGGACCGCACCCACAATCGGCCAAAACAGCAATACCAGCGAGGTTCGGAAGGCTTTGTGCGGCGAAGAATTCTGCCCCTCCATTTGCAACTCGCGCACATGGACGATCAGGTGCGAAACCGTGGCCACGCCGACCACGGTCACAATCGCCGTGAGCATCGAGCTGACCATCGTCAGCTCCAGGCGCATCATGACCAGCAGCGCCTGCGTCACCAGGATGGTCCACTGCACGACGATGATGGAAACAAACAGCCAGCGCAGGCTGCGAAAGCAGACCAGGATCACCAAACCCAGCAGGGCCGTGGACCACCAGCCCAGTCGCCGCCCATCTTCTTCCAGCAGCTTGAAGCCTTCCGAGACCATGACCGGTTCGCCGGCCAGCACACCCGGAGGGAGATCGTCAGGCAATTGCTCGACGATCTTGCGCAGTTCTTCAATCGTTTGGCGGCGCGAATCTTCTCCCGCGGCGCGCTCTTTCCCGTGTGCGGTCACCTCCTGAGGCATGAGCATCACGACGACAGCCGCTGTGCGGCCATCGCTGCCATGCGTATATCCTTCGAACAAGTCGCGATAGGCCCTGGCGACCTGATCGTGCGGGTTAAGTATTGCCGGGCCCTTCCAGTTGCGCTCGCCCAGTCCCAGAAAATCGCGAAACTTTCGATCCGCGCGGAGCCTTTCCAAGGACGCACTGATTTCCGCCAGGCTGAGCGTGCCCTTCACTCCCGCCACGCCTTTAAGGAGCTGGCTGACTTTGCCCAGTCGCTTAATGCCGCGGCCGTCGTCCGCCAGCAGCTCGGGGTCGTCGTACACGGCCAGCACAACTTCGTTTCCGCCGAATTGGGACTTGAGCCGGCGATAGGGAACGACGACCGGGTCCCCCTCGGCGAACATGTTCTCGATGCTACGGTCAAACCGCATCCGCTGGGCGGGAAACCAGGCGGCGACGGCGACAAGCGCCCCAACAGCCAGCAGGGCATATCGCCATTTCAGCAGCCAATCGACAAACCGCTCCGTTCCTCGGGCCATAGGAACCACTATAGCGAGCGGTTGCCAGAGACGGGCGAGGCGCGGCGATGGGGCACGGTCGGCTTCAGGCTATTCGTCGCTGCGCGAGCGGCCGCGCCCCATGATCAGCGTCACGTAGTACAGCAACTGCATGATCGCTTGCAGCGTCGCCGCCACATACGTCAGCGCCGCGGCATTCAGCACGTTGTTGACCGGCCCCATCTCGTGCTGATGGACGATCCCCTGCTCGATGAGCAGCGCTTTGGCTCGCGCGCTGGCGTCGAATTCCACGGGCAGATTGACGAGCTGAAAGATCACCACGCAGCTGAACAGGACGATGCCGGCAATCAAGAGCGGCTGGAAGCCGAAAATGATGCCCAGAATCAGTAGCAGGCCGCTGGCCCCGCTGCCGAAGCTGGCCATTGGTACCGCCAGGGAGCGCAGCCTGAAGGGGAGATAGCCCAGATGCTTCTGGAGCGCATGGCCGCACTCATGTGCCGCGATGCCCACGGCGGCCAGCGATCGCCCGTGAAATACCTCGCTGCTCAGCCGGACCACGTCCGCGCGCGGGTCGTAATGATCACTCAAATGGCCGGGAACTTCTTCCACAGGCACGTTGTCGAGTCCCGCATTGTCGAGCAGATGTCGGGCGACGTTCGCGCCGCTGGTGCTCGCTGGCATCTGGCTGGCCCGCGCGTACGCCGAGCTGACCCACATCTGGGCCACGATCGCCAGTAGCAAGGCCGGCCCGAGAAAGAGCAGGTAGTACGGATCGAAATAAAACGGATTGAAACCCATGACACTGCCACCGTGACACAGACGAGGGATTTAGCATCCGTGCGGTGCAACTTGTGCGCCGAAGAGGCCAGCTAAGTGGCTATTCGCTGCCGCCGCAGCAGTCTTACCGCGGAGGCTGCCTTTGGACCAGCTCGACGTCCCAGCCGCCGAGCGTCACCTTGCACTTCATCGCCTGTTCGCCGCTGTCATGCCCGTTCTCGTCGATCGTGCGGCGAAGATACTCCACCTCCACCGTGTCCCCCAAGCTGTACTGCGAAATGACGGCAGTCAGGCTATCGTAGTCGGTCACCTCCTTGCCGGCGAATGTAACCAGCGTGTCTCCGCCTTTCAGACCGGCTTTTTCCGCTGGACTCTCTGGGTGGACCGACGCCAACTCGCAGCGGGTAGCGAGCGTCTGGCAGCTCACCCCCAGAAAGGCGCCTTGGCGAAAATCCATTTTCTTGGGCTCCAGTTCCAGCGCCGCCACCAGCTCATCTTTTGCCGCCGGCGAGATTTTCGTTCCGTAGATTCTGACGCTCGTCAAACCCTTGAGACCTTTCAGTGGCGCAACAGCGCCGTCTCCTAGCGGCGTGTAGTAAATGCCGATTTCGTGGAGCGACGCAAGCGAGCCGATCGCCGCCAGGCCGCGCTCGGTGACCTTCGTGCGAAAGAGGTGCAGCCGTTTGAGTCCCGGCATCGCCGCCACGTGCGGCAGAATTGAATCGTCGATCTTGTCCCCTGCCAGGACCAGCTTGTCTACGTTTTGTAGCCATTTCAGCCGGCGATAATCCCCCGCTGTCCCCTGCCAGCTATCGTCGATCTGAATTCCATCCACTTCGTCGTGCACCCCCAATTCGCTGAGGTAGGGCGATTTGTTGATGATGGCGCCGAGTTTTTCCAATGCGGCAATTGTCTGCGCCGAACGCTGCTCGTTGAGCCAGGCGATCGTGGTAGCCGCGCGGCGGCCAATCGATGTCGGATCGCGGGCCAGCTCCTCGAGCGCCAGGCGGGCTGCATCCTGAGTATCCAGATCGGTAGCCAGCCCTAATTCACGCAGCACGTGGAGCGCCCGCGTGGTAACCTCCAGACTGCCGGTATCTTGCAGGACCTTTTTGACGGGACCGATCGCCGGCAGGCCGGCTTCAACGAGCCTGACCGTGGCATTCTCGCGGTTGTCGAAGACGTCCGAGTCAAGGTCGCTGATCCACCTGGCAATCGCTTCGGCAGAAGGAGGGTTGCGCGGCTTGCCTGCCGCGGGGACCTGATCGGCCTTCCCAGTCGCCGGCGCAGGCTGCTGGGCCAGGAGCAACGCAGGAGCAAGCAGGCCGATGGCCGCTAACAATCCCCCTCGCACGGTCGCTTGTGCCGCGGTCATGCTGCAATTCCTTCGCTGGGGACGATTCGCATGGGCCGCGCCCACACTCGGCCGGCCCACTCCATTCTACCGCGCGAGGGCGGCAGCGCACTCCTCGGCGCGGGCCGCCAGCGTCTCCGCCCGCTGCCGGAGGCAAAAATCTCCGAGCGTTTCGCCACTTTGACGGGCCGACTTGAAGTATGCCAGTACCGGAGCGAGCGTGGCAACCACGTCTTCTTCCGGCACCATATCCTTGTAGAGGAAGTTGAGCCGGTCCCCGAGCAGCCGGCCCCCCAAGTAGAGCGTGTACTTCCCGCGCGCCTTTCCCACCAGACCGATGTCGCAGTTGTACGGCCGCGCGCAGCCGTTGGGGCAGCCGGTCATTCGCACCGTGAACTTCTCGCCGGCCAGTCCCAGCCGGTTGATCTCCGCCTCGAGCTGATCGATGATTCCCGGCAGCGCTCGCTCAGCCTCCGTGATCGACAGGCCGCACGTCGGCCAGGCGACGCAGGCCATGCTGTAGCGGCGCACGTTGGAAATTTCCTCCGACAACTTAACGCCATGATTCTTGAGAATGCTCTCCAGCGCCTGCCGCTGTTGCGGCGCAATGCCGGTGAATAAGATGCTCTGGTGGCTGGTCAGGCGGATGCCGGGCTTGAGCGTGCGGCAGATCTGGCGGATTGCCGACTTGAGCTGCATCGACTCGCTGTCCTTGATCCGGCCGTTCTCGACGTTCAGCCCGTAAAACCAGTTACCGTCTCCCTGTTGATCCCAGCCCATGTGATCGTTGAAGCCGCGGACGTCGTCGGGATGCGGATCGGGCAATTTGCCGCCGTAATACTCCTCAACCTTGGCCTTGAACTTTTCGATCCCCCAGTTCGCAATCACGTACTTGAGCCGCGCCAGCTTGCGGTCCTCGCGATTGCCGAAGTCGCGCTGCACCCTGAACACCGCTTCGGTCACGCCTAGCGCCTGCTGGGGCGTGACGAAGGCCATTCTTTTGGCCACAGCGGGGAAAGTCTTGGCCGCACTGGGAGTCTTACCCATCCCTCCGCCGACCAGCACGTTGTACCCGACGATCTGGTCCCCTTGTGTGATCGCGAGCAGGCCCAGGTCGTTGGCATACAGATCGACGCAGTTGTCGAACGTGTAGCCGATGGCCATCTTGAACTTCCGCGGCATATAGAACTTGCCGTAGATCGGCTCGACGTCGAAGCCGTCGCCTGACGCACCATTGCTGGCGAGCGTCTGCTGGCCGGTCGCCGTGTCGGTGAGCCACAGCTCGTGGTACGCCTTGGTGCGCGGAGCAAAGTGGGCCGCCAGCTCGTCTGCCAGCGCCTGCGTTTGTCGGTAGATCGCGCTGGTATAGGGCGCCGGGCAGCACATCACATTGCGATTGACGTCGCCGCAGGCCCCCAGCGTGGAGAGCTGGATCTCGTTGATGTGGGCGATGGCCCGCTTCAGGTTCTGCTTGACGACTCCATGTAGCTGAAGCCCTTGGCGCGAAGTGATGCGCAGCGTCGTGTTGCCTACCTCCTCGCACAGGTCCAACTGGGCCAGGAGCTGCTCGCTTGTGAGCTTTCCGCCGGGAATCTTTGTCCGCACCATGAAGATGTAGGACTTGGACTTCTTCCCCTCGGCATCGAGGCCGCCGCTGCCGCGTTCGTCCCGGTCATCCTGCTGGTAGGTGCCGTGGAATTTGAGGAGCGATTCGCTGGACTTGCTGAAGTGGTCGTTGCCGTCGCCAAGCTCCTCGGGCATGGTGCCGCGCAGGAACTGACTTTGCTCCTTGATCCCTTCAACGGGACTTTTCTTGCCGGGCTCGGACATGGAATAGAGGACTTAAGTTGGCCGCTGGGCGTGGGGAAGGGCCTCGTGCGTCGAGCGAATCATCATTATGTTTAGTATTATTATAAAGATTCGGCTTCCAGGTCAAGCAAGTGTAGCGAATTTAGGCATTTGAGGCCACCGCAAACGGAGATCTGGCGGACTGCGCCCTTTGCGTCTCCGCTACAGCACCTTTCATTCCCATGTGTACTGATGTGAAGCAACCCCTGCGTGCCTTGATGGCGGGCCGATATATTTGCATTGTCTTAAAGCGCCACTAGCCAAAGTACGCCGGATGAGTCGCCAGTACATTTACACGATCGAACGCCTGAACAAGAAAATCGGGCCCCGCGAGGTGCTCAAGGACATCTGGCTGGCCTTCTATCCCGGCGCCAAAATCGGCGTGCTGGGACGCAACGGGGCCGGCAAGAGCACGCTGCTTAGGATCATGGCGGGCATGGACCGCGAGTTTGACGGCGAAGCTCGTTTGACCGACGGCTTCACGCGCGGCTTCCTCTCACAAGAGCCGCAGCTCACGCCGAATCTCGACGTGTGGGGCAATTTACAGGAGGCGATTGCACCCAGGCGAAAGATGGTCGATCGCTACAACGAGATTTCGGGGCTGCTCGCGCAGCCGATGGACGACGACAAGATGCAGAAGCTGTGCGACGAGATGGCCAGCTTGCAGGATCAAATCGATGCCACGGGCGCCTGGGAAATCGATCGCGATTTGGAAATCGCGATGGACGCCATGAACCTGCCGGAGAAGGATGCCGACGTCGCCAGGTTGTCCGGCGGCGAGCGGAGGCGCGTCGCGCTGTGCAAGCTGCTACTGCAAAAACCTGACCTGCTGCTGCTTGACGAGCCGACGAATCACCTCGATGCCGAGGCCGTGCTGTGGCTCGAGCGCCATCTGGCGGAATACCACGGGACCGTCGTGGCCGTGACCCACGATCGGTACTTCCTGGACAACGTGGCCAGGTGGATCCTGGAGCTGGACCGCGGGCAGGGCATTCCTTGGGAAGGAAACTATTCCTCCTGGCTGGAACAAAAGAAGGCGCAGCTGATGCGCGAGGAAAAACAAAGCCAGGCGCGACAGAAAACGCTCGAGCGCGAACTGGAATGGGTGCGGATGTCACCGCGGGCCCGCCAGTCCAAGAGCAAAGCCCGCGTCAAAGCCTACGAGCAGATGGCGGCCGAAAAGTTCGAGGAACGCCCCGAGGAATTCGAAATCCAGATTCCGCCGGGAAAACACCTTGGCGATCTCGTCGTCGCGGCGGTCAAGCTGCAAAAAGGGTACGGCGATCGGCTGCTCATCGACGGCCTCAGTTTTCACTTGCCCCCCGGCGGCATTGTCGGCGTCATTGGTCCCAACGGCGCGGGCAAGACCACCCTCTTCCGGATGATCGTCGGCCAGGAAAAACCCGGCGGCGGCGAGCTGCGCGTCGGACCGACGGTCGAGCTGGGTTACGTCGATCAGCTTCGCGACGAGCTGGCTGCCGATAAAACCGTGTACGAGGAAATCTCGGGCGGAAACGACCATCTCGAGATGGGGGGCAAGAAAATCCACTCGCGAGCCTATGTTTCGCGGTTCAACTTCCGCGGCCCCGACCAGGAGAAGAAGGTTGGCACCCTTTCCGGCGGCGAGCGGAATCGCGTTCACCTCGCGAAACTGCTCCGCCGCGGCTGCAATGTCCTCATGCTCGATGAGCCGACCAACGATCTGGACGTCGATACGCTCCGCGCCCTCGAGGAAGCGATCCTGAATTTCGCGGGCTGCGTCGTCGTCATCAGCCACGACCGCTGGTTCCTCGACCGCATCGCCACGCACATTTTGGCCTTCGAGGGCGACGGCTACGTCCACTGGTGCGAAGGCAATTTCCAGACCTACGAAGAACAGCGGCACGAGCGGCTGGGCATTGCCGCCGACCAGCCCAGGCGATTCAAGTACAAGAAGCTGCGAAAGTAGCGGTTCTTAGCCGGCGGCAAACCTGCCGCCGGGTTCGTGAATGGAGTGGTCGTTTAAATTTCGCGGCAAGAGCCGTCAATTGGCGCATGTTTACTGGTTTGGTCGAACATGTCGGAGCCGTCATCCGCCTGGACCCCATCGGCCCAGGCGTCCGGCTGACCGTGCGCTCGGCGCTGGTGACCGACAAGACGCAGGTCGGCGACAGCATCGCGATCAACGGCTGCTGCCTGACCGTCACGATAGTCGGCGGCGACGAATTGAGCTTCGAGGCGGGCAGCGAAACGCTCAGCCGCACGAATCTGGGCAAACTCTGCGTGGGCAGCGGCGTCAACCTCGAGCGGTCGCTAAAGGTCGGCGACCGGCTGGGGGGGCATTATGTGACGGGGCACATCGACGCCCTGGGAACTCTCGACGCCCGCCGCGACGAAGGGGAGTGGTCATTCTTCTGGTTTCGCGTGCCGCGGGAGCTGACGCGGCAGATGGCCAGCAAGGGCTCGATTGCCGTCGATGGTGTCAGCCTGACGCTGGTGGAGGTCGAAGCGGAACGGTTCAGCGTGGCCCTCATCCCGCACACGCTGGCAGTGACGACGCTGGAGAAACTGGCCGTCGGGGGCATCGTCAACATCGAGACCGACGTGCTGGCGAAATACGTCCAACGGCAGTTAGAGTGCCGCGACTAGAGCGCCAAGGCGGCGCATCGGCGCCGACAATTGCAGATTTTTCATTGCAAATTGGCAATTGAAAATTTGCAATGATCAATTTGCAATGAACATTTTCTACTCATCCGTTCGGCCCGACCCAAACTAAACCTCGCTGTGTCCACCACCCGCCAAACCGTCTCCTTCCTCACCCAGCGCTTCCGTGAAGCGGGCATTCACCCCGATGTTCGCCATGGTCAGAATTTTCTCATCGATCTGAACCTGCTGGACGTGCTGCTGGAAACGGCCGATCTAGGACGAGAGGACGTGGTGCTCGAAGTCGGTACGGGCCTGGGATCACTGACGTCGAAGATGGCCCCGCTGGCGGCGCACGTCGTGACCGTCGAGATCGACTCGCGGCTGTTTCAACTGGCGTCCGAGGAACTCGTCGATTGCGCGAACGTGACGATGCTCCGGTTCGACGCGCTGAAGAACAAAAACCATCTCAGTCCAACTTTGATCGAGACCGTGCAGCAGAGGCTGCGCGAGACGCCAGGGGCACAGCTCAAGCTGGTCGCCAATCTGCCGTACAACGTCGCCACGCCGATCCTGTCCAACCTGCTCACGTTCGATCCCGTGCCGGTGTCGATGACCGCCACCGTGCAGAAGGAACTGGCGGAGCGGATGACCGCTGAACCGGGAATCAAGGACTATTCGGCGCTCTCGATCTGGATGCAGGCCCTGTGCTACTGCCGCATCATTCGCACACTGCCGCCGCAATGCTTTTGGCCCAAGCCGAAGGTGCACTCGGCGATCGTGCACATCGTCCCCAACGCCCGCAAACGCGCACGAGTCTCCGACGTCGAATTCTTTCACCACTTCATTCGCACGCTGTTCCAGCATCGGCGGAAATTCCTCCGCGGAGTGCTGGTGTCGATGCTCAAGGACCGGCTTGCCAAATCCGACGTCGATGCCATCCTGGCCGGATTCGAATTCCCGGAAGACGCCCGCGCCGAGCAATTGCCCGTCGAGACGCTGATTCGCTTGAGCGAAGCCTTCCGCTCGGCAACGGCTCACGCCTGAGGATGGAGCCGGGCTGCGATTGCCGCCAGGATCTTCTCCGGCTCGGCCATCCGCCCGCTGCCGACCTGGCGGCAGGAGAGCCAGCCCGACTCGGGATCGACGAACTGCACGCCATCGGCCCGAAGCTGGGCGACGTTCCGCTGCACGGCCGATTTTTCCCACATGGCCGTGTTCATGGCCGGGGCCATGAGCACCGGGGCGGAAAACGCGAGATACAGCGTGGTGAGCAGATCATCCGCCTGGCCGCCGGCTGCTTTTGCCAGAAAATCGGCCGACGCCGGCGCGACGACCAGCAGGTCCCTCTTTTCGGCCAGCTCGATGTGGGCGCCCAGCGGGTAGCGTCCCTCGTCAAAAATCTTCGTCGCCACGGGGCGTCCGGTAAGCGCGGCAAATGTGGCCTCGCCGATGAACTGCCGTGCGGCTTCCGTCATCACGACCGTTACGCCAGCGCCGTTTTGCACGAGTCGGCTGACCAGCATGGCGGTCTTGTAGGCCGCAATGCCGCCGGTCACGCCGACGATGATTTCGCGGGAATTCATCATTAGCCGGAGGTCAACGACCTCCGGAAAACGCTGTCCATTCCGGAGGTCGTTGACCTCCGGCTAACACGCGTGAAACGCCCTACAGGTCACCCAGGTCGAGTTCCATCGACTCGCCGGTCCCCTGGAAATCAGTCGATTTCACCTGGTTTGACGTATCGAGAAAGATCTTGTCCTGGAGGATTTCCTGGATGGCGATCTGCATCAGGTCCTGCGTCGAGGTATCGACGAGCGGGCGGCTCCCTTGCTTGAGCTGCACCAGCCGCTTCTGGATCAGCGTCGAAAGCTTGAATCGGCCGCCGACCTTGTTGACGATTCCTTCTTCCTTCAATTCATCGATCATGCGTGTGCTCCATGGCGCGCAAGAATTTCGCAAATCTCGCGCGCTGCCTGCGATACATCGTTGTTGATGATGCTGTATTGATAACGGTCAAGGTAGGTCAGTTCCTGGCGAGCCACTTCCAGCCGGCGCTGCAATTGGGCCTCGCTTTCGGTGCCGCGCTGCCGCAGACGTCGTTCCAACTCTTCCAGGGAACCGCTGTGAACGAAGATCGTGACCGTTTTCGGGTGGGTTTCCAGGACCGACATCGCGCCCTGGACATCAATCTCTAAGATTAACCACTTATTTGCATTAAGTCCAGCCGTCACTTCGCTTTGCAGCGTGCCGTACCAGTGGCCGCCGCCGAAAACCTCCTTGCACTCCAGGAACTGGCCCGCCTCCCGCCGCTGCTGGAACTCCTCACGCGACAGAAAGTGGTAATCGACGCCGTCCACCTCGCCTTGCCGGGGTTGCCGCGTCGTCGCTGACACGCTGAGCACCAGCGGCAGCGGACAATTCACCAGCAATTTGCGGACGACCGTACTCTTGCCGGCTCCGGATGGGCCGGAGATGACCACCAGGCCGCCGCGGCGATTGGGGACCGTCGGATTACCGGCGGAACTCATTGGTAGCAGGCAAACTCCGTATGCCGTCGTTGGGTCGTTGGTCAAAGCAACGGCACACGAAGTGTGCCTGGTACTTACTCAACATTCTGGATCATCTCGCGGATTCGCTCGATGATCGACTTGATTTCGATAACGTGACGGGCGATTTCGGCGTCGTTGGCCTTGGAGCCGATCGTGTTGGTCTCGCGGACCATTTCCTGCGTGATGAATTCCAGCTTGCGACCGGGAGTCTCCTCCTGTCGCATCACGCTGTCGAACTGGTCCAGGTGGCTCCGCAGCCGGACGATCTCTTCGGAAATGTCGCACCGCTCGGCAAACAGTCCCACCTCGCGGATGATATCGGTCGGGTTGACGGTGACCCCGAACTCGGAGAGCAGCTTGTTCAGCCGCTCCCCCAGCCGCTGGCGGTAGGACTCGACGACCAGCGGCGCCCGCTCTTCCACGTGGCGCAATTCCTGCGCCACGACTTTAAGATTGGCCGCCAGGTCGCTCTGCATGGCTCGCCCTTCTTCAACCCGCATTTTTGCCAGGTTGGCCAGCGCTTCCTTGAGCACCGGCTCGACCAGCGGCCAGAGCGATTCCACCAGGTCCCAGCCCCCCGTCTTTTCCGTCACCACCCCGGGCAGCATCATCAGCGACTCGATGCGGACCTCATGCGGCGCGATCTTGTCCTCTTCGATCAGCCGGTCGAGATGCCGACAGTAGCCGATCAGCACGGCGTCGTTGAAGCGGTAGTCGTCGGCAGTCGGCTCGCGGTCGATGCGCAGATTGACCTGCACGGTGCCGCGGCGGACTTGCTCCCGAACGACAGGCTCGAGAAAGGGCTCGAGCGAAGCGTAGCCTTCCGAAGCGCGGAAGGAGAGCTTGAAGTAGCGATTATTGACCGTGCGAACCTCGACCGCGACCGCCACCTTCTGCTCGTGGCGGTGCGCTTCGCCGTGGCCGGTCATACTTAATAGCAATGTCAGCTCTCCGCGCCAGGCGGCCTCAGTCGTTCGTAGTTTTGTCCGGACTGCCGGCATCGCCAGCGGCCGACTTCTTTTCTGTCGAATCGGACTTTTTCGATCCTTCCGTGCCGGAGTCTTCGCCAGCGCCTTTGCCGCTGTCGGTTTTCTTCTTGTCGTCGGTAGCGGCGCCTTTGCCAGCATCCTTCTGACTGCTGTCCTTCTCCACCTGGCCAGGCGGCGTCCCTCGTGGGGGCCTGGCACGCGCGGGACGCGCGAGTCGCTGAATCGTCAGCATCGCCAGCAGGATCCAGATCGCCGCGACGACGATCGTAATCTTCGTGAACAGGTCGCCCGCCTTGGTGCCGAAGGCGCTTTGGCCTCCCATGCCGCCAAGGGCCCCGGTCAAGCCTCCGCCGCGGCCGCGCTGCACCAGGATGACGAGAATCAAAAAGATAGACACGATGGACAGCGGAATACTGTACACGTAGTGCCAGGAGCTGAATGCGAACAGCGGTTCCATGTGGTCAGTCTCTAAAATCCAAAATACGAAGCTCGAAATCCGAAACAGCACGAATGACCGAGGGCGAAAAACGCCAAGCGACGCCCCTTAGTAAGTTTCGAGCATTGGCTCTTGAGATTTGGAATTTGTTTCGGATCGGGCACCGCCCGGGCACCATGCCCAGCATGGTCGGCGGTGATCGGCTTCGAGGTTCGGATTTTGGTCTTGCGTGAGTTTGTTAACGTATAGTCCCTACCGGCGGGCTGCCGCCACAATTCCCAGGAAGCTGTCCGCCTTCAGCGACGCGCCACCCACCAGCGCCCCGTCGATATTCGGCTGGGATAGCAGGCTGGCGGCGTTTTCGGCATTCACGCTACCGCCGTACTGAATGCGGATTTGCGATGCAACTTGCGAATTGTATCGGCTGTGCAGCAAATTGCGAAGGTCGGCATGCACCTCCTCCGCCTGCTCGGGAGTGGCTACCACGCCCGTTCCAATCGCCCACACAGGCTCGTAAGCCAGCACGATCTTGGCCGCCTGATCCGCAGACAGCCCCGCCAGCGAGCCCTCCAGTTGCTCCTTCACAACCGCCTTCGTCCGGCCCGATTGCCGCTCCTCGAGGAGCTCCCCCAGGCAGACGATCGGAACCAGACCAACGGCCAGTGCCGCCACCACCTTGCGATTCACGTCCTGGTTGGTTTCCTTGAAGATGTGACGCCGCTCGCTGTGGCCCAGAATCACGTACTTGCAGCCGACGTCAAGGAGCATTTGCGGCGCGACCTCGCCCGTGAAGGCCCCTTTGGCCTCGTGATGGCAGTTCTGAGCTCCCAGGCCGATTGGCGACTTGTCGATTGCGCCCCGCACCGCTTCCAGGTAAACAGCGGGCGGACAGACGGCAATATCCACATGCGGATATCCGCCCACTTTGGCGACGAGCGCGGCGGCCAGCTCCGCGCCCTGCGCGCGGTTGAGATTCATCTTCCAATTGCCGGCGATGAAGGGACGTCGCATGGTGGCTGATTGGTGAGAGGTGAAATCGCGCGAGTTGAATTTCGGAAATGCAAAATGATCATTGCAAAATGAAAAATGCAAAAGTCAGCAGGCTCGCGTCAACACACCATTTTGACTTTTGCATCTTGCATTGGTCATTTTGCCTTGTTCGGACACCACTCACTCTTGCCCAGCCCGCGAAATCGTTTTGCCAAACATTGCCGCCAGCTTTCGGATCTGCTCCGCCAACTCGGCGTATTGCCGCGGCAACAGCGCCTGCGGGCCGTCCGACTTGGCCTTCTCCGGGCAATCGTGCACCTCGATATGCACGCCGTCCGCGCCGACGGCAACGCCGGCCAAGGCGCACGGCGGGATCAGGTCTGGCCGCCCGGTGGCATGACTGGGATCGACGATGATCGGCAAATGCGACAAACCCTTGACCACCGCCACCGACGCCACGTCGTACAGATTGCGCGTCACCGTGTCGAAACCCTTCACGCCGCGCTCGCACAGCACGACCTGCGAATTGCCTTGCGAGAGAATGTACTCGGCACTCATCAGCAGGTCCTGCACGGTGGCGCTCATGCCGCGCTTCAGCAGCACAGGCTTGCTCGTGCGTCCCACTTCCGTGAGCAGGACGAAGTTCTGCATGTTCCGCGCGCCGACCTGGATCATGTCGGCATATTGATCAACCACATCGACGCAGCGGGGATCGGTGACCTCGGTAACAACCGGCAGTCCGTATCGATCCCCGGTGTCGCGGAGGATTTTCAATCCTTCTTCGCCCAGACCCTGGAACGCGTAAGGGCTCGTGCGCGGCTTGTACGCGCCGCCGCGCAGGATGTTGGCCCCGGCCTCTTTGATGGCGGCCGCAATCGTGTTCATCCGCTCCGGCTCTTCCACCGAGCACGGCCCGGCAATCATTGCCAGATGGCCGCCGCCGATCTTGACTCCACTCACGTTCACGATGCTCGGCTGCGGATGGGCTTCGCGGCTGGCCAGCTTATAGGGGGGTAGCACCGGCACCACGTCCGCGACGCCCGGAATCGCCTTGAGCGGCTCGGGGCTGATCTTCGTTTCGTCGCCGATCAGGCCGATGATCGTGCGGTAGGTGCCGCGACTTAAGTGCGTGCGAAAGCCGAGCGATTCCACGCGTTCCAGGACGTGCTGGAGCTGGTCTTCCGAGACGTCGGAACGAAGGATGATGATCACAACAAGCTAACCGGGCTGGCGCGCGGTCCTGTCACAGCGAAGGGAATTCACGATAATAACACGTGCCGCCGCGACCCGTCGAGGGCGTCAAAGTCTGCTTTCGCTCCGCGAAAGCCGACAACTGCGTCCCGTCCTGAAGCTATGACCGCCAAAGACTTCACGCAGCTCCAGTGGAACGCCCAACTGGCCGAGGACTGCCGTCGGCTGGTGCGCCTGGCCGTGGCCGAAGACCTCGACCGCACGTACGACTGGACGACCGTTTCCCTGACCCCCGAGGGAGCGCGCGGCAGTGCAGACGTCGTGGTCCGCAAAGCGGGAGTCGTCTGCGGGCTGCCGGCGGCAGCACTCGTGCTGGAGGAAATGAATGCCGACGTCTCGTGGCACGAGCTATCGAGCGACGGCGCGGCAGTCGGCGCCGGCGCCGTCGTGGCCAGGCTGTCCGGCTCCGCCCGCGACCTGCTCACCTGCGAGCGGACGCTGCTGAATTTCCTCGGACGCCTCAGCGGCATCGCCACGCTCACGCGGCAGTACGTCGATGCCGTCGCGGGGACGAAGGCCCGGATTTACGACACTCGCAAGACGACGCCTGGCTGGCGGCGGCTGGAAAAGTATGCCGTCCGCTGCGGCGGCGGCCACAACCACCGCACGGGCTTGTTCGACGCGGTGCTCATCAAGGACAACCACTTGGCGCTCGGCCGGCAGTCCGGCGGCGGCGCGCACTACACGCCGGCCGAGGCAGTGGAAAAGTCGCGGCAGTTCATGCAAACCGTGCTGGCCGCGGACGCCGATGCGGAACCGATGATCATCGAAGTCGAGGTCGATTCGCTCGATCAGCTCCGTGAGGTGCTCCCGGCCCGTCCCGACATCGTCCTCCTGGACAACATGACGCCGGACCTCTTGCGCCAGGCGGTGGCCATTCGCGACGATCTGGCGCCAGCCGTCGAGCTGGAAGCCTCCGGCGGCGTCAATCTGCAAACGATCCGCGCCATTGCCGAAACCGGCATCGAGCGGGTCAGCGCCGGCGCACTGACGCACTCCGCGCCCAGCCTGGACGTGGGGCTGGACTGGTCACTGTAGAACGGAATTCATTCCGCTTCTACTTTTCCGTTTGTGCCGGTTCTGCCGCCTCTGCGGCCGCACATTCCCCCTGATTTGACATCGCCCCCCCGCGCCGTAGGTTTCAGACGCAACCGCGCCTCGGGGAGGGGCGTTGGTTTTGAGCACGGCGGGGATAGCTGGGAGCTAGAGGGGACCCCGCCGTGTTCTTTCTTTTCCCCATCGGGCAGCGGCCATGAAAGCTCGTCCCGCCTTCACCCTCATCGAGGCCGTCGTTGCTTTGGGCATCATGGCCCTGGCCGGCTCCGTGCTGCTGCTGGCGGCCCAAAGCTCGCTGCGAACTACGGATGAATTGGTGCGGCGGACGATTGCCGAAGGGCTGGCGGACCAGTTGCTCGACGAGATCGTCACCAAGCGCTACATGGAGGTGGGCGAATCGCCGACGGACTCGAGTCTGGGAACCGAAGCCAACGAAACAAGTGCCGGCCGGTCGCTGTTCGACGACACCGACGATTACCACCAGCTTTCGCTCTTGCCGGCGAAAGACGCGTTTGGTCAGGAAATGGGAACCGGTGACGACGCCGGTGGCCTGCGCCATCCCGGCTTTCGCGTGCCGGACGGTTTCTTCGACAACTTCCGCCAACGGGTGAAGGTGTATTACGTGGATCCGGCCGATCCTTCGCAGCCGCTGGCCGACGGTCAGACGAGCTACTACCGGGCCGTCGAAGTGGCCGTGGATTACGTGGCCGCCGACGGCACTGAGCGGGAATTGGCCGTCAGGAGACGAGTGTATGCCTACATTCCGCCGCCACCTTAGTGCCAAATGCCGGTCGCGCGCTGCGCGCCGCCGCCCTCGGCGCGGCCTGACGCTGGCCGAGCTGCTGGTGGCGGGCACGGTGCTAGTGCTCATCGGCGGCGCCTGCGCGACGCTGGCCTTTGCCGTCTACTCGTCCTACGAGGTCTGCAAAAGTCAGGCCACCGCGGCGCAGCATGCCCGGGTATCGATCGATCGCATCGAAAAGGCTGTCGTCGAGGCGACAGCCAGCGAGTCGTTTCCAGGCTGCCTGATTATCAACTATTCGGCCGCTGGCGAGACATTCCCCGACAGCCTGGCGGTGTGGCGTCCCACCGGAGCGGCCGTTGATCCGGCCGGATTGCCGCGGGTCAATGAACTAGTCGTCTTTTCCTGCGATCCTGGCGCGCCCAACAAGCTGCTGGAAATGACCTGGCCGACCAACACCAGCGTCGTGCCCGGTCCATCCAATGAACTCTTGTGGCGGGGGCTGATTGACTCGTTCCACTCGAGCGCGCAAACGATCAAGAACCAGCTCACCGACCGGCTGCGTACGGGAAGCGTAGACACGCTGCCGCTCTTGGGAGGCTTGACCTCAACCCCCCTCGGCATGATCCGCTTCAAGCGATTCATGGCCCCTTCAGAGAGCCAGTGGAGCCAGTATCGCGGCGGCCAGATCGCCTGGCAGAACATTAACTGGCCACTGGACATGTACAGCACGCAAACGGGTCTGCGGACGGTGAGCCTCCAGGTGGAGCTGCAAATCGTCAGCGGCGACCAGTCCCGGCCCGATCCCATTCCGTTTTTGGGCTCCGCCAACTTGACCTACACCTTGCGAAAATAGATCCCGCGACGGAGAACGGCCATGAACGATTGCAGATTGCAGATTGAGGATTGCGGATTATCCGCAGTCGACAATCCAAAATCCGAAATCCGAAATCCGAAATGCGCCCGTCGCGGCATGGCGGTGGTCTTGGTCTTGGGACTCTTGGCCCTGACGCTCACGCTGTCGTACGCCATGCTCCGCATGGAATACCAGGTCGAGCAGTCGCAAACGAACATCAGCGGGCTCGACAAGGCCCGGCTGGCCGCGGTGACCGGCATTTCGGTCGCGCTGCGCAAGATGCACGACGGCACCTGGGCGGGCGTCGATACCACGTTGCACGGCAGTTTGGGAAGCGGCGTTGTCTACGACGTCGGTTTTGCCACTGGCGATCCGTCGCTGACCAGCTCGCACCCCAGCTATGGTGAGTATCCCTACCGCGTCACGCTCTCCTCGGTCGGTACGGCGGTCGATCCGGCGCAGCCCAACGCCCAGGTAACCTATCGCGTCCAAACGGTGGCACAGCTTACGCGGCGGCAGTTGAATGCTGCCACGACTCCCAGCCGCTGGTCGCAGCTCAACACTTACACGGTGTACCAATGGAACGCCTCGAGTACGCCGCGCGATCTGCCGATCGAGCTTCCCTGCCAGATTCGAGGAAACGCCTGCTTCGAGGGTAGACTGCGACTGTGCCAGGCGTATCCGAAGTACCAAGGCTCCCGCGAGCGCTACCTCAAGGACTTGAAACTGTTCGCGCAGGCCGGCACCGATTATCGCCCCTTCACGGGCACGGTCGCGCTCGATAACACGCGACAATCCGGCGGTGTGAATAGCGAATTGACCGACTGGCTGGGCGTCAACGTGGTCGGGATCAGCGGCAACTCGAGCGTGCCACTGACCTTTCCATCGGGCGTGACGACGTACCAGCTCTTTTCCGGCGGCAAGGTGTACGCCATTCCGCGGCTGCAGGACGTGCTCATTACTCCCGCCAAGAACCAGATCCTGGCTCCCGATCCGCTGACCAATCCGCTGGGGGTCTTTCGCACGGACGGAAACTGGAACTTCATGATGGGGAGCAAATTGACGGGCACTCTCCTGTGCGAAAATTCCACGGCCGTCATCACTTTGAGCGGAACGGGCGTGCAATTGTCCGGAATGAACCTTCCCAACCTGGAAGGGAGCAGTGCTAGCTCCCAATTGCCGCTGGCGATTGTGAAGAACGACGTGGTTGCCGCCAGCTCGTCAATTAGCACCATCAACGGCCTGGTGATCGCGTGGAACCAGTTTGTCGTGAGCGCCGGGACGAAGGGAACGATGCTCACGCTCACGGGCCGCGTGTTTGCCGACGGCTTTGGGATCAATGCCCGCACCGAGTGGAACGCGGTGAGCGAGGTGCAATGGCAGCAGTCGCTGAACGATTTTCTCGCTCAGTACAATCCGCTGCTGTTCCCCTTGGGTCTCAGCGAGCAGTATTACCCCCGCTGGATGGAGCGCAGCCCCTATCTTCTTGTCGCGGCGCCGAAGCTGAATTTCGCGCCTCCGACCAACGTGACATATCACTGGCCGAACTGGAGCCAGCCGATCTATGTGAAAGCGGACGGCGACGCCGGCCTGCGTTGGAACCTGGTTTCCTGGGGCGAATCGTCGCAGTAGACGCGGCGGAGCAGCCGCCGGCCTTCGGACCGCTCAATCGTCACAACCCTCTCATTTGGACTTGGAGAATCCGCCATGTTGCTGCGCTCTCACGGTGCTGCGCCTCTGGCCGCTTGCGCGGCTGTTGCGCTGGGCATGCTACTGTTTTACAGCACGCTGGGGGCGGCCCCGCCCGCGGGGCAATCCCCGTTTGTGGACGCCACCGTGCAGCGGGAAGAAATGCTGCGGGAATTGCGGTCGATTCGCGACCTGCTCAAGGAGCAGAATGCGCTCCTGAAGGAAGTGCTGCAGAAGAACCATGGGAACCAAGCGGCCAAACGCTGAAACAAAATGCAGAGTGCAGGGTGCAGAATGCACTCGGCATTCTGCTCTCTGCGCTCGCTCGCGCGCCGGCCTCTCTTTCGTCGAGCTGATCGTCGTCGTGCTGATCGTGGCGGTCATGGCCGCGCTTACCATGCCCTACCTTGGATCCGGCGTACACGACAAGCTCGACGCCGGAGCGGAGTCGGTCGTCTGCGACCTGGAGCTGGCCCGCAGCCTGGCGGTCAGCAACTCATCGACCTATCGGGTTACGTTCAGCACCGCGAACAACGAGTACTCGCTGAAGCACGCGGGCACGAACACCTCCCTGGACGTGCTGCCGGCTTCTCCCTTCCACCAGGTCAGCGACGGCGGCAAGACCCTGACCGCCCAACTCAAGGATTTCCCTTCCCTCGATGGGGACGTGCAACTGATCGCGGCACTTATCAACCTGCCGACGCCGGTCGAAGTGGCGGACGTCGAGTTCAATCGTCTGGGGAGCACCTCCCGCACCGATGAAACGGTGCTGTGGCTGGCGGCAGGCCGCGGCGAAGATCGCCGCTACCTCTCCATCGTGATCAATCCCACGACCGGACTGGCCGAACCCAGGCCTCCGGCTCAGAAAGCCAAGCCCAACGGCGTGCTCGATCCGCTGGAAAACATCATCGAAGACCTCCTCGGGGGCTCCTGACAAGGGGGTGGCGCGCATGCTGACCTGGTTCAAGCGGCAGGGAACGGCTCCCATCGGCGTCGATGTGGGGACGCGCTTCGTCAAGATGGTGCAATTTTCAAGCGACCGCACCCGCGTGCTGGCCGCCGGCCGCTGGGAGATTCCGCCGGCCCCGGCCAAGACTTCGACCCAGGAGCAGACGCAACGCACCGCGGAAACGCTCAAACGCGGTCTGCGCGAGCGGCCGTTCGTGGGCCGCGACGTCGTGCTCTGCCTGAGCGACAAACAGCTCGTGCTGCAAAACGTGCGCGTCTCCAAGGTCGGAGGACCTGATCTGGACCGCGCCGTCGCCCAGGAAATTGCCGGGCGCGTGCCGTTCCCCGTCGAAGAAACCGAACTCCGTTACGTGGAGTCGGTGGACGTGCGGCAAGGGGACACGCTGCTGCGTGAAATCATCGTCTTTGCCTGCCACCGACCAGTGCTGGCGCAGGCCCTGGAAATGATCGAGCTGGCCGAGCTGCGCCCCGTTGCGGTCGACGTCGAGCCGGCGGCACTGGCCCGCAACTACGCCTCCCAGTGCCGGCGGGGCGACGATCTCAAGCAGCGTGCCCTGGTGGTTCACGTCGGTTTCGCCCGGACGGCAGCCGTCATCACCCAGGGGGATGAAATGCTGTTTGTGAAGTACATCGACATCGGCGGCACGCAGTTCGACGCGGCCGTCGCCAGGCATTTGAACATGGAACCCTCCGAAGCCGCCGCGCTGCGCCGCAGCCATGGCGACCGCCGCAGCGACCTCCAGGATCCCGATGTGGTCCGCAGCGTCACCGAAGCCACGCGACCGATCGTCGAGCGGTTGGCCCAGGAGCTGGCCATGTGCGTCCGCTATCACAGCGTCACCTTCCGCGGCCAGCCGCTGGCCCGCTGCGTGATCGGCGGCGGCGAAGCCTCCCCTCAACTTGCCGAGAGCCTGACCAAGCTGCTCACTCTCCCCTGTGAGGTCAGCGATCCTTTCCGCCTGTACCCGACTGGCTCCCACCTGGGACGCAAGGGAACGTGGGACGTGGCCGTGGGACTTGCCCTCCGCGACCTGAATTAGCTCATGAAGAACATCGATTTCCTGCCGGAGATTTACAAGCAACAGCGGGTGCAGCGCCGCGCCCGAAGCTGGTGGTGCACCGTCGCCGGCATTTTTGCCGCCGCCATCCTGAGCGCTTCGCTCTATCAATGGATGATTCGCCGCGGCATTCAGCTCGAGTTGATCCAGGTCGAGCCCAAGTACGCCGAGGCGCTGAAGCGCGAGGCCGAGTTGCAGCTTGTAAGGCAGGAAATTGCGCGGGCAGAGGAAGTCGCCAGCCTGTACGCCTACCTGGCCCACCCCTGGCCGCGCACCCAGCTTTTGGCCGCGATCATTCGCCCGCTACCGGACTCGGTCCGACTCTCGGAGGTCACGATCGCCTTTGAGATTTTGCCGCAGGGGGTGGTCATCCATCCCGCTTCGTCCCCCGCGGGCAATCTGAAACAGACGCCTTCTCCCGCCATTGCGGATTTGGGCATACTGCGAGATGAATGCGACGGGCGACAAGTCGTACTGTCGATCACGGGGACCGCCACGGTACTGACCGAGCTGCACGCCTACGTGGATGAACTCGGCAAATCCTCACTGATTGCCGCGGCACATCTCAAGGGAGTGGAATCGTCAGGCGCCGGGAAAGCCACGGGAGAGTCCCGCTTCCACATTCACGTGGTGGCCAAACCTGGCTACGGGCAGGAAGGTGGCCCCGCCGTCGAGCCTCCCCGGCCCCCCGCGGGACATGTCTCCAGAGCTGAACGGCTCCTGCACCTGGCGCACGGAGGTTCCCAGCCATGAAGCTTCGACTGACTAACCTTTCCCAGGCGCCCACCTGGGTCGTAACCCTGGCGATCGCGCTGGTGGCGCTGGCCTCGATCCTGTTCGTCTTCCTGCCGTTTCAAAAGACGATTTCCAACCTCAGCCGACAGCTCAGGGACAAGCGTCTGCACATCGTCCAGGCCGACCAGTTGACCCTTCCCCTGACCAACGAGCGCAAGCGGCTGGCGGAAATCCTCAAGGAGACAGACCGCTGGGAGCAGCTCGCGCCCGATCCACAGCAGCTCGCGATTTTCTATGCCCGGATTTCCGAACAGGCCCGCCAGACCGACCTGCAACTGGTCAAGTTCGAGCCGCAGTCGGCCCGCAGCCTGCAATCGCTGCGGCAATATGCCGTGGCGCTGTCGATCCAGGGAGACTTCGAACAACTGTTTGATTTCCTGTCGCGCATCGAAAAGATGCCGCAGGCGATATTCCCCTCGCACGTGCGGATTTCGCAGCCAGAGGGAGGCGGTGCTAGCCTCCAGTGCGAGATGACATTGACGTTTTTCGGCGACCTTGCCGGTTCTGCCGATTAGTCCGATTGATCGAATCCGATAAGAGGAGATGCTGGGAACTGCGGCCGCATGGCGGCAGCCCCCAGCGCCGCGAACGTGAAACTGGGCAAGCAACTGGGCGCAATTCGCCGCGAATTGGTCGCCAATCCGAAAAAGACCGCGGTGCTGCTGGTGCTGCTGGCAGCCGCGGCCTGGTTTTGGGGGCCGATCCTGTGGCGGAGATTTGGAGGAGGGTCCACTGCCGCTCCCGCCACGGCGCAGAATGCCGCGAGCAGCGGTAAACAGTCGGCCGTGATCCTGGAAAACCGGCTCGTGGGCGTCGTTCCGACTGTCGGGAAGTCCGGAAAACCGCTGGCCGATTGGCGGCAACTGCTCGCAGCACGGCGGCGCGATCCCCTGGCGCAGCCCGCCGCGTTCGATCCGCAGTGGCCGCAGCCGTTTAAGGCGCCGGACCTGGCGACGTCGCTGGCGGGGGGAACCGACCCGGGCGGCCAGCCCGCCTTGCCGTTTTCGCCGGCGGAGGTCGGCCTGGTGCTCGAGAGCATCGTGTACGGGAAGTCGAACAAAATGGCCGTCATCAACGGTGAGGTGTACCGCGAAGGAAGCGAAGTCGCCGTCGCCACGGCCCAGGGGCCGCCTGTGAGTTTTCAGCTCCTCCGCATCGAGCGGAACCGCGTCGCGATGAAGCGCCACGACAGAGAATATTGGCTGGAGTTTCCCCGACCCAAACTGACCGGTTCCGACCGCATTGAAGCAAGCCACAGCACGCCTGCCCCGCCACAGCAAGATCAACCTTGACGCCGCGCAGCCAGCGATAACAGGTCACGGATGACCATGACAAAGCGATTGCGAATCACCGTTCTGTGTGTCTTTGCTGCCGCCGGTCTGGCCGTGGCCGTGGCCGTGGCCCTTTCCACGCGACCCAAGCCTCCGTCTTCACAGCAGCAAACGCCAGCCGATCCGCGCTTGACTGCCACCGCCCGCGTCGTCCCCGAAACCGAGTCGCAAACCAAATCGGAGCTGGCGCCGTTGGCGCACGTGGCGGCAAGCGCCCAGTCGCCTCACTTCGTTCCGCTCTCCGAGCTGCCCGGGGCACAAACCGCCTACCGCCTCTTCTCCGCGCAAGTGGAAAGTCTGGAGGAGGCCTTCCAACAATTCCGCGACAACCAGGACCGCCGTCAGCGCAATGTCAGCCAGGCGATCACGGAGCTGCAGGAGCAGGTTGCGGACAAGTCCGGCGAATTGGCCGACGGCAGTCGGTCCGCCAATCAGCAAGCAGGCACGGGCCAAAAAAGCGCCGAGACGTTGCCCCCGGCCATCGAGCGGAACGAAGATGACGGCAAGCTTTCGATCTCGCTGGAAAATGCGGACGTTCGCGAAGCGCTCAAGGTCTTCAGCCAGGCTGCCAACATCGACATCCTGGCCAGCAAAAACGTCGGCGGAACGGTGACCGCGTCGCTCCGCGACGTCGATGCCGAAACGGCCCTGTCGGCAATCCTCAAGACCGCCGGCCTCATCTGGCGGCACGAAAATGGCATCGTCTACGTCGGCACGCCCGCCGACTTTGAAGCGATGGACCAGACGCAGGACCGCGTGCTGATGCGCGTCTATCGCCCCAACTACATCAAGGCCGCCGACCTGATGGCGCTGATCGCGCCAATGCTCTCGGAAAGCGGCAAAGCGACCGTTTCGGCCGCTTCCCAGGTGGACATTCCATCCGACCAGACGAAAACCGGCGGCAACGATTTCGGCGGGCCGGACGTCGTCGTGGTGCGAGACTTTGAAGCCATCCTCAAGCAGGTCGATCAGCTCTACGCCCAGGTGGACGTGAATCCAAAACAAGTGGCCATCGAGGCCATGATCATCAACGTCAAGCTGGACGATGAGTTCCGGATGGGCGTCAATTGGGAGGCCCTGCTCAACGAGGACAACGTCCGGCTGATCGTGAACAACCCGTTGTCGGATCTCTCCAGCATCCCCACGACCGAAGGGGGGCTGAAGTTCGGCTTTCTCGACGCCAGCCTGTCCGTCTTCGTCGAAGCACTCGAAAAAATCGGCGACACCAACGTGATCGCCTCGCCGCGAGTACTGTGCCTGAACAAGCAGCGGGCCGAAATCCAGATCGGCGAGCAGCTCGGCTACGTCAACACCACCGTCACACAGACCTTTTCAACCCAGTCGGTCAGCTTTCTGGACGTGGGCACGCTGCTTCGCATCCGGCCTTTCATCCAGTCCGACGGCCAGATCCGCATGGAAGTGCATCCGGAGCTGTCCACAGGAAGCGTGACCGTCAGCTCGGGACTGACTCTGCCCAACAAGTCCGTGACGCAAGTGACCACCAACGTCATGTGCTATGACGGGCGCACCGTCGTAATCGGCGGCCTGATTCGCGAGGATCTCAAGACCAACACCTCCCAGGTTCCTTACCTCGGCAACCTCCCCTGGCTGGGACCGCTCTTCCGCACCAAAACCGAGGACATCGAGCGAAGCGAAATCATAGTTCTGATCACGCCCCGCATCGTGGCCGAGCCGGTGATCGGCGACGAAGGGGCCAAGTACGAGCACCAGTTCGTCCAGCGGCATTCCGTCGTCTTCGACAAAATGAGCCCGATCGCCCGCCGCAACTACGCCTTGCACTACCAGCGGCTGGCCAGGGCGGCCTTTGCCGCCGGGGATTTCGAGACTGCCCTGCGGCAAATCGACTGGTCGATCCAGTTCGATTCCATGAATCGCGAGGCGATCAATCTGCGGCAGGAAATCGTGGCGGCGGGCGGTTTCAACGAGAGCATCCACGAGTACCTCAACCAGGCCCATGCACCCTGGGAGCGCACGCATCGCGATTATTCCAAGGAGGGTTTTCCGTGGCGGCCGGAGCACATGCCGCACGGAGACCTGCCGTTTGGGCCGATCGAAGATCCGGGCATTCCCGGACCTTCCTCCACGATCGAGCCCTCCTCCGTGGCTCCGGGGAAAGCCTTTCCTACGGCCGCCGGCCCAGCTCCCAAGTCACCATGAACTCGCTGCGCCCGTTACTTCAAGTCACCGCGTTAATCGTGATGGCGCTCGGCATTGGACCGGGCTGCACGACGCTTTCGTCGCTCAAGCGCGAGCTGGCCGAGCAGCCGCCGCGGCGGAAACAGCGCAAGGAAGAGGTGGTGGCTGCGTTTGAGGCGAAACGGGACGCCGCGCGGCTCGAGGCGGCACTCAACCGCTGGAATGAAGGGAACGAGGCGGCTTGTTATCAGCAGCTTGCCAGCCTGGTGAAAGGCAAACCGCAGTTTGTGGACGCCCGCCTCCAGTTAGCGGAACTGCTCCTCTATCGCGGGGAACTTGACGAGGCGCGGCAGCAGCTTCGCGCGGCGCTGGAGCTGGCCCCCCAGCGGGCCGATCTGCACGACTGCCTGGGGCGTGTCCTGGAAGCAGCCTCGCAACACGACGAGGCCTTAGTGCATTTTCATCGGGCAGCGGAGCTCGAACCGGACAATGTCCTCTATCGCTCGCCTGGCGCCCCGGCGGCGGCTGCAAATCGCGTTGCCGCGTCGCGAGCCCCAAAATAGGCCGCGGCAATCGTTCGCATGGTAGGGATGAGGCCACGTGTTTCGCTTGTGCCGATTGCGCGCCCGCCGTCTACGGCCGGGTTTCGTGAATTGGCTCTCTCAGTCGCCAGCATCTTCCCCGAAAAGACGGCCTGACTGCGGCCTGCCGCACGGTGTTGCCGGTCGTCGCTTTTGACCTAACTTTGCTTGCCGCATCAACCTGCGCCAGGCCAGGGCAAGCACTCGCAGGGTCGTGCGCGTCGCCAAGTCCAGGGGGACCGGCTGCCAGATAACCAGTGCGTAGTTGGCAGTCGATCGCGGACAACTTGACGCAGCAGAGAACGAGGAAGCACTCCGTGGTTGCCTTTCATCCCAGAACGTTGCTCAAGTCGCAATTGCCCGCGGCACTCGCGGCGGCGGCTTGCGCTGCGCTGGGACTGGTGTGGGTCTTCGAACCCGCCATCGCGCCATTCTGGGGAGCGCGGCTGGGGCTGGCAGCGCTTGGCATCACGGCTTGCGTGGGGGTCTTGTGGCTGGCCTGGCAAGCGCAGCAGCAGGCAGCGGCTGACGCCAACCGCTTTTTCAACTTGCTCGCCCAGATCGATCCCGCCGAAGTATCGGCCGACTCGATCCTGGAGGCGCTCCCGCCCGTCGATGCGGACCATCCCTGGCAACCTGTCTTCCAGAAACTGCGGGATTGCTTCCAGGCGATGGCGGACCGTGAGGCCGAGGCCGAGCACGCCCGGGCGGGGGCGGAAGTGCGAGCCAGGCGACACGCCTGCGAGCGCGACCAGATTCGGGAAATCCTCGCCGGTCTGGCCGACCCCGTTCTGGCTGTCGATCAATACGGCGACATTACACTGGCCAATCCCAGCGCCCAGCACGTGCTCGGCATCCACTCGCTCGAAACTGAGCACGCGGCACTCGAGCAATTGATCCGCTGCCACGAGCTGGTCAACCTGCTGAACGAAACCCGCCGCCGAAAGGCGGCCACGCAGCGCAGCGGCGAAGTCGCCATCGTGGACGACGAAGGGGCCACGGCGTGGTATCGCATCGCCTGCCGACCGCTGCTGGGTCGCTGCGACGCGACGGCGCAGGACCGTGCCAATAGCCACGGCGCCGTGGCGGTGCTCACCGACATCTCCAGCCTCAAGGCGGTGCAAAAGCGGAACGCGGAGTTCGTTTCCGCCGCCAGCCACGAGATGAAAACGCCGCTGTCCAGCATCAAGGCCTACCTGGAGCTGCTGGAAGACGGCGACGCGGCTAGCGAGAAGGAGCGCGACGAATTCTTTGCGATCATTCGCAGCCAGACCGACCGGCTCCAGCGGTTGATTGAGAACCTGCTCAACTTGGCACGGATCGAGGCCGGCGTGGTCAACGTCAATAAGTCCGCCCGGTCGCTCAACGAGCTGCTGATGGAGGCGTACAACCTGCTGGCGCCGGCCGCCGAGCAAAAGGACATCAGGCTCTCGGCCGACCTCAGCCCGCTTTACCTGGGCGTCCTGGCGGACCGGGATACGCTGCTCCAGGCGGCAATCAACCTCGTCTCCAACGCGGTCAAATACACGCGCCCCGGTGGCAGCGTGGTGATCCGCAGCCGGTTGGCGGATCAGGAGGTGATCTTCGAAGTGGAAGACACCGGCGTCGGACTGTCGCCCACCGATTGCAAAAAGGTGTTTGAAAAGTTCTATCGCGTTGCCAAGGACAAGGACATGGCCGCGGGAACCGGCCTGGGGTTGCCGCTGGTCAAGCACATTGTGGAAGACATCCACGGCGGACGGATCGAAGTAGAAAGCGAATCGGGGCAGGGGAGCACGTTCCGCGTGATCCTGCCGGGAGTGGCACAAATTAGCGCGTAACGATGGTGCCGGGCGGTCCGACATCAGAAGCAAGTGATGAGGAGCAATTGCAAACTGATTATTGTCCATTGCAAATTGCAAATTGAACTGCCGCGAAGGTCACATCGCACGACGTGCATTTCATTTTGCAACTTGCAATTAAAAATTTGCAATTCTCAATGTGCAGAAGTCATTGCGCGACGATCACAAGCCATTCCGCCTGACTTGATTTAAGCCCTTATGATGCAAGCAGCCTCAAAACGCATCCTGCTCTGCGACGACGAAGTCCACATCCTGCGGGCTGCGGAGTTCAAGTTCAAGCGCGCCGGCTACGACGTCACTTGCGCCTGCGACGGCGAAGAGGCTTGGGACTTGATCCAGAAACAGGTCCCGGACGTGGTCGTCACCGATTGCCAGATGCCGCGGCTCAGCGGCCTGTCGCTGGCTGAGCGGATTAAGAACAACCCAGGCACCGCCCACATCCCGGTGATCATGCTCACCGGCAAGGGCTTCGAGCTTTCTCCGCACGACCTGAAGGAGAACTACGGCATTTACATGCTGCTGGGCAAGCCGTTCAGCCCGCGGGAGCTGTTCCAGCACGTGGAGGCCATCCTGGGACTGGGGGAGCCGCCGCCGTCCCATGCCTCGAATCTGACGCAAGTTCTCTAGACATCAGGCCGACTCCAGAAGGGGCGCAGCGTGAAACTTCCCACCGAAGTCTTTGGCGACGTGATGGTCGTACACACTCCGGAGGAGCTGGGGGGCGACCGCTCGGAGAACCTGGAGTCGTTCCTGACCGCGCTCGAGCGGCCCAACGTGGTCATTGATCTGGACGGCACGGAAACGATCGACAGCGCCGGGCTGGAAGCGATCATCAACGCTCAGGAAGCGCTGCGGGCCATGGAGGGGGACCTGAAGATTTCCACCAGCAACATCGTCAACCGCAAGATCCTGGAAATCACCCGCATCGACCAGCAGCTTGAGGTGTACGACACGGTGATTGAAGCGGTAAGGAGCTTTGTTTAGCGCATGACTGATGTCGCGAAGTATGCGGGTATGCGGGTGTGAGAGTGTGAGGGTGGCAGATTCCAACGACTCGCACACCCTCATACCCGCACACCCCGACACCTGGACTGCAAACTGATCCCCCGAAGCCGACCCATGACAACCTCCGCACCCACCGCCGGTCCCAAACGTTTGGGAAACATCCTGGTCGAGCGCGGCTACGCCACGATCGACCAGATCCAGGCGGCGCTCGAGGTGCAGCAGCGCACAGGGAAGGGGAAGCTGCTGGGCGAAATCCTCGTCGATCTGGGGCACTGCACCGAGGACCACATCACCGAGTGCCTGGCCAGCGTTTACAACGTCCCCTACGCCAAGCTCGAGCCCCGGCTGGCCGACCCCAAGGTGGTGGACGTGCTGCCGCGGGAATATATCGAGAAAAATCTCGTCTTTCCGCTGTTTCGCATCCGGGAGACGATCATCGTCGCGGTCACCGAGCCCAGCAATCTCTTTTTGATCGACGAAATCCGCAGCCTGACGCGGATGGAAGTGCAGATCGTTTCCACCACGAGCAAAGACATCCGGCGGATGATCACCACGCTGCCGGACTCCAAAACCTTCGTCATTGACGACATCATCGAGGACCAGGAGCACGCCGAGGTCACGCTCATCGAGGACGCCATCGAGGACATCAGCGACGCCACCGAAGTGGCCGGCCAGTCCCCGGTGATCCGCCTGGTCAACTACATGATCTTCAATGCCGTCCGTGAAGGGGCCAGCGACATTCACATCGAGCCGGCGGAGCGCTGCACGCGCGTCCGCAATCGCATCGACGGCAAGCTCTACAAGTCGCTCGAGGTCCCGCTGCACCTGCTGTCCGCGATCACCAGCCGCATCAAGATCATGGCCGGCCTGGATATCAGCGAGCGGCGGCTGCCCCAGGACGGCCGCGTGCACGTCATGCTCGACGGCCGCAAGATCGACCTCCGCGTCAGCACCTTCCCCAGCAACCGCGGAGAAAAAACGGTGATTCGCGTGCTCGATACGCGGGCCGTCTCTCTCAATCTCCGCGACCTTGGTTTTGCCGAGGACGTGCTGGTCCAGTTCCAGACCTGCATCCAGGCCCCTAACGGGATCGTCCTGGTCACCGGTCCGACCGGCAGCGGCAAATCGACCACGCTCTACGCCGCGCTGGCCGAGATCGCCTCGATGGAGAACAACATCTGCACCGTTGAGGATCCGATCGAATACCATTTGCCGCTCCTCAATCAGTTTCAGGTGCAGGAGCGCGTCGGCCTGACGTTCTCCAAGGCCCTCCGCCAACTCTTGCGGCAGGACCCGGACGTGATCATGGTCGGCGAAATTCGCGACGAAGAGACCGCCCGCACCGCCATTCAGGCCGCCCTCACCGGCCACCTCGTGCTCAGCACGCTGCACACCAACGACGCTCCCTCGGCAATCACGCGTCTCGTGAACATGGGGGTCGAGCCGTACCTGATCAGCGCCGCACTGAATATGATCCTCGCCCAGCGCCTGGTGCGCAAAGTGTGCCTCAAATGCCGCGAGGCCTATGACCCGCCGCGGCAACTGAAGCGGGCGCTGGAGCGGACCGGCTATGCGATGGACAGATTTTACAAAGGGGTCGGCTGCCGCAAATGCCGCAACACGGGCTACAGCGGCCGGCTGGGGATCCACGAAATCATGGGGATCGGAGACGAACTGCGGGACGCGATCGTGGCGGACGCGTCGATCGGAGACATCCGCCGGCTGGGGGTTGCCGCCGGCATGGTTACGCTGCGGCACGACGGTTTCCGCAAGGTTCGCGAAGGACTGACCACGGTAGAAGAAGTGATCCAGATCTCCGGGGACTTTGGCTCGCTGCTGGACAAGCGCGGTTCGACGCCGCCGGTGGACGAAGCGTCCGCTGCCGCGGCCGCCGCGCCCGATACATGAGAGCCCCGCGATCGGCCGCGTGACGGCCGCTTGACCGGGAAGACATCGACCACGACCTGAGAGTGCAGGCATGACCGCGATCAACTTCGACTATCGGGCCCGAGACGTCCTCGGCAAAGTGCACGAGGGGACGATCGAAGCCGAAAACCGCGACGAGGCCGCCAGCCGTCTCCGCAAGGACGGCCTGCAAATCCTCGATCTGGAAGAAGAAGGCTCAGGCCTGGAACTCTTTCCCCAGCGGATCGGCGCCAGCGACATCATTTACGCCACCAGCCAACTGGCCGTCATGGTGGACACCGGCATCACCCTGTCGGTCGCCCTGGACAGCCTCGCGCAGCAGGAAGCCAACCGCACGCTGAAATCGGTGCTCGCCGACCTCAAAAGCCAGGTGGAATCCGGCGAGGACTTCTCGGCGGCGCTGGCGCGCCATCCGAAATACTTCGACAGGACCTACATCTCCCTGATCAAGGCCAGCGAGCACACCGGGACGCTCGGCCAGATGCTCGACACCATTGCCGAATACCAGCGGAAGCAGCTCGAAACGCGGCAGAAGATCCGGGCGGCGATGGCCTATCCGGCCGTGATGCTGGTGCTGGCCATCGGCGTGACTACCTTTCTGCTGACCTACGTGATGCCGAAGTTCCAGCCGCTGTTTCAGCGAAAAGGAATCAAACTGCCGCTGATGACGCGGTTTCTCATCAGCGCGTCGCACGTGCTGATCGACTACTGGTACCTGTGGGCACTGGCGGCGGTGGCGGCAGTCGTGGCGTTCTTCGTGGCGCGGCGAACCGCGGAGGGGCGCAAGTTTTTCGACTGGCTCAAGATCCATATTCCGCTGCTGGGGGCGCTGAATCGCAAGGTGATCCTCAGCCGCAGCGTGCGCACGCTGGGCACCATGGTCGCCGCCGGCGTTTCGATGCTGGACTGCATTCGGATGGCCGGGGAAGTCGCCGGCAACTACTACTACGAACAGGTCTGGCTCGGCGTGCTCGAAAAGATCACGCAGGGGGACCGGATTGCCGATTCGCTGCGCGGCAGCCCGCTGTTTCCCCCCACGCTGGTGCAGATGATCAACTCGGGCGAAGAGACCGCCAAGCTCGACACCGTGCTGGCCAAGGTCAGCGTCTACTACGACCGCGAGGTCGAAACGGCGATCAAAGCCACGACCAGCCTGATCGAACCGCTGCTGATCATCGTGATGGGCGCCGTCGTCGGCAGCATTGCCATGGGACTGCTATTGCCGATCTTCTCGCTGAGCAGGCCGAGCTAGCGGACTGGAAAATCGCTACGGCACTGCCGGCAGCGACGCCAGAATCGCCTGCTCCAGGTCCTGCGCGCGGAACGACCACGGTCCCTGAGCGGTCTGAAAGACGATCTTTCCCGAAACGTCCACCAGATACAGCCGCACCGGGTCGCTCATGTAGTCGTACGCCACGCGGTCGTTCAGTTGATCCACGAGCGACGGGATTGTCAGCGACAGCTTGTGGCCGGCCTGCTGGCAATCCTGGCTCCGCTCCGCCAGCGACTGCGGAGGACAGATGGCAATCCCGTCGGCGTCATTTTCGGGAACAGGCGTGGTTCCCACCGAATGCGCCTCCCGCTGATAGACGAGCAGGAATTGGACCTGGTCGCCATACTGGCGGTACAGCCGCTCCAGCGCCTGCGCTTCATTGCGGAAATAGGGGCACGTAATCGACGCAAAGACCAGGGCCACGGGCCGCTGGCCGCGAAAGCTGCTCAGCCGCACGGATCGGCTGCCGTCGGCACTCGGCAGCTCGAAGTCGGGCGCCATCTGTCCAACACGCGGCGCTGGATGCGGCGGCAGGACCAGGACGGGAGTTGCCAGGGACGCGATGGCCGCCTGCCACCTGAGGACCGTGTTCCCGGCCGCAACTATGGTGGCGACCGACGCCAGCAGCAGCATCCCGGTGAGTATTCGTCTGGCAGTCATGAGACAATTTAGTTTGTAAGCTAACTATTCGTATTCTATTCGATTGGTCGCTAACGATACAACCTCGCCGCCAGGCAGAAGTTTCGCGGGGCAGAAAATCTCGGCCAATTCGCCCCGTGCGGCCCTGCTAGCCGGCCGCCAGGGAGACGACAGAAGCGTCGCGATCAGAGTCCGGGCGTCAGCCGTCCGCGACGGGCGCGGCGCTCGGCTCGCAGGCGGGCCCGGCGGCGGATTTCGCTCGGTTTTTCGTAGTATTCTCGGCGCCGCATCTCTTTCTTGATGCCGCTGCGCTCCACCAGCTTGCGAAAGCGGCGTACCGCTTCCTGAATGCTTTCTCGGTCTCGAACTACAAGCTTGACCATCTTGCCTACCAGTAAGGGGGCTTTTGACGACCCAAGTGCTTTCCCAGATTATGTTTCGCGAGCCTCGTAGTCTAGCGGACCAGTCCGCAACCTGTCCAGAGGCGTATGCCCGCCAGCAGTGACCCTGCGCCCCTTGCCCAATCACTCATTTCGGTCTTCAATTCCCGGCAAATTCACCTTGTCCCGCCGGGAGCTTTCAGATACTGATACGCGGCCATTGCCGCCAAATCCGGGGGATTTCCCCTGCGCGGCCAGTGGCCGATCTCGGGCGCGGGAGGCTTGAATGCCGCTGACCACACGCATTGTTCGCCGATCCCCCGTGGGGCAGCCTGGTTTCGTCGCGATTCCTCTTACTTGGGCAACGATCGCGGCGATTGTCTGGAGCCAGGTAGCCCTGCCTGCGCCGGCGCAAACGGACGCGCCTCCCGGAGCCCAGCCGCTGACCCCCTCCACGCCGCTGGGCGGCCAGCGGCAGATCGTGGCGGCAGTCGAGATCCTGGGAGTCCCTCCCGAGCGCCAGCAGGAAGTGCAAAAGCACTTGCACTCGCGAAAGGACCGCGACTTCGATCCCGAAACGGTGCAAGGGGACGTGCGCCGACTGCACGCCTGCGGCCTGTACCGCGAAGTGAAAACCTTCACCCGCCAGACCGACGGCGGCATCGTGCTCATCTATCAGCTCTTCGAGCGGCCGCGCATTCGCAAAGTGAAGCATCTGGGAAACCGCGACATCTCCGAGAAGAAACTGAACAAGGAGCATGGCCTGAAGGAAGGCGATCCGCTTAGCGCCTTTGCCGTTGACAATGCCCGCCGCGTGATCGAGGAGCTTTACCACCGCAGCGGCCACCCCAAGGCGACCGTGACCATCCTGGAAGGGGATCAGCCGGGCGACCGGAACGTGATCTTCGTGATCAACGAAGGACATCTCCAGCGCATCTCGAATGTCGAGTTCGAGGGGAACACGATCGTCGGCGACGAACGACTCAAGACTCAGATCGAATCCAAGCCTGGCTACTTCTGGTACTTCATTCGCGGCAAGGTCGATCGCGAAAAGATCGATCAGGACGTCCAGAAATTGACCGCGTATTACCGCGCCCTGGGCTACTTCAGCGCCCGCGTCGGTCGCGAGCTGATCTTCGACGACGACGCCAAATGGCTGACGATCAAGTTCATTATCGATGAGGGCCCGCGTTACACCGTCCGCAACGTCGTCATCGACGGCGTCACCAAGTTCCGGCCCGAGCCGCTGCTTACGTTTTTGAAGCTCAAGCGCGGCCAGAAGTTCAACCAGTCGGACATGAACCGGGACGTGAACCTGCTCGTGGACCTCTACGGCAGTCAGGGGTACGTGTTTGCCGACATCCAGCCCGACCTGCGATTCCACCTCGATCCGGGCGAGCTGGACCTCGTGTATCACGTCAAGGAAGGAAACATCTTCCACGTCGGCAACATCAATGTGCACATCAAAGGCGACTTCCCCCACACCCGCGAGACGGTGATTCTCAACCGCCTGTCGCTGCGGCATGGCGACACGATCGACATGCGAAAAGTGAAAGAAGACGAGATTCGCCTCAAGCGGTCACAGGTTTTCATCACCAGCGTGACCGAGGGAGAGCCACCGCGGATCCGGGTCAACCCGCCCTCGCTGGATTCGGTTCGCCCGCTGGCCCAAAGGCGTAACGCCGAAATGACCGTTCGCGCGCAAAATCCCGATGAGACGCCGCCGCCCGCCGCCTCCGTGCCAAGCCAATTGCCGCCGGCGGCCGAGCCGTCGATTTACGACCACTTCGCCACGGAGCCGCCCCTGCCGACGCCCCGCTGAAGGCCGCGACCCGGGCCGTCGTCCCGCCGACCAGCCCGCACGCAATCCACCAGGAACAAAACTCCTTGACCCAGCTCTCCCTCAAACCGTTACTTCCGGCGTGCCTGCTGCTGACGACAGGCTGCACGGCGCTTTCGCCGCGCTCGCCGATGGGAGAGCTGCCCGGCATGGGACCGCCGGAAATCGAAATCCCACAGAGCGAAAAGCCAGGCGCTGCTGCTCGCGACAAGGCGCTGTCCGCGGCCGCCACGATCCGCGGCCAAACGCCCGAGTTCGGAGCGCCCCCCGCCGGTGGTAACCCAGCCTATGGCTATCCCCGTAGCAATTCATTCGACAATGCCGCCCCGGGCAACAGCGACCTGACGCGCCAGCCGATGACGGCCGCTGATGCCACCGGCGGTTATGGGCAACCCGCCGCGGGCCAGCCCGTGACCGCATTTCAGCCGGGAGCGCTGCCCCCCGGTCCGCCCCCCGAGACCGGTGTCTTCGATCCGCCTCCCAGCGGAGAGCTCGTAGCACCCCAGTTGTCGCCGCTGTCCCCCGACCAGATCTTCTCCTCCCCCTCCGACCTGGACGTCTTCGTCGAGGAAGCCCGCACGGGGAGATTCTCGTTCGGCGTGGCGGTCAACTCCAACAACGGCCTAACGGGACAGATCACCGTCGAGGAACGCAACTTCGATATCACGCGTCTGCCGCGTAGCTGGGACGACCTTCTCAGCGGCGGCGCCTTCCGCGGCGGCGCCCAGTACTTGCGACTGGAAGCCTATCCCGGCAACCGCGTGCAGCGCTATCTCATCAGCCTCACCGAGCCGTACCTCTTCGGCTCCAACATTAGCAGCAGCATCAGCGCCTCGTATTTCGACCGCAATTACTTCGACTACTTCGAGTCCCGCTACGGCGGTCGGCTCGGCTTCGGCTATCGGCTCACGCCCGACTTGTCCGTGAACGCCGGCATTCGCGCCGAAAGCGTCGGCATTTCCGACCCGCGGGTAAGCGGCGTCGAGGAGCTGGAGCGGGTGCTCGGCCGCAGCGACGTGTTCGGCGCCAAGCTGGGCCTGGCGCACGATACGCGCGATCTGGCGTTCATGCCGACCGAAGGGCACCTGGTGCAGATCTCCGGGGAACAAGTCTTCGGCGACTTCGACTTTCCGCGGGCGGAAGTCGAATACAACAAATACTGGATGCTCCGCGAGCGGCCCGACGGCTCGGGACGGCACACGCTGGCCTTCAGCACGCAGTTCGGCTTCCTGGGCGAGAACGCTCCGCTGTTTGAGCACTACTTTGCCGGCGGCTTCTCGACGCTCCGCGGCTTCAGCTTCCGTGGGGCGGGGCCGATCGACACGGGCGTTCGTGTCGGCGGCGAATTCCAGTGGATCAATTCGCTCGAGTATTTCTTCCCGCTCACGGCCGACGACATGATCAAGGGCGTGCTGTTCTGCGACTTCGGCACGGTCGAAGAAAACCTCGAGATCGAGGACAACTTCCGCGTCGCGCCGGGCTTCGGTCTGCGGATCAGCATCCCCGCCATGGGCCCCGCTCCCCTGGCCCTCGACTTCGCCTTCCCCATCTCCTACGAAGACACCGACGATCGCCAGACCTTCAGCTTCTTCTTTGGCGCGTCGCGGCAGTAATTACCGTGGCCGACCGTTCCAGCGTTGGTTCCCCTGCTCCCAGCAGCGGTTACATCTACCAGCGTCGGCCTGTCGTCGTCCAGCTAGTAATCGAGCACGAGCACGCTGTAGGCCCCATGGAGGTCGATGACTTCCTTCCAGGTAATCCGCTTGGCACTCCATACTTCCTCGTCATCGAGCGCGAGGTGCAACTCAAACATGTTGAGCCGAGCGACGGCGTACTTCCACACGGTCCTCTTTTCTTCGCGGACCGCCTCGATCAATAGCAGAATTTCCGGATCGGTCCCCTGCACGAAGGCAAACAAGGCGCCGTCGATCACGTCCGGAGGCGTCTTCTCGTAGCGATAGAGAGGCTGCGTCAATAGTCTCAGCGACGTGGCGCTTTCCGTCGGCGGGACGACCTTGCCGCTGAAGCGGCGGGCGATGTCCCGCATTTGCCGCAGCCGTGCGGACGCACCATCCGCCGGCTGTGCCTTGTCCTTGAGCGTCCGAAACTCCAAGTCCGGCTTGCTCGGCTCCCAGGCAACTTCGCCTCCTTTGGTGGCTTGGAGAGGCTCGGTCGAAAGGGACTTGAACTCGGCATGGAATTTCTGCTGGTCGACGTACCAGCGATAGAACGAGGCCAGTGCTTCCGGCCGCCCATCGACGGTCCACAGCACGACGCTGCCATACAAGGTGCCGTTGTTGGCGTTCGACCATTTGAGGATGGGCCTGTCGCGAAGTTCCAGCAGAGTCCCGCGGCCGTCCTGGCGAACTATGTCGTACCGCCCAGCTTCGTTTTGCGCCAGGCGGACTGTTTCTTCCCCGCGGTCAGCATCCGTAGCCCGTGGCGGCGAAGGGGCCGTCACTTGCCCTTGCAAGTGCGCCATCGTTAGCAGCGCGCAAACCGTGACCGAGCTCATCCGAACGCCTCCAATATAGACAATGTGTCTATATTACTGGACTCAGCCTGGCGTGCAAGGGGAATGGGCAAGCTGGCGACGCGACCGCGCCACGGCCTAGAAAAAGCGAGGCAGTTTGCTCTACGGCGTGGGCTCCGCCAGGCAATAGAGATGCTTCTCCCCGCGCAGGTACAACTCTTTTCCTGCGATTGCCGCCGATGCGCTGACCGGCTCCGACAAATGGTTGAGCGACAGCGGCCGCGGCACTTCGCCGCCGGAGAGGACTAGCGTCGTCCCTTCCAAATCAGTGACGTAAATCCGTCCCGCGGCAGCGACCGGCGACGAGTAGATGTTCTTGATTCCGTCCAGCCGGATCGCGCCGGGGCGATCCTCTCCGCTCGCGGAATCGACGCGCGTCAGAATCCCCTGGTAGTGCGTCAGGTAGTACAGCCCGCCGTCAAACAGCAGTGGCGAAGGAACGTAGGGAGTGCCGCGGAACCGCGACCAGGCAATGCGATCGCTGTGGGTGATGTCGCCGCTGGCGCCGTCGAGATGAATGGCCAGCAGCGCCCGCTTGTCGTAGCTCGAGCCAGCAAAAACCATCCGTCCGTCCGAGACCGGCGACGCCACGATGTTCGAGGACAGGCCGCCGCATTCCCAGATCACTTTGCCCGTGTCCAAGTCGTAGCCCCGGATGCGGCTGGTGCCGCTGATGATGAGCTGCGGTTTGCCGGCGTGTTCGATGATGATCGGCGTGGCCCAGCTCGTCACCTCGTCGCGCTCGATCTTCCACTTCTGCTTGCCGGTTCGCTTGTCAAGGGCCACGACAAACGACTGCCCTTCGTGGTCCCAGTTGACGATCAGCGTCTGGCCATGGAGCACGGGCGAACTTCCCTCGCCATGCCCGTGGAGTGACTGCATCGGGCCAAAGTCGGCATTCCAGATCAGCTTCCCGTCCAGGTCGAGACAATAGAGTCCGAACGAGCCGAAGAAGGCATGCCCGCGCTCGCCGTCGGTGACCGGCGAGTTCGACGCCAGGCTGGCCGTGTGGTGCCCCTGCTCCTGCGGCAGTGCTTCGTGGAGCGTCTTTTGCCAGAGGATTTTGCCGCCGGCCCGATCGAGGGCCAGAGCGACGAACTGCTGGCGATGCGTGACGGGGAGGTTGTCGTGATTGCCAGGCGCAGTGCTTGGCCGCGGCGGCAGCTTCTCGCCAAAGGGGATCGCTGTTGTGAGAAAGATGCGGTCCGCCCAGACGACCGGCGTGGAGTGGCCGCGTCCGGGAATCCGCGTTTTCCAGCGGATGTTCGTCCCCTCCGCTTCGTTCCACAGGACAGGCGGATCGGCCTTGGGCGCCACCCCCGTCCCCAGCGGCCCGCGCCACTGGCCCCAGTTGACCTCGGCCGCGGCAGTGCTGGCATTCTCACCGTGCGCCGCGGTGCCCAACCATCCTACGAGGGCCAGGGCAAGATAGATTCGGCCAGAGTGCATAAGAGTCCCTCCAACTTGGCGCCAGCCCACCACCGCTTGGTGCCCTATATACGGCCAAAGGTTCCGAAGCGTTCGCACGAACTCATTGAATGGCGGGACGGATCGAACTGCTGCCGGCGCGTCTCCGATCACTAATAACTAGTCAACCGAATGCCAACCACGCGATCCAGCCGACCGACAGTCCTCGGCCTGGCACTCGTCGTCGTAGCAAACAGATAACCCGCCTGAGAATCACTGGTTCGGCTTGGGGGCTACCCCGCCAGCAGTGGCACCCGGCGCAAAGCGAACCGTGACGGGCGACTTCCCCCAGAGCCGCGTGTTGACCCAACGAAAGATCCTATTGGCGTTGCACGCCGGAATATACAACTGCTACTTGTTTACTTTCAAGGAATAACAACTCGGTTGTTGCCGCGCGTGCCGGTAGAATCACATCACACAGAACAACACGAGACGTCACCTGATGCTGCAGTTCGCGAGATGGCAAGCATCCGAAGTGCGTTGCTCGAACACGGGAGAGAGCCATGTTCGTGACCAAGATCAAGAGCGTGTTGACTGTGGTGCTGGTCGTCGGACTGGCCCTGGCCGGAATTGGGGCGGGGCTCGGCCTCTTAACGAACTCGGTGGCCGTGGCTCGGGCGGAACCGCCGAATCAGCCCCCGGCGAAGGAGGAAAGCCCGACGTCGCCCGTCGCCACGAAGCAGGCTGAAAAACCGCCGCACATCGTGGAAAAAACAGATATGAAGGGACGTATGGAGTCCCCTTGGCTACCTCACAAAGTCCAGGACGGGAAGCCAACCGAGGATGGCCTCGTGATCGCGAGCAAGGGGTTCTTCGCCAAGATGCAGACCTATCCCGACATTCGATTCCGGGAATTCTTCGATCCCCGCTATCTCAAGAAGCATGGGCTGACGGAGCGTGACATCGCCTTCGAGGTCACCGACAAGTGGCCTTTGCATCAGGGAATTCACAACATCGTGGCGGCCGACGACAACCAAACCGCCCTCTGTATCCTGAACATGCAGGAGGGGAAGGAATTGTTCATCCTTCGCTGGGTGGTTTACGAAGGCCACTTATACATCTCGCCGGAGAAAGCTCCCGACCCCAAAACCGGCATCTTCAAGCCTTGGATTCTGCGGACGAAAGTGAAGTAACGCTGAGGAAAGCCTGCCGAACCAGGCGCTGCACCGGACCCGGCCCGCGATGTAGGTTTCTGTGAATTCATAGTTCACCCACGCGAGCGGGCTGGCGCGGCGATGGGTAGCGGCCGGAGTCGATCCAGTGACGGCGCAAAGAGCGCTCGCGGGAACGGAATTCGTCGTCCAGGACCTCCCCGGTTCAATGCTCGGCCTGGAAATGCCGGGGAGGATCATTATCGACGTGAACGCGGCAGGTTACGGCTGATTCTTCGATTCCACGCCTGGCAGCGATGAGGAGTTTTCCATCTTCGTGACTTCCTCAGAGCGGCAGGCCGGCAGGCGCAGCTCGGCATTCGGCAAAGTCGATCTGCTGACGGCGCTGGAGCATGAATTCGGACACGCGCTGGGAATGGATCACCCGGACGGCGATCCCCATAGCGTCATGCACGAGACGCTCTCGCTGAGCACGCGGCGAATCCCAACGGCGGCCGACATCATGGCGGCGGACGAGTATTACGCATCGCTAGGTGACGGGGGCAGCCTGCTGCGCCGTCGATGGTAACGAGCCCTCGCGGCAATTTGGGCAATTCTTGCGAGGGTTGTATCCCGTGAAGTTGGAGACCTCTGAAGCCCCAGGAGTCTGGCTCAAAATTGGCCAGGCGGCCTCGTGGCGCCGGGAGGCTGGGGTCCGGGGAAAATATTCGCCTGGCAGGGAATAAATGTATACAATTGCGCATCTAACGGGTAGGCCCCCTGCGCGCGCGCCGACTGGCCAGCCCGTGCGCGCCGGCTGATCTTTGGCAATTTGGATAAAACAGTCTCGACCGCCGCGGTCTGGTGAGTCGGCAGTGGCCAAGCGCAGGGGCGGTGTCAGGTTCGGGATCGCTCCTGTTCAGTAGCCAACTCAAGCCGACTCATCGCGAGCGTGAGTCGCAGGGGGCGACTCACTGCAAGGCGTTACGGTACAAACGTTTATATCACGTGAGTCGGCTAAATCTCGCCGCACCAAACCGACTCAAAAACCGACTCAGGCCAGCCGACTCACAGGCCAGGGACAGGCGCAGATCAAACGGCAGAATGCAAAATGATCATTGCAAAATGCAAAATGCAAAATTCAGCAGACGAGGCTCTCCGTAACCTTTTGACTTTTGCATTTTGTACTGGTCATTTTTGACTTGCCTCGAAAATGCCTGCGGCGGTGGCACGCGATTGCCAAAAATCCCCCCGAAGGGGGCGCTGCGTTCAGACATTGTGTCTGCAGCGATTTACGGCAAGCGGGCGCGGCACGGCGCGGCGGGAAGTGCAATGTGTACAAAAGATTACAACCACGCGGCGGCCGCACGCCAAGCCGCAAGTCATCAAATGGATACCCCCCTTTGCTCGTTGCCCAAGTTCAAAGGTGGCATTTCGCGTGACAACCCCCCAGCCGCACATCCTATTTCCGTTGACGCCCCCCTTCCTCCCTCCGATAATCAGTGGCAGGTGCCGGAAACGGTCCCGTGGTTCGGCCCGTCTTGAAGATAGGCCCCGCGACTTCCGCGCCCTTGGAGCCGTTCGATGAACCTCTCTCGTCGCAAACTGCTGGCCGCTTCCTCTGCCTTCCTGCTCCCCTCGCTCTTGGCCCGCGGACAGGACGCCCAGGAACCCCCCGGCAGTGATTCCGCCCCCCAAAAGGCCCCCGAGCCATCGACATTCAACGAGTTCACGCCGCAAAGCGAGCGGGCCGTCCGCCGCGGCGACGAGTGGCTGATGAAGACCATGCACCGCGATGGCGGCTGTGGCGTCGATATCGGCCAGCCGACCGACATCGGCTGCACGGCCATGGTCGGCCTGGCCCTCATGTCGCAGGGGAACACGCCGGTCGAAGGGCCGCGCAGCCGCGAAGTGCAGCGAATCCTGTCCTTCCTGCTGCGGGCTGCCGAGAATATGCCGCAGGACGACATCACGTCGGTCGTCGGCACCCAGCTTCAGAACAAGATCGGCCGGCACGCGCACAGCTTCTTCGCGGCCACGTTCCTGGCGGAGGTGATCGGCGAAGGCTGGGACACCGAGCCGGTCCGCAACGCCCTCAAGAAAGTGATCACCGCGATCGTCGGCAGTCAGTCCGCGTCCGGCAACTGGGGCGATCAGTCCTGGGCGCCGATGCTCGGCACGGTCATGGGCTGGGTCTCGCTCCGCGCGGCGCACATGTCGGGCATGAAGGTCGGCGGCTCTCCCGATCTGACTGCCAAGTACCTCGTCCAGCAGATGCAGACGCAGCTCGCCCAGCACCAGGGGAGCTGGATGCACACGCTTTACAAAAACGCCACCGGCATTCGCGTCCTGTATGCGCTGGGCATGGACGACGATCCGGTCGCCAAGAAGGCGTTTGCCGACGTCGTGTCGTTCATCAAGCGGGACAACACCGCTTTCTCGCAGGCCGGCGGCGAAGAGTATCTGGCCTTCCATCTCATTACCGAGACGATGCTCCAGAAAGGGGGCGACGACTGGGCGACGTGGTTCCCGACGGTGCGGGACAAGATCGTCGCGGTGCAAAACAGCGACGGAAGCTGGACCGGGCATCACTGCATCACCAGCCGCACGTTTTGCACTGCCGCGGCCGTGCTGGTGCTCAACTCGCCCAACCGGTATTTGCCGATTTCGCAGGCGTAACAAGTAGCAGGCACACTCCGTGTGCCGTCGATGCTCGGGAACAGCGCACAGCGTGTGCCTGCTACTACCGATCCCAGGCACACGTGACATGAACGAGGAACTGGCGGCGAAGGGACGCGAAGGGCTGGCCAAAGCGGCCCAGTTTCTCGCCGGTCAACAGGGTCGCGACGGCGGTTGGCACTCGCAGACCTACGGCCAGCTCAAGGACGGTGCCGGCGTAACGGCGCTGATCCTGCACGCGATCAGCTTTTTGCCGGTGGATTCGCGCCAGAAGCTGGCGCGGTCGGTCGATCGCGGGCTGGCTTTTTTCGATGCGGGTTTGGACAAGCGCAAGACCATCGCCAGTCCCGACGGGACGCTCGACTTTCCGACGTATGCCGCCGCGATGTGGCTCACTTGCCGGCAGCGGCTGGGAAAGCCGGCCCCGCCGCCCGCGGCGAAAGTCGTCCGCGAGTATCTGCTGTCGGCCCAGGTTGCCGAAGAGCGCGGTTTCGCCGCCGACCATCCGCAGTACGGCGGCTGGGATTTTCTCGGCCAGGAGGATGCGCAGGGAATCACGACCGGCACCAATATCTCGGTCACGGCGCACGTGCTGGCGGCACTGGCAGGCGATCTCGGCTCCGACAAGCGCGTAGACGCGGCGGTTGAGCGCGCCAAGGCATGGGTGCTGCGCTGCCAGCAGCCGGACGGCGGCTTCTGCTTCACGACGGAGCCGATGTCGCTCAACAACAAGGCCGGCTTTCTCGACGAGCAGCGGTCACAGCCGCGCTCGTACGGCACAGCAACCTGCGACGGAATCTTGGCGCTGCTGGCCATGGGATTGAACGGCGGCGCAGAACCGGTGCGCAAGGCGGCAGCCTGGCTGACCGAACGCAAGTCCCTGGAACTGGTGCCGGGATTTGAGGACCTGCCGCCCGAACTGGGCTGGCAGCGCGGCTTGCGCTATTACTATTACGCGTCGCTGGCACAGGTGCTGTCGCTGCTTCCCGATCCGGAGCGGACCGCGCGGCGCGAGGCACTCGTGAAGCTGCTGGTCGCCGCACAAATACCCGAGGGCGGTTTCGTCAGCGATTCCGATCGCATGCGGGAAAACGATCCGCTGATCGCGACGCCGCTGGCGATGATTGCCCTCGCGCATTGCTGTTAGCCAGAGGAGAACTGCTCTTAACCGGAGGTCAACGACCTCCGGAGATTGGGCGAGGTATCGCGATTCGACTTACGGCTCCCGCACTCGCGTCGGCAGAATGACCATCGGAATGCCGTCCCACTGCAGGCGGCGCTGAAGCGAGTAGGCGGTCTGGTTGTGCAGCACGGCGCCATACCAGGTTTCCCGCTGGAAGACGAGCTGCCCGGCGAAGACCACCGTTTGGGGAAAATCACGGGCGACGATGCGGCAAATTTGTTCCAGTTCGTCCACGACGTCCGTGCCGATCGACATATAGCCGGCCGCCGGCAGTCCGATGCGGCGCGCCAGGTCCACATATTTGCCCAGCGTCTCCTCGGTGTATTCGCGGAGCGCGTCCACAGCTTCGGCCCCTTTGAAATTCCCCGAATCGACGACTCCCACGGAGACAAAAATGATGTTCTTGAAATGGTTGGGAACGAAACGCAGGGCGTTCAGCAGCGTGTGGACTCCCAGGCCGCTGTAGCCGCCCACCAGGACTGCCGCGGTGGGTGCCTCGCGGTCGAGCGGGGCAGTCGTCGGCTCGCCACGGATTTCGATCGTTCCCAGCGATTCGTCCAGCCCCTTGAGCCGCTGGCTGACGTTGCGATAGTAGCGGCGGATCAGCAGGCACAGACCGGTGATCAGGCCGGTCACGAGGACGGTTTTCCACGCTCCGTCAATGAATTTGAAACAAACCGTTACGCCCAGGATCGACAGGCACAGTAGCGCGCCGAACGCGAACAGCGCCAGCCGGGAGCGCCACTTGGGATGCTTGCCGCGGAGCGCGTACCAGTGCAGGCACATTCCCAGCATCGACAGGGAGAAGGTGACGAACACGTTGATCGAGTACAGCACGATGAGCAGGGATGTGCTGCCGCCGTTGGCCCACAGCGCGGCCAATGCCGCGACGCCGATCAGCAGGATGCCGTTGTGGCTGGAGAGCCGCTCGGACAAGCTGCCAAACCAGTGAGGCACCCAGGAGTCGTTGGCCATGTTGGCCAGACATTTGGGGCCGCCGATAAAGCCGGCCTGCGCTGCCACAATGAGCAGTGCAGCTTCGGAAAGAATCGTGATCCACACAAACGGCGAGCGGATCAAGTCAGGCAGCGAGGCGACGAATTTCTCCGTCAGACGATGGTTCATTGTCTTTTCGACGTTCGCCGGCTGCGACGGGTCGCCTTTGATGACGCGCGTCTTTTCACCCTCGTCGGCCGCCGCCCCCGCCGGCTGATGTGCCGCGGCGGGCTTCACGTCCATGAGTAAATAGGAGAGCATCAAACCGCCCGCCGTGATCGCCAGCGAGATCGCCATATAAAGCATCGTCCGCTGCGCCGTCGCCACGCGCGGTTCGCGCATCACGGGCATGCTGTTGGATACCGCTTCGATACCGGTGTACGTACCGGCACCCAACGAATAGGCGTACAGCAGCATTCCCAGCACGCCCGCCCACCCCAAGTTGGGATTGGCCAGATCGGCCCGCATGTGCGTCGAAATCTCCTGGGTCACGCCACCAATGTCCCACAGGTGCGTGCTGATCACGCCGCCGATCAGGATGATGTGCGTCGCCAGGAAGACAAGAAATACCGGCATCAGGACGTTGATCGATTCCTTGACGCCGCGCAGATTAAGGACGATGAGCATGCCGATGGCCGCTGTTTCTACCCATAACTTGGCCGAATTGTCCCAGCTCCCCAGAAAATCGGGTGGGATCAGTCCAAACAGCGCATCCCCGGCGGCGGCGATGGAGACGGTCACCGTGAGGATGTAGTCGATGACCAGGGCCGATCCGGCCAGCGCGCCAATTTTCGGCCCCAGCATCTTGCTGGCGACCAGATAGCCGCCGCCGCCGCTGGGGAAGGCCTCGATGATGTAGCTGTAGCAGGCCGAGATGACGATGACCGTAAAGACGGTGGCCAGGGCCAGGAATATGGCGAGGTAATAGTGCTCACCATAGGGACTCGTGAGATGAGCGAATGCTTCCGAGGGACCATAGCACGAGCTGGACAGGCCGTCGGCCCCCAATCCGACCCAAGCCAGAAAAGCGACGAGCGAGATATGTTTGAAGACCGCCTTGTCTTCCAGGCTCAGCGGCCTGCCAACCAGCAGCGTCTTGACCTTTTCCTCGATCGTCGGGGGCTCCGGCGGCAGTTCGTGTTCCGGCGTGACCTCCTGGACGTGCTCCTCCAGCTTCACGACCTCCGCCGCCGCGTTCGCCAAATTGATTGGCGGCGAATGAGGGTTACCATCCGGCAGCTGACTGGGCGATGGACTGGTCGCGGAACCATTGCGGGCGGATTCGCCTGGCGGCTGCACCTTTACCCGAGCAGGACCCGGCTGCGACTTGCCGTGCGGTGAAGGATTGGGCGATTCCGTGTTCATGTGCGGATTCCGAGACAGACAGCGCTGTCATTGTGCGGGCGAGGAATGCGGCGGGACAGAGGGCTCCCGCTAGCTGATGAGGAGCCGCTTGACCGCTACCCAAGGATGTCCATTGCAGTAGTCAGCCTGATCCGTGCCTTTCGCCCGAATAGTCACCCGTTGCTTGTCAACCGCACGATGCTTGCCTCCGGGCCGGGTGCAAGTTGCCAGCGAACGTCCGCCAGTAAGCTCTTATCTTAATGTTACATCCCAACCAGCGATAGAAGTCGCGCGCTGCGATCTAAGACCTTGCAAAGCAACGGCTTAGGACCAAGGCATCCCCAAACCGTCCGGCAAAACTATGGCAGCTCTTCGACGGACGTGATGATAACCGGATCGACCGGCAATCGCTGAAAGTCACCTTCTTCGCGCACGTTGCTGGCCGCAATTTGGTCGATGACTTCCATCCCTTCGATGACGCGGCCAAAAACGCAGTATCCGCGCTGGCTATCCGCATCGTCCCCCTGGTAGTCGAGATCGGAGTTGTCTACGACGTTAATCAGGAACTGCGACGTCGCGCTGTGGGCAGCATTGGGGTCACGTGACATGGACACGGCACCCCGGACATTGGACAGGCCGTTATTTCCCTCGTTGTAAATTGGGTTTGCCGTGGGCTTTTGTTCCAGCTCAGCCGTGAAGCCTCCTGCGACAACGAATGCGGAGTCGGCGTGGTGGAAGATGGTTTGCTCGTAGAATCCGCGCCGCACGTAGTTTTCCAGGAAATTCAGCACGGTTTGGGGAGATTTTTCAATTTCCAGCTCGATCCGCACGTCGCCGGCCGAAGTGTGCACGACCACGATTGGCTTCTCGATCGGCCCCACGGCGTTAACATAAATCGAAGGCTGCGGAATGTATGCCGACTGCTCTGAATTGGCCGACGCCGCCACGCCGCCGGAAGATGTCGATGCAGCTTTGTCCTTGGCTGCATCTGTCGCGGCAGTGGAGCTATCTCCTTTGCCGCAGCCGACGAAGAGCACCAGGACGAATGCCACCAGCAGTTGCTGGGGCCATAGAAAGCGTTGCATCGGTCGAGGCCTCCTTGCCATAAGTGGGAACTCCGGCCGGCCACGGTAATTGCGGGAAGCCGGACGCCAGTTGGGGAGGATAATCATCCCCCAAAGGAGACGGTTGCCGCAACCCCGATTTGAGCCGGTGCATGCGGTTTCAAGTTTCCGCTGCCTGGAAACTTCGCTATATTTCGGCTGCCCGCGACGAATAACTTCCTGCACCGCCTGGCCGATGGGGCAATGGCCTCTTCACCAGCGTCAATTCCTCGAACCTTTTGCTAACTATGTCCAAATCACGACCTGGCCAAAGCGACAAGAACCGAGCCGCTGGCAAAGGAGATTCCACCAAGGACGAATCGAAGCCGGCCGACGGCGGCTGGCGGGAAACGGTCGAGTCGATCGCGATGGCGGTGATCCTGGCGCTCCTCTTCCGCGGCTTTGTCGCCGAGGCTTTCGTGATACCGACCGGCTCGATGGCGCCGACGCTCCGCGGCAGGCATAAGGACGTCCAGTGCCCGCAGTGCAACACGTGGTTTCAGACGGGTTCCAGCCAGGAAATGGGGGCGAGCGACGAGGGGAGCGAGGCCGGCGTGCAAGCGCGCGAAGTGATCGCGGGAGTCTGCCCTTCCTGTCGATACACTCGAGCGTTCAATCGATTCGAGCGTCCTGACGATGACTCGTTCAGCGGCGACCGGATCATCGTCAGCAAATTCCTGTACGATTTCAGCCCGCCCCAGCGGTGGGATGTCATCGTGTTCAAGTTCCCGGGCAATGGCACGCTGAACTACATCAAGCGTTTGATTGGCCTTCCCAACGAGACGATCCGGATCGAAGGGGGCAACATCTGGGTTCGTCAGGGCACCGAAGGGCCTTTTCAGATCGCCCGCAAGCCGCCGGACAAGTTGGCCGTGCTTTTGCAGATTGTCAGCGACAGCGAGCACGTCGCTCAGTGCAAGCTCGATGCTGGCTGGCCGCTCGACTGGATTGAAGGTACTCCGCTGGCGCCCCTCGCACAGGCACATTGGAAATCCGAGCGCACTGGTCCGCACAGCGTCGTTTATCAAACCGAGGGAGAGCCCGCCGCCGACGCATGGCTCCGCTTCCGGCACCTGCTAAGCACTCCCGAGGAATGGAACGGCCTGCTTGGCAATCCGCCGTCGGTGCCGGAAAAAATCGCGGGAATTGAAGGAGAGCTGATCACCGATTTTTGCGCGTACAACGAATATGTCCTGCATGATTATCCCAAAAGCGCCGGCACACTGGGGCCGGTCCCTCGCGAAGCGCGGCAACTTCCCTACCGGCTGGTCTCCATTGCACCTCAAGAATCGCGGGGCGAAAACTGGGTGGATGACCTGGCCGTCGAATGCTTGGCCGACGTGCAGAGCGAAAGCGGAGAACTATTGCTGGACGTCGTGCGAGCCGGAGTGCACTACACCTGCCGGATCGACGTTGCCACCGGCCAGGCTCGATTGACGCGGAGCGACGGCAACAGAACGTCGCTGCCATTCACGGGCGGCGCAGAAGCGGGAACGCTTTCGGCCCAAACGAAAATCCGCGGCAGTGGGAGCTATCGCCTCCGCCTGGCAAATTGCGACCACCAGGTGCTGCTGTGGATCAACGGCAGCTTGGTCGAATTTGACGGCCCGACGACCTACGATTCGCCGCCGCTGGTGACGCCCGTCTCGACCGAGGCCGACTACGGCGACCTGCTCCCTGTCGGCATTGGCGCAAATCGCTTGCGGGTAAAGCTCGGTCAAATTCGCGTGCTGCGCGACGTGTACTACGTCGCACAGAAGAACGACCCGCATGAGAGGGAATGGTTTCCGCCGGGAAGTGCTGAGACGTTTTTTCAGATGCCTGACCTGTGGACCGACGAAATCTTCGTCTACGGCCGCAGCGGAGTGGAATTTGAGCTGGGGCCGGACCAATATTTTCCATTGGGAGACAACAGCCCCCAAAGCCAGGACGCTCGCACGTGGCCGGTGGGCAACGTGAAGATGCCCACGCCGAACTACGTCCGCCGCGACCTGTTGATCGGCAAGGCGATGTTTGTCTACTGGCCACATACGTGGAACCGGCCGGCGCCGTATACGCCAAATCCCACGCAGATGCGGCCGATTAGATAGCAGTCAAGAGACAGGTGGTAGATGAGTATGCATCTACCGACCTCTGACCTCTGAACGTCACGGAGGACGATGCAATGCCGATTCTCGAAGCCCAGGGACTGGTCAAGTCGTTCGGCACGCGGCGCGTGGTAGATGGAGTCAGTTTTGCCGTCGAACGGGCCGAAGTGGTGGGACTGCTCGGCTCCAATGGCGCCGGCAAGACCACCAGCTTCCGAATGACGTGCGGCATGATCGAGCCCGATCAGGGGACGGTCATGCTCAACGGCGTGGATGTCACCGCCTGGCCGATGTACCGACGGGCCCGCGAAGGAGGCATGGGCTACCTGGCCCAGGAATCAAGCGTCTTCAAAAAACTCACCGTCGAGCAGAACCTGCTCGGTGTAATGGAACTGCTGGGAATGGATTATCAGTCCCGCCGCCGGCGCTGCGACGAACTGCTCGACCAGTTCAAGATCGCTCACATCCGCAGATCGCTGGCCGGCACCATCTCTGGCGGCGAGCGCCGCCGCCTGGAGATCGCCCGCTGTCTCGTATCAGAGCCGGAGATCATTCTCCTCGACGAACCCTTCACCGGCATCGACCCCATCACCGTCCAGGGAATTCAGCAGATCATTCGCGACCTCAAAGCCCGCGGCATTTCCATCCTCATCACCGACCACCAGGTGCGGGAAACGCTGCAGATCACCGACCGCAGCTACGTCGTGCAAAAAGGGACCGTCCTCTGCCACGGCACGCCAGCCGAGGTGATCAGGCATCCCGAGGCGCGCCGGGAATACTTTGGGGACATCGAAATTCCCGATGTCGGCCTCCCCGACCCGCACATCAAGTTCGGCGGCAAACAGCGGAACAACAAGCCGACGATCCATGACCTTGATACGCTGGACGCGAATGATCCATGACTGGTTGGTCATCTCGCTCGGCCGTACGTTGCATCGGCTCGAAATTAGCCTATCCTGGGGGGCAATTCTTTCCTCCGCACTCCCAGGTGCCTCGCCATGTCTCGCCTCCTCTGCGTCGCAGCGGCGCTTGCACTGGTTCAGCCTGCCCTCTCCCAGGATTCCCACCCTCTGACGATCATGGTGTCCGCTGGCAGGCACAATCGCAAGCAGACTCCAGTCAAGGTTGCGGTGAAGATCCCCCAGTCGCTGCGTGGGGCCCTGATCGTCCCTCTGAATACCGAAAACGGCCAAACGATCTACGGCCAGCTCTCCACCAGCGGCGGCATCGCGACTGAGCGTCACGAAGCGCCCCGTGGCTCGGTCGCTCGCTTTTTGTACTTCGTTGTCCCGGAACTGGATGCCGGCAAATCGGTCAGGCTTACCGGCAGCGTGACGCTCGACATCCAAATGCCGCCGGCCGTGTTTGTGTGGAAGGACTCCGCCGGCCAGTTTGCCGAGCTGGCTTACGGCAAGCGCCCGGTGCTCAAGTACATGTATGCGGCACTCGACGAGACGACCCCCGAGTCCCGCGCGGCCACGTACAAGCCGTATCACCACATCTATGACCCGCAGGGAAAATTCCTGATCACTAAGGGGCCGGGCGGGCTCTTCCCGCATCATCGCGGGCTATTCTTTGGCTTCAACCGCATCAGCTATGGCGGCAAGACGGCCGACACCTGGCACTGCAACAACGGCGAATGCCAGTCGCACGAGGAGTTCGTCACGGCCGAGGCGGGCCCGGTTTTCGGGCGCCATGTCGTGCAGATCGACTGGCACGGGAAGGACAAGAGCGTATTTGCCCGCGAGCGGCGCGAGATGACCGTCTACGCCAGCAGCGGCGGGAACCTCATCGAGTTCGCCTCGCATCTGGAAAGCACCGTCGGCCCAGTAAAGCTCGACGGCGACCCGCAGCACGCCGGCTTTCAATTCCGGGCGACGCAAGCAGTGCCCGACAAGACGGCCAGCCTGACATACTATGTCCGCCCCGACGGGAAGGGAGAGCCCGGGAAATTCCGCAACTGGGACGCCAAGACGCGCGATCCCAAAACCGTGAATTTGCCGTGGCACGCCCTGTCGTTTGTCGTCGGCGATCAGCGCTACACGTGCTGCTATCTCGACCGGCCCCAGAATCCGAAAGAGGCCCGCTTCAGCGAACGCGATTATGGGCGCTTTGGCTCATACTTCGAATACGAGCTGGATAAGGACAAGCCGCTCGACGTCAACTATCGGATTTGGCTTCAGGAAGGGGAATTGTCTGGCGACGAGATTCAGCGACTGGAGGATGATTTTGTTGAGCCGCCGACGGCGATGGTGAATTGACAAAGTTCTTAGCCAGAGGACAACGCCCTCCGGCTAAGAACGCTTCATACACACCACGTTGCTGACTTTCAAATCGCGAACCTGTTCGAAATAGGGTTGCTGCGGGTCGAGACGAAGACCAGGCGCTTCAGCCACGATCGCATCGCTGGCGCCCCGTTCCAGTAGCAGCCGCACGCAGGCGCATGGATCGATGCCGCTGCGCTCGGCGACCAGGCGATGGGCCTCGAAGGCCACAATCCAGGCGGGAGCATTTCTCAAGGCATTCGCCGCTCCCTGCAAAACCGCCAGCTCCCCTCCTTCCACGTCGATTTTGATGGCCAGCGCCTTGCCTTCCGGAAGGTCCAGATCGTCCAGCCGCGTGACGGAGATTCCGCCCTGCTCGTCCGGCACAAGAAATCGCGAGTGGTCCGATCGCAGCGTGGGAAAATGTTCCAGCCGGCCGCGCCCCTGAAAATCAGCGACGGCAACCGCCAATGCGCGAGCGGGGAAAGGGAGCAGGGTCATATTCCGCGCGAGCAGGTCCTGCACCTGCGGATTAGGTTCGATGGCGATGACGTCGTCAATTTGCGGCGAGTGAGCGGCAGTCAACGCAGTCAATGTGCCGATGTCAGCGCCGCAGTCGATCCACGTCACCGGCCGCCGCAACGCTTCGAGCGCAAGCGCAAGGACTGCGACCAATCGCCCTTCATAGGCCCACAGGTCCGGCTCGGCCCACTGCGTCTCCCGCCGATTCAGCGGCACATCGACGCTCACGCGGTCGCTGAGTCGATAACGCACTAGACAATCGAGCCAGCCCATTCGCTCGCCCAACTCGACGAGGTGGTAGCCGCCGGGAATGCGATGGCGGATCATCCACTTGGCCAGTCGAAAGTGCCACGGCGGGCGATGTCGCAGCGGAAGGTTTGCAAGCATCAATCGACGTAGACGAATTCGCTGGCATTGAACAAGGCCAGGCACAAGTCGACGAGTGCCGCGCCCGCATAGGGATCGAAGAAATCGCCGTTTATCGGCAACGCCAGTGCGACTGAATCACGTCCTTCGCGGCGCAATAAATCCGTCTGATTGTTGAGGAACTTATCGAGCCGTTGGACCTCGCCCTCAGTCGCCTCGCGGCCAAAGACTCGCCGCACGAGCCACCGCACGACCTTGTCTTGCCGTGACTGCTGACTTCTGTCCACTGATTGCTGGCCTGAACCCGGAACGCCGAACCCTGAACGCTCGGCCTGGCCAGCTAGATAACGAGCACAATGCAAAGCAAACTCCGAGTTCACCATTTGCAGCGACTGAAGCGCCGTCGTCGAGACGCTGCGGGCCGGGCAACTGGCATTGGCGTCCGGCCGGTCGAACGTGTCGAAAACCGGGTACCGCAGATTTCGGCGGGCAAACAGGTAAATGCTGCGGCGATAGTGATTGGCTTCGCGCGGATCGTCCTTCCACTGACCGCCAAGCAGTGTGGAGGTCAGTTCCTTGGGCAGCGGCGGCATGACGCCCGGCCCGCCCGCCTGGCGGTCGAGCAGCCCCGCCGCGGCGAGCATGGCGTCGCGGATGGTTTCGCCGTCGAGTCGGCGACGGGGGAAATGGTCATACAGTTCCGAGCCCACAGTCCTCAGTGGGGAGTCACTTTGGACTTCGGACTTCGGGCTTTGGACTTGCCCGCCCTGCCGATACACGCTGCTGGTCACAATGCGGCGATGAATCGACTTCATGCTCCATCCGCAGCGGACTAGCTCGGTCGCCAGCCAGTCGAGCAGTTCTGGGTGCGTTGGCGAGGAGCCGAGGATGCCGAAGTCACTGGGAGTTTCAACAATGCCGCGGCCGAAGTGGTGCTGCCACATGCGGTTGGCCATCACGCGGCAGGTGAGCGGATGATCGGGCCGGGTCAGCCAGTTGGCCAGCGCCAGGCGCGGGCTTTCCGCGGATGGACTGTCATTTTGCGGATTGGCGATGCGCGGAAACGTGGCCGAAACGAGCGCGCCTGGCTGGCGGAAGTCTCCGCGAATCCAGAACCGGCTTTCAACCGGCTTCTCCTGCTCCCTGAGAACGCTCACGGACGCGTCCTTTTTTAATTCGACGGCAGATTCAAAGAACGCCCTCAGGCGGTAGAAATCGGCCTGGCTGATCGGATCGTACTTGTGGTCGTGGCACTGGGCGCAGCCGACTTGCAGCCCGAGAAAGGCGGAGCCCACCGTCGCAGTCATTTCATTGAGCAGATAGTGCCGCCGCTCCTCCTGCGAGTTGATATCCGGCATGTCGGGGCCGGCGAGGCAGAACATAGTCGCGATTTCAGATTTCCGATTTTGGATTTCAGATTTGGGGTTTTCTTTTTCCTGGCCTCTGACCTCTGACCTCTGACCTCTTCCGTCCTGAACCCTGAACCCTGAACCCTGAATCATGTCGCCTGCGATCTGCATCCGCACAAACTCGTCATACGGCAAATCTGCATTCAGTGCCGCGATCACCCAGTCGCGATACTTCCACGCCTCGGGGCGGACCTTGTCGTGCTCAAAGCCATCGGTGTCGGCAAACCGCGCCAGATCGAGCCAGTGCTGCGCCCACCGCTCACCGTAGGCCGGGCTGGCAAGCAGCCGATCGACAAGCCGCTCGTATTCATCGGGGGAATAATAAGTAGTAGGCACACTCCGTGTGCCGTTGCCGTATTCGGCAGGCGGGACGCCTGCCCCACGATCCGGCGGCAATCCCGTCAAATCAAAGCTCAGCCGCCGCACGAGCGTGTCCCAATTCGCCTCCGCCTGCGGAGCAATTCCCTTCTCCTCCAGCTTCGCCAGCACAAACTGATCCACCGGCGTCCGCGCCCATTTCCCTTCATCCTTCACGTCCGGCAATTCAGGCGGCAAGAGCGGGGCAAAAGCCCAGTGCTCACGGTCGGCATCGGTGATGGGGGCTTCGGACATTGGCTCATCGGCTTGTGTGAACGATGCCAATGCCGTCGCCACCGCGAAAATCAAGAATCGATCAATGTGGATGGAACAGATCATTTATGGCACATAGTTGACTACTTTTCCTTCCCGTCGAGCAATTCGGCCGGCAACTCCTTTGGCAGCGAGCCGAGCGCGGGCTTGGGCCAAGCCCTATAGTAGTGGCCATAATCCGCGCAATACGACGGTTCCAGTTCGCGAAGCCGACTCACGCCCAGCAGAGTGCGCCGATCGCCGAGAATAACATGTTCCGCGTCTTCAAAGTGTGCCAGGATTACGCGGCAAACATCTGGTCCCATCTTGCCCGTGGCTCGGTTCGCCAAGCTGTTTTTGGCTGCTGGCGTGTGGATGGCGGCCAGTAGCTCCGCCAGGTTTACCGGATCGTGATTCCCCTTGCGGGCATTGGTCACAACTCGCGAGACGGCATTCTTGTGATCGCGTGCCAGCAGCCAGCCAGCCACATGACGAG
>DASRJP010000320.1:0-6949 GCA_035649415.1 Pirellulaceae bacterium | reverse complement strand
TCCTGTGGGAGTGCAAACCGGAAGAGGTTTCGGTGCAGGACGGCGTGTATTCGAGCAACGGCAAGCGGTTGACGTTCAAGGAGCTGGCCAGGCAACTTTCCAAGACGGGCGATCCGGTTGTCGGCCGGGCGAGCGCCTCGCCCGAAGGTTTTACCAACGGCTTCGGCGTCCACATTGCCGACGTGGAGGTCGATCCGGAAACCGGCAAAACGTCGATCCTCCGCTACACGGCCATCCAGGACGCGGGCAAGGCAGTGCATCCGAGCTACGTCGAAGGGCAGATGCAGGGTGGGGCCGTGCAGGGGATCGGCTGGGCGCTCAACGAGGAATACTGGTTCGACGACGCCAACCGGATGCGGAACGCCAGCTTCCTCGACTATCGAATGCCGACGTGCCTCGATGTGCCGATGATCGAGACGATCATCGTGGAGGTTCCCAATCCGTCGCACCCCTACGGCGTCCGCGGCGTCGGCGAGACGCCGATCGTCGCCCCGCCGGCCACGATTGCCAACGCCATCCACCGCGCCACGGGCGTCCGGCTGACCGAGCTGCCCATGTCGCCGCCGAAGGTGTGGAAGGCGATGAGCGTGAAATAGAGCGTTCGTGCGACGTGAGAGATCCATTATGGATTCGGCGATCAATCCTTACCAATCGCCCGAGCCTGCGCCGCCTGTTGAAGAGATCACAGCAGGCGAGCATGCCTCCTCATTTCAAAGTGCTCGCCCTTGGGGAATTGCCGCTTGTCTGGGCATTGGAGCGAACCTGCTGGTGGCAATGGCTGCAATGTGGATTTCGATTGCACTTCTGTTGCTTTACAACGTTGACGACGTGGCGGAGATTGACCCTGAGATGGAACAATCGCTGCTGTTTTGGTTGAACATGAGCTTTGTGGCGATGATCGCGGTACGTTTGCTTACGGCGATTCCATTCATGGTGTGGATGTACAAGGTCTACCTGAACCTGCTCGCTCTTGGCCACGCGTCGGTGGATTGGAAGCCCTGGTTGGCGCCTATCTGTTGGTTAATTCCCGTCTTCAACCTGTTCGCGCCTTGTTTGATCATGAGGGAGATTCTGTGGAAAAGCGACCCACAGGCGGAAGTGTTGGGCAAGAATCATCCAGCGCTTCAGATGGTCAATATTTGGTGGGCTGCCTGGATTGGGGCGATGTTCATGTCCTGGATTGGCAATCGACTGGACTTCGCCGCACAATCACTTCCAGATTTTGTATTTGCTACCAGGTGGGACGTTGGCACGTCGGTAGTGCTGATTGTTTGCGGCGTCCTGGCGATCTGGCTCATCATTGACATCGACGGCCGACAGCTGCGCCGCAGCGCTAGACAACTACCTGACGGAATTCAGTTCGTGCAATCGTGACATTACCGGAGCAGATAAGCTATCAAGTCGCGCATCTCCTCCACCGTCACCTTCTGCTCCACGCCCTCCGGCATCAGCGATTTGCCGCTGGACGTGATTTCCTCGATCTCGCGGCGGAGGATGGTCTCTTGCTGCCCTTCGGCGCGGCGGAGGGTCAGGCCGGCATCAGTCTCGCCGGCAATCAGGCCGGTGATCGTCCGGCCGTCGGTCAGGCGGACCAGATATTCGAGGAATTCTGGCGAGACCTCGCGGTTGGGGTCCAGAACATGGATCAGGACTTCCTCGGCGGACCGGTGGCGGATCGTGGCCAGGTTCGGGCCGACGTCTAAACCTTGGCTGTCGAGCTTGTGGCAGGCGGCACAATCGCGCTTGTAGACGAGAACCCCACGAGCTGGATCGCCGGCGAGCGTTAACGCCTGGCGATATTTTTCAATCACCGGTCCGCGGGCCGATGCCGCCAGTGGCCCGAGCATTTTTTCGGCCCTTTTTGCCAGCGGCGTATCCTTGTTTACCAGAATGCGGGCGCGGTGCGGAATCGAAATCTGCCCCGGCGGAATCGCCCCCAATTCGAGTGCAGCGACGGTTTGCTCCAGCCATGGCGACCGAGACAGGAGAATCGTCATCGCCTGGTCGCGTAGAGGCGGCGTGAGTTGTTTGTAGCGGGCGATCAAAAGTTCCGGTACGAACGGCTCGCCTCGCTGGGCAGCGACTTTCATGGCGGCGGTCTGTACGACGGCCGGCTGCATCGGCGCTAGTGCGGCATCGAGGGCATCGGCTGCCTGCTTGGCCGAAAGAAATGCCGTCAATTCAATGGCGGCTGCCCTCTCCGTCGGCGGCCGCTGGTCGTCGAGTGCCGCAGCCATGACCGACTCCAGCTCATCGCGCAGGGATTTGGCGGAAACATCCGCTAGCAGATCGGCCAACGATTTTTTCTGGAGCGCCAGACCGCGGCCCAAGCCGGCGAGATTGGCATAAATGAACTCGCGGCGTGCGGCGCCTCCAATGTGGTCCACTCGCTCCGTGAGTGGTTCGACAGGCCGAAGGCCCGCCCCACGCAGCAGCGCCAGCTCGCGGACGAGCTCCAGCGCCCCGGCGCGATCCTCGGCTCGCGACCGCGACGCCACATGTTCAATTAGCTCGTCGGCTGACTCGGGCCGCACCGCGCTGAGCACGGCGATCCGCATCCACGGGTCCCCGCAGTCGCGGGCCGCGATCCTACTAAGCGCGGAAAATGCATCGCGATCGGCCGGCAGCTCGCCAAGCGTGAAGGCCACCTGGAACCGGACGACTGCCGCATCATCGTCGGCCAGCTCAGCCACCCGTTTGCGCAGCGACGGGCTCGTGGCGAGCTTGGACTCCGAGAGCAGCACTCCGTGACGCCGCAACTCGGCATGATCGTCATACATCGCGACGAGCGAGTTGCAGACATTCTGGTCGCCGAGAATGTTCAAGGTGTAGAGTGCGTGCAGACGGGCCTGAGGCGACTTGCTCCCATGCAGCAGCTTTCGTAGCGGCTCGATTGCTGCATCGGCTCTGCGCTCCAGGAGCAGCCGCTGGGCTGTCTCGCGCCACCAGGCGTTCTCGTTCTCGAGTTGGGCGACTAACTCCGCAGTCGTTGCCTTCGACAACCGCGGCGCGGACGGCTGCTTGTATCCCGCTGGCGCCAGCCGCCAGATGCGACCGCGATCGTTGCCGCTGGAAAGATCGAGCTTCGCCTTGATATCGTCGGGAATCGACCAGGGGTGCTCGATCACCTCGCGGTACATGTCCAGTACGTGCAGTGTGCCATCCGGGGCGTTCACAAAATTGACCGGCCGGAACCAGGTGTCGCGAGATCGGACAAACTCGGTCTCAACGTCGGCCCGCTTAGACTTGAACGTGACCCCGTCCGGCGACAGACTCTGCCGATGAACCAGATTCCCCGCCACCTCGCCAATGAACGCATTGCCCCGGTATTCAGGCCCGTAGGCATTGCCGCGATAAATCGTGATCCCACTGGAGCTGGTCCAGAAACCGGCGCCGATCAGCTCGCTGCGGGGCATATTCTCGCGAGCCAATGCCCACCGCTGCGCGCGGAACGTACGCCACGCTTCGGGCGGGCTGATCCGATAGACGCGCAATTGATCGCCGAACTCCGCCGCGTCATGTACTGTGCGCGGCACGGATAGGAGCGGATTGCGGGACAGATAGTGCGCCGGCAGGACAACGTGCTGCACGGGATTGCGGATGTTGCATAGGAAGCGGTTCCCCCAATCGTCAAACGAATTGCCGAACCGTTCGCCGCCGCTTTCGACGCGGAAGTCGCGTTTTTCGGGATCAAAGCTGAAGTCGCGCCGCGCGACGACAATCGGCATCGCCTGCGGGTCGTCGGCCGGGCGCACATTGCCGCCGTTGCCCGAGGCCGCACCGTAAAACCGGCCGTCGAGCCCCCACTCCAGATTGTTCATGATCGCCTGGACGTTGTAGCGCGAGAATCCGGTGAAGACCTTTTCGCGCACTTCGGCGACGCCATCGGCGTTAGTGTCTTTGAAGTACCAAATGTCAGGCGCGGCGGCGACGAACACGCCTCCTTTCCAGCATGCCACGCTCGTTGGCCAGGCGAGCTTGTCGGCAAACACGGTGCTCCGGTCCATCCGCCCATCGCCGTCGTCATCGACCAGCAGCCGCACTTGGCCGATGAACTCCTTCGGCTCGGCATTCTTCTCCTCGGGAAACGGGTAGTCGCGCATCTCGACAACGTACGCCCGACCATCTTCGTCGTACGCCAGATCGACCGGATCGGCTAGCAGCGGCTCGGACGCCACAAGTTGCATGGAAAATCCGTGCTGGCACTCAAACGTCGTTACCGCTTGCTGTGGTTCCGTAGGCGCCACGCGAACAAAATCGGGTATCTGGCCGGGCTGAGCCAAAGATGATGGTTCCCCTGCCGCAGCAAGCGATACGCACACAAACGCCGCACCGCATAGAGTCGAAATTCGGATCAGCATCGGAGAACAGGATAACGAGGCGCGGCCAGAATTTGACACGCATCACGCTAGCGTGCCGGCATCCGCAAGGCAATGCGCGGACCAGACGGCGTCACGCTACGCCACGAGATGCAGGCCGGCATAGCCGACGACCCGCGCGCGATCGCCCGACACGTCGCTGCTGGTGGCGTAGCCGATGCGCTCGATGCTCGATATTCGGCCCAATAGCCGCAGCGTTTCCAGCACGATCGTGGCCGGCAAGATTCCGCACATCGAGATTCGATTGCCAACTACCGTGTCGTAAAGCCTTTCCGGATCGAGGGATTCAAACGCCGCCAGGGCCATTTCGTCCACGATCCGCGTCTGGGCATCGTCGGCAAAATGGTTCATGTCGCTGGAGATCACCAGCAGCGGCGGCTGGGAAAGCGTACGGATGACATTCGCCAGTCCATGGGCGAACTTGCGGCAACCGGCGAGATCTCCTCCGCCGACGGCAATGCCGACGACTTTGGACTGGGGCGCCAGTCTGGCCAATAACGGCAGCTCGACCTCGATGGCGTGCTCCTGGGCGTGAGCGGCTGCATCGAGTACTAGGCCCTCAATGGCGTCGCAAAGCGCTTTCGCCAGTTGTGGGTCCGATGGAATCGTAGCTCCGGGAATCTGCCATGCATCGTGCGGTGCCACGGCCCACTCGACGCCGTGGCGCGTATGCTTCGGGCCGATGACGATGACTGTCTGGGGTATCTCCACGCGGCGCAGCACCTCCGCGGCCAGCCGTCCGGAATAGACGAGGCCGGCATGCGGTGCCATGACCGCCGGGCGCGGTTTGCGCTCGAACGAGTCGGTTGGAAGGCAGCGATCGACCAGCCGCGATAGCTCCTGCGGATCGGCGGGATAAAACTTGCCCGCCACGGCAGGGGGCCGGACCGACGGGCCGCTGGTGGCGTGCGGCACGCGGGCCACGCGCATTTGCTGCGCATTAGTGAGAATGGCAAAGCTACTCACCGAGGCTGGATTCGTGCTGGTAATCTCTGCCAGGTCGGCAGTCTCGGCGAGGATATCGTCCTTGCAGCGGTCGGTACGGAATACAAGCCCGAGCTTGTTGCGCTCCTGTACCACCAGCGCCCGCTCGACTGGTAGATAGCCTCGCAAATCAGCTTCAGTAACCGTGCCGTGCATCGCGGGGTCGTTCAGGACGGCAATCTGCACGGAAAGTCCGTGCAGATTACGATGCGGAATCTGCTGCCGTTGAAGCGCCTGCGCGAGCCCTTCGCACAGGCTGAAGAGCGTCGCCTGGAGCGGCGACTTGTCCCGCACCGATACCTTGCTCGACTGCATCCATTCCAACCCATCGGGACCGGTCACGCTCACGATCAAACCGTGCACGTTGCCGTCGCCCGTGCCGGGGGCATAGTAACTGGGCGTTGCGCCGCTCGCTAAAGCCAGGATGTTCGTGCGGGCCAGCTCCGCCAGCCGCGCTACATCGTGCGGCTCGATGGGGAAGACAGGACCTTCGGGAATGCCGGTGGGATACAACTCTTCGAGAAGCGCTGCCAGCGGAGCTTCGATGGGCAGCCCTTCAAACGTCGAGACCTTGGTACTATCGTCGCGCCAAGCAACCGCCGGCAGCTCCGCCTTGAGGCACGTATGAGTAAGAAAGGTCTCCGCATCAAAGCCATGCTCGGTTGCCACGCCGGGGAGCAACAGGCCGCGTTTGCCTTCACGCTCAACGATCAGACCATGTTTGCCGACGATTACCGCCTCCTGGCGAGCAATGCCGCGGACGGTCATCGGCTGTGGGTTGAACAGGACCCACACGTCCATATCGAGGTAAGCCATTTCGGTGGGAGAGAGCGGCGGAAAACGCGGATCGTCGTCGGCTGTACGCTCGGCGGCATGTTGCACCGATTCTGCCAGAGTCATCTTCGGTCCCATCGTGCCGCAGCAACTGCGGAGCTTGCCCTGACGCTTGACCGTAACGAAGGCCCCGAAGACCGGCAGCGACGCTGCGCCCGCCAGGTCGTCCGCGGCCGCCTTTGCCGCTGCCGGTTGGCGCGTCACGCACTCGACGAGCGTGCGGGCCGCGGCACGGAGTACCGATCGCTGCTGCTGTGCGGTCAGCGACATTTCTGTAGGACTAGCTGGCTCGGGTTGGCCGATTTGCATAAGTGGCGCCCTTTCAGGTTCGTCTCGCGCAGGCTCGAAATTCGAAATCCGCACCGGCAGCCGCCGGCTTCCCCAACGGCCCGGAGAGGCATCGAAGTGCCCCGGAATCGTCGCTGAGCACTTGCCGCACCGATTTTCCCGCAGCCGGTAGTGGGGAATTTCATAGCCGCGGCGTTCGATAAGCGGCGCCTGACAATTCGGACAAAACGTCGTTTGATGCCGATTGGCAAGGATATTGCCGACGTACACGTAGTGCAGTCCCGTCTTGACCGCAAGGTCATAGGCCATCAGCAGCGTTTCCGGCGGCGTATGCTCGCGGTCCATCAGGCGGAAATCGGGATGGAACGCCGTGAAGTGGATCGGTACGTCGGGGCCGACCGCCTCGAGCACCCAGTCGCACAACTGCTTGACTTCGTCCGACGAATCGTTGGCCCGCGGGATCA
>DASRJP010000319.1:0-7578 GCA_035649415.1 Pirellulaceae bacterium | reverse complement strand
TGTCACAGGAGAAGAAAACCATGGATTATCGCAACGACTACGACCGCGAAACCGAGGTTGCCACCTGGCAAGACGACGAGCCTCTCCGTCCGTTGTCGGACGTGCTGGAGTACCTGCGGCAATATGCTCGGGAAAAACCCGAAGTGGTGGCACTGACTTGTTTTGGCATTGGCTTCGTTCTGGGATGGAAGCTGAAACCGTGGTGATTGGGGCATTAGGCCAGTCGCAGCCATTCGCTCGATATCTCCCGTGCGGTCGCCCACAGCGTCGATCGGATTGATTCCCTGCTGGGTGCGCCATCAGCCCGGAAAGGCGATGCGTGAGCGACGCGATGGGCTGCCCGTAGAATTCCCTGATATCCAAGGGTAGGATATTGCGACAGGATGTCGTGATGCGACATGATGTCGTATCGGAGTCGTCAGGTTGATCAACTGTCGACCGTTTGCAGGGCCCAGAGTTTGAAGGAAACATCGGGAAATACGCCTCAAAGGCAAGGTTTGGCCCTTGCGGGGGGGCAGTCCGCCGGACCCTCTATCGATTCGCCGACTGAAATGGCGCTCCGATTGCAAGTGAGTTTTGCGGGCTATCGGCAGGTGAACCTGTCGTCAGTCACATTCGAAATCCACAAAAGCAACGGCAATCAGGGAGCCGGTGCCAAGGATTTCGAGGGAAACGCAAGCATCGGCGCACGTCGGAGTTGACGCAACGAGCTGATTATTGGCAGTCCGTCACCCGAGAGTATCCCCAAACCATGTCGCAGGTGAACCGATCCGTGCTGGGGGGGAAAGCTCTCATTTACGTCGCGCTGTGCATGCCGCTGGTGTTGCTTCCTCTGTTTTGCATACGGGACGCCTATTACGACGTGCAAATGATTTACAACGTTGCACTCCGTACCGAAATCAGCCGCTTGCGTTCGCAGGCCGTTCGTCGTGCCGGCCAGCTGGAGCTGGTCATCAGCCTTCAACAATCCGGCGCCGATTGGAATTCCCTCCGCGAGAATGACTGGCTGCGAGCGGAATGGACAAAGCTCGGCTATTCCTCCGGACACGATTTGTATGCCGCGGTCCTCGATCCGCAGGGAGTGATCGTACTGCACAGCGACCCATCCTTGATTGGACGACAGCTGGAGCGCGGCTGGTACGAAAATACGGTGCCACAGGCGGGGGCGGACGTGGTCCGTACAAAAAGCGGTGCGCTGGCCGCTGAAGCGACCGCTTATGACGTCCGAGTGCCCTTAATGGTCTCCGGTCGTGAAATCGGGGAATATCATGAAGGACTGGACGCGGCCTGGTTCGATCGCGAGGTGGCTGGGCAGCAGCGCGACGCGCTGCGCAATTGGATGTGGGCGATGGTTCTGGCGCTCGCCGTAGATGTGGCTGCCGGCATTGCCCTCTACCGGCTGGCCACGGGGCAGAAGCAGCTCGGCGAAATGGAACAGCAAAGCCAGCGGGAGCGCGCCACGCAGCTGGCATGCCTGGCGTCCGGCCTGGCGCACGAGATTCGCAATCCGCTCCACGCCCTGCGGCTCAACTTGCACGCGATGAGCAAGGCCGTCGCCGGCAAGACGCATCTTTCGCAGGACGAGCTGCTTTGCATCCTTCGCGAATCCGACATGGAAATCAACGAGCTGGAATCTCTGCTGCGCGACCTGCTGCGGTTTGCCATCCCGGACCCGAGCAAGAAGATCGAGATCAACGTCGTCAGCGAAGTTCAGGCGACGTTGAACTTGATGAACGAGGACATGCGGCACAAAGAGATCGAAGTCCGCTCCCACTGGGACGAGCAGCCGGTCATCGTCTGGTTCGATCCGGCCAGGCTGCGCCAAATCCTGGTGAACCTGTTGACGTTCGCCCAGAACAACGCGGGCTCCAAGGGGCGGATCGACGTCCAGGTGAACCTCCGGGGCACGCTGGCCGAGGTCGTCGTTGCCGACAGCGGTCCCGCCTTGTCCCAGTCGCAAGTGCAGCGAGTTTTCGAACCCTTCCAGGCGCCCCGAGACACTGGCTCGGGCCTGGGGTTGGCGCTGGTGCAGACGTTTGCCGCGGAAGCGGGGGGCAGCGCCTACTGCGAAGTGGACGCTTCCCGGGGCAATCGCTTTCGAGTTTTGTTACCCGATACGATATCGAGGCGATAACCATGAATTCGACAAACAGCCAATCAACGATCTTGATCGTCGAGGACAAGAAAAACGAGCGCGAGGCGCTGGCGCGGCTGCTCCGACAGGAGGGTCATGAGATCGCATTGGCCGCCGATCCCGAGCAGGCCATGGCTTTTCTCGAGAAGCCCATCGACCTGATCATCAGCGATCTGCGGATGGGAGCCAACAGCGGCATCGACCTGCTGCGGCTCTGGAAGGACCGCCGGCCGCGGACGCCATTCATCATGATCACCGCGCACGGCGACGTGAATACGGCCGTGGAAGCGATGAAGCTTGGCGCCGAGGACTATCTGACCAAGCCGGTCAATCCGGAAGAGTTGCTGATCCTGATTCAGCGCTGCTTCGAAATGTATTCCAAGGACGAAACGATTCGCCAACTCCAGGAGCGATTGGACGAACGGCTCGGATTTGAACAGATCGTCGGCTCCTCACGCGCGATCCTGGAAGTCTTTGACCACGCCCGCCGCGCTGCTCGCGCCGACTGCACGGTACTCGTAACGGGGGAATCCGGGACCGGCAAGGAGTTGATTGCCGAGGCGCTGCACCAGAACAGTCCCCGCAAGGCGGGACCGTTTGTGACGGTCAACATGGCGGCGGTTCCCGAGCACCTGGTGGAGAGCGAGCTGTTTGGGCACGTGAAAGGAGCTTTCACCGGCGCCATGGCGGCCCGCATTGGACGTTTTGAGGCGGCCCACGCGGGGACGCTGTTCATCGATGAAATTGGCGACTTCGCCCTTTCCAGCCAGGCCAAGCTGCTCAGGGTCCTCGAGAATCACACCATTACCCCCATCGGCAGCAACGACGACAAGCAGGTCGATGTACGCGTCGTAGCAGCCACCAGCCGCTGCCTGGAAGACATGGTCAAGGTGCATGATTTCCGCGAGGACCTGTACTATCGGCTCAACGTGGTCACCATCCACTTGCCGCCGCTGCGGCAGCGCCCGGAAGATATTCCGCTGCTCGTGGCAGCGTTCCTCAAGACCTTCGGCGAAGCCTATGCCAAACACGATTTGCAAGTCGATCCAGGGCTGATGCACTATCTGGAGACCTACTCCTGGCCCGGCAACGTGCGCCAGCTTCGCAATACGATCGAGAGCATGGTCGTGCTGGCGCGATCCAAAACGCTCACGCTCGAGGATGTCCCAGCCACGCTCGAAAGCGATCCGCTCATCGGCAATGGCCGCTGCGTGGCCCCCGGCCAGTCGCTCAAGGACTTGCAGCGGGCCGCCATGGAAAAGGCGCTGTCGGAGTTCAACGGCAATCGCACGCGGGCAGCCGAAGCGCTGGGCATCTCGGTCCGCACGCTCCAGCGAAAGTTGAAAGCCTGGGGCATGGAGACCTCCGAAGCGGTGACATGATGCCGAGAGGTGACTGGGGAACTGCATTCGTTGCGATGAGGGCTCCGCACCATGCGACGCGATGATCCGCAGGCCTTGAGCGAAGCGCTGACCAGACTCGAAACCGGGCTGATGACACCCGTCGTTTCCGGCGAGCTGGCCAGTTGGGTCCACGCGGCACAGAAAGCGGCAAAGGAGATGGGCGCCCAGTTGAACGAGTACCTGGGCTCCACCCAGCGACGCCAGTACCGGCAGATCGCCACGTCGGACCCGGAATTGCTCAACCGCGTGCAGCAGCTTGAAAGCGAGGACCAGGAACTGCTCGCGGAATATGAAAAGCTCGCCAAGAAGCTGGATGACCTCTCGCAAATGGTCTCCGCTGCCGACAAGCACGAAAGCCGCGCCGAGGAACAACGGGCCGATTTCGAAAAACAAGGGCTGACCCTGATTCTCCGCATCAGAAAGCATCAGGTAGCCACCGACACCTGGCTGAGTGAGGCCGTTTATCGCGATCGAGGGGTCGCGGGTTAGCTTCTCCGCTGAGACATTTTGTCGGCATCGTTCCCTTACGCGACAGGATGACGGTCTTGAGTCTCGCGCCGGTTGTCGCGACGTCGATTCGGTGCGGGGATTATGGTTATGGCTTGATGTTGCTCGGCATTCGGCACGCGACGTGAATACTCTCCGGCAGGGGCTAAACTGCGTCCCGAAATCTCACTTCCCAATGAGGAGACAAGTCATGCTTTATTGGGCTCTGGTTTTCTTAGTGGTAGCGCTCGTAGCCGCGGCGTTGGGCTTTGGCGGCGTCGCCGGTACGGCCTCCTGGATTGCCCAGGTGTTGTTTGTCGTCTTCCTGGTGTTGTTCCTCATCAGCCTGCTGGGGGGGATGCGCCGGCCGGTTGCATGAGCGCGCCGAAGGCGCGTGACCAACCAGAAGTAAAACAGGGCCGTCGAAGCATCGACGGCCCTGCGCTTTTGAACTGTTGCCCCACCGCAAGGGTGGCCGGTGTTACTTGGCCCGGTCTTTGTCTTCCTTGCGCTCTCCTTCTTTGCGCTTCTTGAGTTCGAGTTCTTTGTCTTCGCGCTCCTTGCGTTCGGCCGCTTCTCGCTCGGCGGCCCGCTCCTTGTCCCGGGCGACTTCGCGCAGCTTCTGCTCGATCGCGGCACGCTCCCTGGCTTCTAGCTCCTTACGCTCGCCTGCTTCGCGGCCGGCGGCCCGCTCCTTTTCCTCGACCTGCTTGATCTTCCGGATCAGCGCTTCTTTGTCACCGGCTTCGACTTTTTTTTGCGTCAGCTCCTTCTCTTTGATCTTTCCCGACTCCCCTTCGCCGAGTGACTTGCCGCCGCGCAGCTCACGGACTTCGGCCCGTAACTTCTCGACTTCACCGCGCAGCTCCTTGACCATTGCGGCCAGGTCGGCGGCTCCTTCCCCTTTGCCTTCAGCCAAAGTGGCGTTTTTCTTCTTCAACGCCAGCACGGCGTCCTTGTCAGCGAGCACCTTCTTGATCGGCGCTTCCCCTTCCTTGATGACCTTCTTCGGTAGTTCTCCTTCTTTGACGACCTTCTTGGGCTGCTCCCCTTCTTTGATGACTTTCTTGGGCAGCTCCCCTTCCTTCCGCTCCTTCTTCGGGGCGTCCCCCTCCTTCAGCTCTTTCTTGGGAGCATCACCTTCCTTGCGCTCGCCCTCTTTGGCTGCTTCCTTGTGCACGTCCAGGAACTTCTTCAGCAGTGCTTTCTTGTCCGCTGCCGCCTCATCATCGTCGCGCTTGCGACCAGCGGCCTTTTTCTCGTCGCCGTCATCATCGTCGTCGTCCTCTCGCTCACGCTTCGCAGCTTTGCGGTCCCCCTCGTCGTCGTCATCGTCCTCTCGCTCGCGATTGGCTGCCTTGCGATCGCCCTTCTTGTCGTCGTCATCGTCGTCATCGCCGTCATCGTCTTCGCGCTCGCGATTGGCCGCTTTGCGATCCCCTTTCTTCTCGTCGTCATCATCATCGCCGTCGTCGTCATCGTCGTCGTCATCTCGGACGTCGCCGTCGTCGTCATCGTCATCATCACGATCGTCATCGGCTGCCACCGCGGCGGCCGGCGACGGACTGAGTACGCCCAAGGTCACCGTCCACAAAGCCAGAGGGAGCAGCAGGGCCAAGAGTCCCGCCGGCCACAGGCCAAACGACTCGCCCGCCGGTCCGCCCAACAAGTTTCGCACTCTTGCCAGAAGTTTCATGTTCGATTCTCCGCGAATGCCGGCTGCCAGGGCGGGCCGCACGCCGGCCAGCCGCTCGCGAGCCACCAGTTCCAAGGTTTCCACATATTCGATTCGCCGCCCCGTCGCCCCCACCGCCAGCTCGTCGCAGCACATCTCTCGTTCTTGAGACAGGCGCCGTGACACCCACCACACCGCCGGGTGATAAAACAGCAGCGTCTCCACCACCCGCTGGAGCAGATTTACCCACAGGTCCCACCGCCGAATGTGCGCCAGCTCGTGCGCCACGATCGCCTCCAGCGCCGCCAGCGGCATTTCCGTGGCCCACGCCGCCGGGACCAGCACCACCGGCCGCCAAAAGCCGATCACCAGCGCTTCGCTGACCTTGACACTGAGGAAGACCCGCGACAAGGCGTCGATCCGCAGCGCTTTTCCGAGCTCTTCCACGCGGCTGGCCAGGTCCAGCGGCAGCGGAAACTTGTGCCTGGAGAGCCGGACGACGCCGACCAGGCCGCCGATCAGCCGTAGTCCCAGGGCCAATACGCCCGCCAGCCAGAGTGCCAACAGGTACGGCTGCACGCCGCGCCCTACCGCCGCTAAAGCCTGCCACCAGGAATCGGTTGCGGAAGCGGCTGCCGCGCTTGTCGTTCGGTCGTCGTACGCCCCTGTTGATTCTTGCTGACTTGTTAGGGCGGCCGGCAGGTCCGATTGCGGGCCAATGGCCAGGTAGGTAATCACCGGACAGAGTGCCATTGCCAGGAGTGCCGCCAGCGAGCAGGCGTAGCGCTGCGAAGCTCCCTTGATTCGTCCCAAGCGAAGGACCGCGGCCAGCAGCAAGGCGATCAGCGTCCCCTGCCATAGAAAATGCACGAGAGCCAATGCCAGCGCGGCCAGCTCCGGGCGGGCGAGCCAGTGAAGCGGGTTCATGGTGCGTTCCCCTGCTGCTTGACGTATTGCTGGATCATGCGGCGGATTTCAGCCAGCTCTTCGGTCGTCGGCTGCGATTGATCGAGCAGATGGGCCACGAGCTGGCTGGCCGAGCCGTCGAACGCGCGGCCGAGCAAATCCTCCACCAGCCCGCCCAGCGTTTCGCGACGTTCGGTCTTGGGCTTATAGACAAACGCCCGCCCCTCTGGCACGCGCACGAGCAGCCCCTTGTCGGTCATCACGTTGAGCAGGCTCATCACCGAGGTATAAGCCCGCTCGCGGCGCTCGTTGAGCACGTCCATCACCTCGCGGACGGTCGAAGGCCCGCGGTCCCACAGCACCTTGAGGACTTCCAGTTCGCCGGCAGTCGGCTTGTCTTCCCTGGGGCGAGGCATGTGATTGCGGATTTCAGATTGCGGATTTCAGATTTCTGCTTCGGCACATGGTAGCAGTACCGACGCCGCTCATTCTACGGTTTATGCCGTAGCTTGTCAACGGTTAAAACAGTAGAACGCGGAAACGTCCAAGATACGCCCATTTGGTAAACTGCTTGCGACCACCAATCTGAAATCTGAATTCCAAAATCTGCAATCTCCCATGCTCGCCGTCTCCTGCCGCACCGGCTCCACCCAGCCGCACCTGATCGACGTGCAGCCGCCGCGCGATCCGGGGCCGGGAGAGGTCCTTTGCCGCACGCTTCAGCTCGGCATCTGCGGCACTGACCGCGAAATTCTCCACTCGGCGAACCCCTGGACGCCGCCGGGGGACGACTTTCTCGTGCTGGGTCATGAGTGTCTGGGGCGCGTGGAACAGGTCGGCGCCGGCGTGACGGAATATCGCGTCGGCGATCTGGTCGTGCCGGCGGTCCGGCGGGCCAAGCCGGGTCAGACGCGGCGGCTCGACTATCTGCCGCTGGGGGCGTTCACGGAACGGGGGATCTGGAGCGAGCACGG
>DASRJP010000318.1:0-21318 GCA_035649415.1 Pirellulaceae bacterium | reverse complement strand
ATCCGGCGGCATTTCCCAACAAAGAGGGAGCGGACAAGGTAATATCGTCGCTGGCCCAGTGGCGGGAGCTGCTAGCGTGGATGAAAGACCTTCCTTAGCCAGGGGCTAACAGCCCCCGGAGACGACGGTGGGCAACGTTGTTTCCGGAGTCTGTTAGACTCCGGCTAATGAACATGAAAGCAATCGCTCTAGGCCGCTGCTGGAGGCTGCTGCTAGAATCCCGGCCCGCTTGTTGACCATTAGCGAAGCAGGAGCGTCAAGGATGACCCGCACCTTCGTCGGCGCCGCCGTGCTGGCGGCGCTAGTTGCCTCTCCACTGGCCGCGCAAACTTCCAGCTCCGGTGGCAGCACGACCCCCTCATCGCGATACAAGCTGGGCGTGCCGACAAAAGTCCCCACGCGGCCGACCGCGAACGAACAGACGCAGCCGGCGGCCGGCTCCAAGCCGGTACTCGGACCGGCCGCTCCGCCGCGGCGGATGACCGCCGACAAGAATGTCCGTCCCGCTGCCGACACGCAGCCCATTCGCGAACCAGCATCTGGCCAGCTCCCGCCGCGCCAGCCGGTAGCTGGTGCCAATCCCGGCGCCCAGCCGCCGGTCGATGGTCCGCCGAAGCCGCCGAGCTGGTATCCCCTGAGTGAAGCGACGCAGAAGTTTGTCGACGACGTGCTGACTCACTGGGAACAGACCAGCAACAAGGTGGAGTCTTACGAGTGCACCTTTCAGAAGTGGCATTTTGACCCGATCTTCGGTCCCAAGGATCGAGATACGCCGCGCTTCTTTTCGAAGGGGGAAATCAAGTACCAGTCACCGGACAAAGGGCTCTTTCGCGACATCAGCGTGTGGGAATACGTCGGCCTGAAGCCGGGGGACGAGGCCAGCAAGAAGCCGAAGGAAGGCGACCCGCCGCCGGGCTGGCGCGACGCCCTGGAGCTGGTCGGCGAGCACTGGGTGTGCGACGGAAAGACGGTCTTTCAGTACGACAGCCAACGCAAGCGCGTGTTGCAAACAATCCTGCCGGCGGAGATGCAGGGAAAGGCGATTGCCGACGGTCCGCTGCCGTTCTTGTTCGGCGCCAAGGCTGACGTGATCAAGCAGCGCTACTGGATTCGTCCGCTCGAGCCGCCGAAAGACGTCAAGAATGAATACTGGCTCGAAGCGGTGCCTCGAACGCGCCAGGACGCTCAGAATTTCCAAAAAGTTCAGGTCGTGCTGGCCAAGGACGATTTCTTTCCCAGCAAGCTGAGCGTCTACCCGCCAAATTACGACCCCAAGAAAAACCCCGCCCGGCAGGACTACACGTTCGCCGATCGGCAGGCCTGGATGAAGGGGGACCTGCGGTCGAATCTCAAGGACTTGCAATTTTGGAAGTCGCACTTCTACGAGCCCAAGGTGCCCAGGGGATGGACCAAGGAGCCGCCGCAGCGACTCGGTGCTCCCGCACCCGTTGCGGCCGGCCCTCGGCAGCCGCTGCCGCGCCAACCGGTGCCGCAAGCGAGGCAGCCGAAGACGGGCGTGAAGACGAAATGACGTACTGGGAACCTTGAACTCTGGTCGCGTCCGCGCGACAATCGCGGCATGCCACTGCCGACAAGTTTCAAAACCACCCGCCGCGTCGAGTTCTGCGACACGGATGCCGCTGGCATTCTGCATTTTTCTGCGTTCTTTCAGCTCATGGAGCAGGCGGAGCACGAGCTGCTGCGCAGCGTGGGTTTGTCCGTTGTCATGAGCGATGCCGAAGGCAAAATCGGCTGGCCGCGCGTGTCGGCCAGGTGCGACTTCCGATCGGCCGTACGCTTCGAGGAAGAGCTGGAGATTGTCGTTTCGATCGGGCGGCTGGGGGAAAAAAGCGTCACATACGCATTCGCGGTGACGTGCGCTGGGCGGGATGTTGCCGCCGGGGAGATCACCAGCGTCTGCTGCCGGATGAAGGAGGGGCAGACGCTCGAGCCGATCACGATACCGCTGCGGTTCCGGGAGAAGCTGGCGCAGTTTGTGGTAGCAGGAGCGGGCGGGAAATAGCGCTTAGCGGGCGCCCTCACCCGGTTCGCTACGCGAACCACCCTCTCCCAGGGGGAGAGGGTTTTTAGTATCGGCGGCGACTAGTACCCGCTGTCCATCCCCAGGCGCATCTTCAGCTCTTCGAACTGCTGGTAGTAACGGTCGCTGGAAGAGTGGACGTGCTCGGCCTCGGTGACGAACCTCATCTGGTCGTCGCAGAGGACGCCGTAGCTCTTTAGAATTTCTTCGTACTGCTTCAGCGGCTGACCATAGATGATCAACAGCTTGTGTTCGTCGAACTGCACTTCCTGGGGGATGCCCGGGTTGAGCACGGCCACGCCGGTGCAGCCGTCGTTGAGGAGCAGGTCTTCGAAGTCGTAGAGCGTGCTCTTGAGGACCGGCACATCGATGTGCTCGCGGTACAGATCGGTGTGGCCGGCGCTATGGCGATGGTGGCTGGTCTCCAGGACCACGTCCACCTCATATCCCAGCGGCTCGATCAGCTCGCAGAACACGTCGAACAAAACTTCGCGCGACGCCGACGCCATCAGCACCGGCACTTTCGTTTTGGAGTCTTCGTCCACGTAGAAGTCGTGCCGGTAGCCCTGCTGGGGTACGACCTTCAAATCGTACGAGGGGCGCACCGCCTCGGTCAGCTCGAACTTGCCGTACCGGCTGACGCCCAGGTGAGCTTCCAGCTCCTCCTCGCTGAGCAGCTCGAAGCTGCTGTCCGCGGGAGCAACGGGGGCGCCCTCGTGGAAGACGCTGCGGAAGAATTTTTTCAGGAAACCCATCGGCGATCCTCTGTCTTTTGTTCCGGTGGAATCTCTCGGCGGGCACCCGTACCCGGTTTTTCGGGTACCCCGTCGCTGGGAGTTCTCACCAATCGTAGGTCACACTTTGGCCGTGCTCCCCACGGCGGCCCATCTGCCGCGGCGGACGGAAAGGGGACGGCGGCATGCGCGCCACCGTCCGCAAAGTCGTTATCACCGGAACGCCTTGTTGCCTTCCGCCTTCGCGCTGCCGGCCAGCACGAGTGACGCCGCCACCAAAGTCCCGCCAAAATCTAACCCTTGCATGGGTGCAGACCAGTTTCGCGGGCCGCGGATTCCACTGGTTTCTCGCTCCGCGGACCACGTGTGGCGGTGAACGAAGCCCTGCCGCAGAGGCGCCGCTGGCAAGCTGCGCGGCGGCTAGCGTGCGGGCAATCTTTGCCGCGAGAGAGAGCGCTTCGATCTGATATACTCGGCTGCGGTGACATTGGTTCGCTCGCCCCACTTTCACAGCACCAAGCGGAAGCAGATGTTCGGTCCACGATGGTCGCGGATCACGGCGGGAGGGGTTCTGCTGGCGGCAGGAATGCTAGCGGCATGGTATGCCGCCACTAGCGCCGGCGGGAATGAAGATTACTACGAAGCGATCCGGCTGGAGGGTGCGCGGATCGGCTGGGCGCACACCGAGCGGGTCACGGTCCGCGAGGACGGGCAAAAGCTGGTGCGCACCAGGAACGAGTCGCAAATCACGCTGGCTCGCGCCGGGCAGAAGAGCGTTCAGAAGATGGTTCTGACCTGCTGGGAAACGTCCGACGGCAAACTCGTGCGGTTCACGTGGGAGCAGGATCGGACCGCCACAGCGGAAGGCAGCGTCGAAAACGGTCAATTGACCGTGACGCGTGCGACTCGCGGCCGCTCGGAGACGGAGACGCATCCCTGGCGCGACTGGGGAGGCTATTTCGCCCCGCAGGATTCGTTGCGACGCGATCCCTTGCAGCCGGGCGAGAAACGCGTCGTGCGCTCGCTTTCGCCGATCACAAATACCGCAGCCAACACCAGACTGGATGCGATTGGCTGGGAAGACGTCGAGATCGACGGCAGCAAACAGAAGCTTCTGAAAATCCGCGGGCTGCACGGCGTGGGGCAGCAGGAGATCGAAACGCTGATGTGGGTCGATCGAGCCGGCCAGCCGCTGCGAACGGTAGTCCCGTTCCTGAGACAAGAGTCGATCCGCACGACCAAGGCGGATGCCTTGCGACCGGCCGAAACGAAGGAATTCGATCTGCTGCGCGACACCGTGGTAAAGCTCCCCGGGCCGCCGCCGGACTTTGCCCTTGTCGAGCGAGTCGTCTACCTGGCACGCTTGAAATCTGGCACGATCGACGGTGTGTTCAGCAGCGGAGCGTCGCAGCGCGCGATGAAGCAGGACGAGCATTCGACTCGGCTGGAAGTCATCGCTCTGCGGCCCGATACGCCGCTGTCCAAGGCGACCGGAAGCGAAGAAGCAGCGGGACCGGACGACCTGGCCCCCACGACGTTTTTGCAAAGCGATGATGCGGAAGTCCAGACCATCGCCTCCTCAGTGGCTGCCGACGAAACCAATCCATGGCAGGTCGCCGTGGCACTCGAGAAACACATCCGCCAGGCGATTCGAACGAAGGGTTATAGCCAGGCGTTCCTCAGTGCGGCCGACGTGGCTCGCTCACTGGAAGGGGACTGCACCGAGCATGCTGTGCTTTTGGCCGCGTGCCTTAAGGCGCGAAAGATCCCGGCCCGCGTGGCATTTGGCCTCGTGTACGTGCCGTCGCTGGAGGGCTTTGCCTATCACATGTGGACCGAAGCCTGGATCGACGATCGCTGGCTACCCCTGGATGCCACGCAGGCCCGCGGCGGCATTGGCTGCGACCACATCAAGGTGGGACACAGCCGGCTGCAAGGTGGAGAAGCCAATGCCGACATCCTGCGCGTGATTGCCGTATTTGGGCAGCTCGAGTTGACGATCGTGGAGGCAGAGTAATCATGTCCTTAGCCGGGAACAGCGTCCTCCGGTACTAAGCGTCCATTCCGGAGGTTGTTGACCTTCGGCTAACAATATCTCTATGCTCGCCCAGCCTTTCCACGACGGCAAAATCCAGCTCCCGAAAAACCAGCCGGTCGTCAAGACCGAGCGGCTGGTCTTGCGCTCATTCGAGCTGGCCGATGCGCCGATCGTGCAGATTCTCGCGGGGGACAAGGAGGTTGCCAGCACGACCCGCCTGATTCCGCATCCCTATCCCGACGGTTTGGCCGAGTCCTGGATTGCGTCGCTGAAAGGAACGTACGAACGGGGGGACGGCGTGAGCTTTGCCATCACGCTCAAGGAGGGGGCGCTGATCGGCAGCATCGGCCTGCTCCTGTCGCTGGCCGACCATCATGGCGAGATGGGGTACTGGATCGGCAAGCCCTACTGGAATAGTGGCTACTGCACCGAGGCGGCCGCCGCCGTCCTCCAGTTTGCCTTCGACGCGCTCGACCTGGAGCGCGTGTTTGCCAAGTACATGGGCCGCAATCCGGCCTCCGGCCGCGTGATGGCCAAGCTCGGCATGACCCAGGAAGGCATCCTCCGCCACCATCGCTGTAAATGGGGGCAGTTTGAAGACCTCGTCGTCTGCGGCATTCTGCGGAGCGAATGGCAGACGCTCACCAAGGCGCGGGCCAAGCGCAGGACGCGGACGAAGAGCTGAGACAGCGACTTCGCGCTGCCTTAGGTCAGCAATTCTTTGACCACCTCGCCGCCATTGGTGAGCTTGATCGGTCGGCCTTCGGGGGTTGTGTACTGCCTGGCCGGATCGAGTCCCAAAGCGGCGGCCAGCGTGGCGAACAGGTCGGGGATCTTGACGGGCCGGTCCTTGACCTTGGCCCCTTCTTCGTCAGACGCGCCGACGACAGCGCCCGCTTTCAGTCCGCCGCCGGCCAGTACCACGCTGAAGACGTCGTTCCAGTGGTCGCGGCCGTTGTCGCCGTTGATCTGCGGCGTACGGCCAAATTCACCCAGGCAGACGATCAGCGTCTGGTCGAGCAGGCCGCGGCCGGCCAGATCCTCGATCAACCCCGCCATGCCGGCATCGAGTGGGCCGGAGAGATTTTTGACCTGATTGAAGTTGTCGGAATGGGTATCCCAACCATCCAGCCGGACTTCGACAAAGCGCACGCCGTGCTCGATCATGCGGCGGGCCAGCAGGCAGGAGCGGGCGAAATTGCCGTCCCCGATCTCACCGCCATACGTTTTGAAAAGCTCGGGCTCTTTCTCGGCGAAATTGTACGCCTGAAGCGCGGGACTTTTGCGGAGCCGGTCGGCCCGCTGCGAAAGCCGCGTCTGGCTGGCCGGCCGCGTGCTGGCCGTCTTGCGGCCGAAGCCATCGTTGAGCTTTGCCAGCGCGCCGACACGGCGAGACATCCGCTCTTCGGTGAAACCTTCCTGGAGCGTCAGGTTGGGGCCGGGATTGTTGACATCGTCAATCACGTACGGTCCGAACTCGGGGCCGAGGTAGCCAGGCCCGGAAGTGCCGCCGAACGACACAAACGGGGGTGCTTCGCTGTCTGGAGCCGCCCGCTCGCGGGCCAGAACCGATCCCAGGGCCGGATAGGTCAGAGCCATGCTCGGCGAATAGCCAGTGTGCACGAGCGTGAACGCGCGGTCGTGATCCCCCTCGGTGGAAGTCAGCGAGCGAATCACGGCCAGCTTGTCGGAAACGGCGGCCAGCCGCGGAAAATTCTCGGCAAACTTCACGCCAGCGATCTTCGTGTCGATCGCGGCAAAGGGCCCGCCGGTCTTCGCACCCGGCTTGGGATCGAACGTGTCGATGTGGCTCGGGCCCCCTTGCAGGTAGATGAAAATGCACGCTTTCGCCTTGGCTGCCTCATCGACGGCAAATGCCTGCCGGCCCCAGGGGGAAAGGGCGAGGCCGAGCGAGCCGGCCAGTCCCAACTGGAGGAAATCGCGGCGATCGAGAAAAGACGATGCCATGTGTGACTCCAATCTTCGTGCGAACTTGTCCTAGTGATTGAGATTGAATTCCGCGCTATTGAGCAGCGTCCAGGAGACGTCGGCCAGGCCGCCCTCCTGATGCGCGGCCAGGTCGAGCATCAATTCCATTTCCTCGGCCGATGGCGAGCGGCCAAGTGCCGACAGGAACATCCACTGCACATGCCTGGCGCCGGGCGTATTGCCGTAGATCCGCGTGGTCGATGTGGCCATCGCGTCGGCCGCGCCGCGAATGTAGTCTCCATTGAGCAGCGCGACACTCCGCGGCAGCGACTGCGGCTGGGAGCTGAAGTAATTCGCGGGAAGGTCGGTCGCGAAATCTTCGTCGGTGACCGCCCCCAGCCGCACGCTCTGGTCGTCGCCATAGAAACCGGTCGCCTGCGCGATCGAGAGATAGAGCTGGTCCCCCGTCAGCGGCCGCATGGGGAACCGTGCCAGGTGTTTAAGCTCTTCCGCTTCGCGCCTGGCCAACTGCTCCGGCGAAACAGCCGACTCGACGGCGCTTCCCGTGCTCCGCTGATAGGCGTCGCTTTCCAGAATGACCGACAGCAGCCGCCGCACGTCGTAGTCATGTGCGGCAAAGTCGGCGGCCAGATGATCGAGCACTTTGCGGCGTGTCAGGACCGAGGTATCGCCCGAGGAGGAGGTTGGTTTCGTCTCATCCAGCGTCGGCACAAGCTGATCGCCGAAGAACTGCTTCCACGTCTGGTTAACAAAGTGTCTGGCGAAGTACGGATTCTGCTGGCCGGTCAGCCAGTCGATCAGCGCGTCGCGGCGGCTGGCCGAAATATCGATCGGGCCGCTGGGAGTGCGGGGATAGACGATCCGCGTCGGCCGCGTGCCATCCTCCTTGGGCATCGCCTTGTAATCGGGGATCGACAGCTCGCCGCGGCTCCGCTCCAGCACGACGGCGAACGTGTCCCCCTCAGGTTCCTCCGTCGGATTCATCCGCCGCAGCCGGGCGAAGAATGCGGCCAATCCCCAGAAATCGTCCTGCTTCCAGGCGACGTGCGGATGGTCGTGGCACTCGGCACACTGGAGCGTCACGCCGAGGAACTTTCGGCTGACCGCGCCGGCGAGCATTTGCGGGTTGGCTTCGTACCGCAGCAGGAAGTTGGCCGGGCCACTGACGTCGCTGGTGCCGTCGCCAGCCAGGATTTCCCGCGCGATCTGTCGATAGGACCTGTTCTGCCGGAAGGCGTCGTACAAATAGCGCTGAAGGAGTCGGCCGTTGTACGTCTGCTGATCGAATGGGCGGGCATCGAGATAGTATTCGGCCCACAGGCGGGCCCAATTGTTGGCCGCCTCGCGCGACGAGAGCAGTTCGTTAATCAACTCCGAGCGTTTCTGCTGGCTCGGACTGGCCAGATACTTCTCCACGGCCTGCGCCGGGGGAATTCTCCCCGCCACATCGAGCCACACCCGCCGCACGAACGTCGCGTCGTCTGCGCGCGGAGCGGGTGCAAGCTGCACCTCGCTCATCCCGGCAGTCAGAATGGCATCAAGCTGCTGGCTGGCTGCCGCCGCATCCGGGGTCACCTCCGCCGCCGGCAATGCCAAAGCCACCACCAACCAGGCCACTGTCCCAGTCATGGACTCCTCCTCGCGTGGGCGGTGCAATCACCGCCAGTGTATAGGAGTTTGCGCCAGACCGCGAATTGTTACCGATTGCCCGAGGGTTTTTTCTCGCTCTGAACCAGCCAGGTGTCAACCATGCTCCCCAGCCGGTCTCGCAACAGGGCCTTGGCCCGGTGGACCCGCACCCGCAGCGTCCCTTCCGCGACGCCGCTCATGGCGGCCATATCCGGGTAATCAAACTCTTCGACCTCGTGCAACACAAACGCTTCCCGCAGTGGAATCGGCAGCTCGGCAATCGCCAGACGCATCAGCTCCTGCTGCTCGCGGCTGACCAGGCTCGATAGCACGCCGCGGCGCTTGAGCGTGCCGGCCGCTTCGACTTGCAGCACGGCCGGATCGGTCACTTCGGCTCGCCGGCTCCGCGTTCGCAAATAGTGCCGGGCCAGATTCAGTGCGATGCCGTTGAGCCAGGCGGCAAATGATAGCTCGGGGCGAAAGTTGGCGATTTGGGCCAGAGCACGTGCTAGTGCCTCTTGCGCCAGGTTTTCCGCTTCGTCCGCATCCCACACCAGCGACGATAGCCAGCGTACCAACCGAGGCCGGTGGCGGAGCGTCAGCTCGTCAAACGCGGCCGCTTCCCCCTGCTGCGCCTGTCGCGCCAAGTCGGCGTCGCTGGCATCGCGGCCATCCTCCGACTGCGTCACGGCGCGGTCCCTTCCGACTCGGGCTCGAACTGCTTGTAGAGCGCGACGAAGTCGGCGTCCTCATTCCAAGCACCGATTTCGCCATGCTCGCGGAATGACTGGGAAGTCAAATCCGGTTGCCGCAGCTCCAAGGCCAGGCGAGCCTGATCGAGAACGGCGGCCTTGTTCTGCTCGCCGGCGTACACCTCGGCCAGCGCGAAATGCGCCCAGGCGGATAGCGACTTGACTTGCTGGGGGGATAGCCCCTCCGCCATCACCATGGCGTTATCTCCCAGCCGGCCGAGCAATAGGGTCAGAAGCTGGACGCGCCGCTCCTGCGGGACTGGAAGCTCGTTGAGAATGTGCCGCGTTTGGTCAAAAAACAGAGTCAGCGGCCCGGATGCGGCCGCCATCCACTGGCGATACGTGTCAGAAATGTCGGGAATGCTCTGGCCGCCGAGCAAGCGCTGGGTCTGCTTCAAATCGCGACGTGCGTCATCCCAGCGACCGGCGGACGTGTGGACCAGGGCCCGAACCAAGAGCGGGTTGTATTCTTCCGGCGCCGACTCAAACGCGGGCTCCAGATCGCGCATGATCTGAGCCAGCGTTTCGGGCGTGTGCGTGCCATCTTCCGGAGAAAACAGACGCAGCCACGCCTTGACGCAGTACAGGTGCGGCACGGTCGGGCGGCAGCTCAAAGCCTCCTGAACCTGATCGAGGGCCTGCGCGTCCCAGCCGATGTTCGTCAGGAGCACCGCCCGGGCCAGGGACGTGTCGCAGCCGGCGCGGAGCGTCGCCAGACGCAGACGGTCGCAGGCGGCATCGAACTGCGCCCGGTTGCGGCGCACGAGCGCATCGCGCCCTTCCCCTTCGGTGTCCTCCCAGTCGGCCCGCTGCTGAATGGAGTTCGCCTTGAGAAACAACAGGCCGACGTGATTGGGATCGGCATCGAGCCCTATCCGCAGCGCGCGATTGGCCAGCCCTCCCAGCCGCTGCGAGGGCGTGACCATCGGCTGCGACTCGTCCGCCGGCTCGCCAGCGCGGCGGCGAGCCGCGCGGAGGAGCAGATCGGCCTCCAGCATTTGCAAATCGGGAAGATAGACAATGGCGCTGGTCGTCGCCGGTCGGCGGTCGAGCCTGGCTTCGGAGTTTTCCAGTTCCTGCCGGGCCAAGGCGTCGATCAACTCTGCCACGTACCGCTGCTGCGGACTACCTCTGCGCTTGAGGGCGCTGGCGTCCGCGTTGACCTGCGCCGCGGGGAGCAGACGTAGATGGGCAGCATTAAGATTCCCGAGGTACAGGACGTAAAGCTGATAGTTGGCCAGCAGCCGCTCGAGAACTGTATCGAGGTCGTCAGGCCGCCGCTCGATCACGCGCGAAAAATCATCAACTGCCGCCAGGCACTCCCCGACGCGCCGATAGGCGCGGCCGCGCAGCTTGCGGACTTCGTGATCGTCGGGCGATTGCTTGAGGAGCACCGTCAGGTCTTCGATGACCGTCTTGAGACCGTCGCGGGGGGAGCTGGTTTGCGAAACGCGCACCGGACCGGCCAGTTGTTCCTGGGCCTCGCCCAACAGCTTCGTCCGCAGTGTCTTGTAATCCACCCGCGGCGCTGCGGAACTGCCGTCGTCGGCCGTTTTCGCGCCTCCCGCCAGCCACGATCGCGATGCCAGAGCGGCGCCCGAAAGCAGAATCAATGCCGCGGCCGCCACAAGCCACGGCCAGCGCTGTGCCATGCGGCGCGGCGGGCGGAGAGCAGTTGCCGGCGGCGTGAAGGCGGCCAGCACGTCATCGTCTTGCACCGTGGCCAGCGACCGCTCGACCGAGGGAAGGGCCAAGAGCGCCTGGCGGAGGTCGCTGGCCATCTCGGCCGCCGACGCATAACGCCCCTCCCGGTCCTTGGCCAGCGCCCGCTCGCAGATGGCCGTCACCTGCCGCGGCAGGTTCGGGCGAATCTCCGCCAGCGGCTGACAGGGCTCGTCCACAACCTTGCGGAGGATCGCCAGCACGTGGTCGCCATCAAAGGGGGGCTTGCCGGCAAGCATTTCGTACATCACGGCCCCCAGGGAAAACAGGTCGCTCCGCCCGTCGAGTTCGTCGCACGACGAGAGCACCTGTTCGGGCGACATGTAGCGGGGCGTGCCGATCAAATCGCCGTCGCCGCTGAGCGACAGCTCGCCGCTAACCGACTTGGCCAGGCCGAAGTCGGCGATCCGCGGCCGGCCACCGCGATCGACGAGGATGTTCGACGGCTTGAGGTCGCGGTGGATGATCCCTTGCTCGTGCGCGGCGGCCAGCGCCTGCGCTACGTGGTAGAGCAGTCGCAGGGACGTTTCGAGCGAAACGTACGGCGTGCCGATGAGCTGATCGAGCGCCACGCCTTCCACGAGTTCCATGACGATGAACCGCCGGCCACCGTCGAACCCGACATCGAAGACTTGCACCACATTGGGATGTGACAGCCGCGCCGCGGCCCGCGCCTCCCGTTCAAAGCGGCGAATTTGCTCCGCGGTTGTCGGCCCTGGCAGACTCAGCACCTTGAGCGCCACGCGGCGGTCGAGGTCGCCCTGCAAGCACTCGTAGACTACCCCCATCGCCCCCTGGCCAATCTGCCGCAGGACGCGGTACTTGCCGATGGCGGCTGGTAGCCCTTGATTGTCTTCTGACTCAGTTGACCTGTCAGATATCGCGGCCGGGCTAGAAACGGACATGCATTCACCAGACGCGGAATTCCGTGCCCTGAACCTTGATTATAGCCGTGACGCGAGCGCCTAGTCGATTTCGGCAAGCCGCGAAATTCGCTTGCGGCCAAGTCGTTTATCCTGAGCCATTTGCGCCGAACCCCCGCCGCTAGGATTTCGTACCACATTCGGCTAAGATCGAACCGGGGGCAGCGAATACCCTCTGAAGAGTTGCGCTGCCGGTCTCTTTTCGGTTGCTCCTCGGCAGCCAAGGGCCGGGCCAGGAGAGCGCCATAGAGCGAGTGGAATCTAAGCAGGTGAGGAGTCAGAGATGTCCGCTGCCAATGAAGAACGCAAAGGGACGCGGGTCACTTTTCTCGATCAGACGGGCGCCAAAAGCGTCGAGGCGGTGATTGCCGACACCGTCACCGTCAAGCGAATCCTTCCTAACATTATCACCAAGATGAACCTGCCGGTGATGGGCCCGGATGGGCAGCCGATGAGCTACTCCCTCGATCACAAAGAGGGGGGCAAGCGGCTCCGCGAGGAGCAGACGCTTCCCGATGCTACTGTGCAGGACGGACATCACCTGATCGTGTATCCTGAGATCGTGGCGGGATAGTCGGAAAGGTGTGAGGGTGAGCGGGTATGCGGGTGTGAGGGTATGAAGAATTGCAGTTCACCCTCATACCCGCATACTCTCCCACCTCGTCACCTTCCCTCTTTGCAAGTAAAGGTTCATTCATGCGCGAGTCGCCTCGCCTTCGACGACTTCGCAACGACTTGAAAGCCCTCGAGCAACTCGCGGCTGACAGCTCGATCTTTTCCTTCAAGTCCTACGGTGAGCCGGCGGACTTTTACGTCATCCGCTTTCGCGGCCGCGGCCTGTTCAAGCCCGATGCAAGCGAGCCGCAGACGGTCGATCACCACGAAGTGCACATCCGGCTGGGAGCGTCGTACCCCCGCATGATGCCCGAGCTGGCGTGGAAGAGTCCCATCTTCCATCCCAACATCTCGGCTAGCGGCGTGGTCTGCCTCGGCGGGTATGGAACCTACTGGGTGCCCAGCCTGACGCTGGACGAACTGTGCACGATGCTGTGGGATATGGTCCGCTACGAAAACTACGACGAGAAGAGCCCGTACAACCGCGAGGCGGCACTGTGGATCAAAGTCCAGAACCGTTATCGGATGCCGCTCGATCATCGTCCGCTGCGGGACAACGTGGCCAGAATCGCTGCCGCGGACCGGCAGCCGGAGGTCGTGCATGCCAATGGTCGGCCGCCAACCTTCGCGCCGCCGTCATCATTCGGGGGCGTATCGACACTTCCGCAGCAGCGCAGCGAGATTCCGCCGATGCTGGTCCCTGTTCCGCACGCTCGTCACGAAGACAACGGCGTGACATTCATCGATCCGCCGCACGAGCGGGTCATCCCGGCGGAATTGGTCGAGGATGAAGACAGCGGGATTGTGTTCATCAACTAGACAGATTGTGATTCATGCACGCGTGGCAATGGGGAGCGATGATCCTGGTTGTCCTGACGTTGCCCGTGGCCGTGTATGGCATGCACCGCTTCGCCCTCAGACTAGAACGGCTGGGTTATATCGACTATACGAAAGTGTCGCCGCGGAGCGTGGGCAGTTGCCTGACTCCGTTTCAGACGGCGATCGAGCCGCCGGCCAAGCACGTGCTGGAGATCCAGGATCAGAGGCGAGGCCTCGAAACCGATAGCGACGGCACTTGTCCGAAACCGTAATGCATCCTCTCCCCATGTCCCTCCCCGCCGAACTGCGCAACTTCTCCCAGGCGGACCTGGACCGGGCCAAAGCGATCGGGGCGATCTATCGCGGGGCGGCGGTCATCGTCGTCCACGAGGCGGTGCTGGACGAGATCATCGAGTACTCCGAGCAGGGCCGCCGCTGCGAAGTGGGCGGTTTTCTGCTCGGCGGCGTTTATAACGACGACCCGCCGTTCACTGTCATTCGCCATTTCCATCCGGCGCTCCAGGCGGTGTCCGGCGCTGCATCGCTTACGTTTACGCACGACGTCTGGGCAGATCTCCACCGCCAGGCCGAGCAAAAGTATCCAGGGGAAACGGTCGTCGGCTGGCACCACACGCATCCTGGCTTCGGCGTCTTCCTGTCTGGTTACGATCTGTTCATCCACCGCAACTTCTTCCCCGAGATCTGGCAGGTGGCGATGGTCGTTGATCCGCGGCGGCAGGAATTCGGTTTCTTCCAGTGGCGGGAAGGGGAGGTGAAGGATTGCGGATTTCTGTGCGCCAAAGCGTGAGGAGGATTGCAAATTGACAATTGCAAATTGATCATGGCAAATTGACGACTGCGAAGTCTCCATTTGCAATTTGCAATAATCAATTCTCAATTTGCAATTGCCGCATACGCAGAACTACTCATGCCCGACCAGCCCTTTGTCATCTCCGACGACGACCGCTACTCGCGCCTGCGGCTGATCGCCTGGTGGGATCAGCAGAAGCTGCGCCAGGCCAAAGTCCTGGTCGTCGGCGCAGGCGCGCTGGGCAACGAGGTCCTCAAGAACCTGACCCTCGTCGGCATTGGCCATATCGTCGTCATCGACATGGACGAGATCGAGGACAGCAATCTCACGCGCTCGGTCCTGTTCCGTGCCCGCGACCGCGGCAAGAGCAAGGCGATTGCCGCGGCCGAAGCCTGCCGCGACATCAATCCCGATACCCAGATCACAGCGATCCACGGCAACGTGCTGACCGACCTGGGCTTGGGCGAGTTTCGCGACGCGGACGTGGTCATTGGCTGCCTGGACAACCGGGAAGCGCGGCTGTGGGTCAACCGCTCGTGCTGGAAGGTCGGCACGCCGTGGGTAGACGGCGGCATTCAGGAGATCAACGGCGTGGCGAAGGTCTTTGTCCCCCCTGACGGCGCGTGCTACGAATGCGCGATGACGGAGAACGACTACCGGCTGATCAACCTGCGATATAGCTGCCCGCTACTCTCGCGCGAGGATATGCAGTCGGGCAAAGTGCCAACGGCGCCGACCATCGCCTCGATGATCGGCGCGCTACAGACACAGGAGGCCCTGAAGCTGATCCACGGAATGCCGACGGCCAGCGGCGAGGCCATGGTGTTCAACGGGCTGGCGAACAATTTTTACAAGACGAAGTACCAGCACCGCGAGGATTGCCTGAGCCACGAGACGTATCCGGTGCCAGTGGAACTTGCGCTGTCGGCCAAAAAGGCGACCGCGCGCGAATTGTTCGCCGCCGCCGAGTCTCATTTTCCCGGCAATGATACGCTGACACTGGAGCTCGACCGCGACCTGGTGGAGTCGCTCGACTGCGGCCATTGCGGCCACGTCCGCCGCGTGATGCGTCCGCAGCCGCTGGTAGGGATGGAGGAATCGCGCTGCCCTGAGTGCCACACGCATGCCAAGCCGGTGCTCCAGCATGCTGTTGGCTCGCACGATGAGCTGGCCGGTCAGACCTTGTCCGCGCTAGGCATTCCGCCCTACGACATCGTGCGGATCAATGACGGCCAGCAAGCAGCCGTGTTTTTGCTGGCGGGGGATCGGAATCAGTAGCAGGCACACTCCGTGTGCCGTTCCTTCATGTCACAACGATGACCACTCTGAATTGATGACCAACGGCACACGGAGCGTGCCTACTAGCCATTGTGAACGACGACATCCAATTCGGCGAAGTCGAAACGGCCCGGCCGCAGAAGCAACTGCGCCCCGACCAAAACAAGCACTTCGCCGTCGTCGCCTACGGCGCGCCGCGTGACGGAGAGCTGCCGATCTTTGTCGATTTGGACGTCGTCGCCGACATGGAGCTGCACGCGGAAAGCGACACCAGCGTCGAGCTGGGCGGCGTGCTGCTCGGCGCCCACTGTGAGGATGAGGACGGAAATCCATTCGTCCTGATCACCGACAGCCTGCGGGCGGAGCATTACCACAGCACCAAGGGGAGCTTCACGTTCACGCACGACACATGGGCGGCGATCACCCGCCGGCGGGACGAATTTCCCGCCGAGCTGGCGATGGCCGGCTGGTACCACACGCACCCCGACTGGGGCGTGTTCCTGTCGGGCATGGACATGTTCATTTGCGACAACTTCTTCAACAAGCGGCTCGATGTGGCCTACGTCATCGACCCGTGCCGCGGCGACCGGGCCTTTTTTCAGTGGACCGGCGACTCGCGGCATCGCAAAAAGCGCGTCGGCGGCTTTTACGTCGTCGCTTCGCGCTTCCGCCAGCAGGAACTGGAACTGTACGTTCAGCAATTGGAAGGAAAGGGAATTGCCATGCCCGCCACCACCTCCGGCTATCCTGGTCCGATCATTCATGTGCCGCAGCCGCCGCCGCAGCCCGCCTGGCAACCGCTGGCCGTCATTGGGATGCTCGCGCTCCAGTTCTGCTTTTTGGCGCTGATCGCCTGGAAGATGATCGGGCCACCAATTGGCGACGACAAGGTCTCCGATACGGCTGCTCTGGTCCAGAAACTTGATGCCTACCTGGAAACTCGCGACGCCGAGGTGCGAGAAGCGGCCCAGCAGCGAGTCTACGACCGGATTCTCCGTGAGCTGAAGGGAGCGCCCGATGGAACCGCCGCGCAGATTGCCGCCCAGGAGGAGCTGCTGGAGCGGGCCCGCACCGAGGGTCCGCTGTTTCGCGCCCGAGAGCAGGAGCTGGTCGCGGCCGTGGAAGATGGCCAGAAGGACATCGATGCGCTTAAAAACAAGCTTGACGAGATGACCACTACCGCCAAATCGTGGCAGGACAAGCACGAGAGGCTGCTGGTGACGGCCAAGGAACAGCAAACACGGCTGAAGTCCCTGGAAAACAAGCCCGAAGATGAGAAGGGGGAGGCCGCGGGTACGTTTTTGGGGATCCGCACCCTGTGGTGGGTGATCGGCGGGAGCATCGTGGTGCTGGGGGCGGTGGCCTGGGGCCTGACCTATGTGGCAGGGAAAAAACCAGATTCTTCGCTGGCGGATGACGAATTGGTGCCGCCCCCTCCACCGCGAGCCAAGAACGAGACCGAGGCGGCGAATTAGAATGTGGTTAGGTATTGTCAAGTCCGGCTGAGAAACCACAAAGGCACGAATTCACAGAGCAGTCACAAAAAGCGTTCGGATGACAATCCATTAATTGGTTCGGCGTTGAAGTTATCCGTTCTCGGCTTGGTGTATCCCTTGTGTCTTTGTGCCTTGGTGGTAACAGCCCATAGGACCAATTGATGGACCCCGAGTCTCGAACTGTCCGACTCAAGAGCGACCTGGCTGCCCTCGAGGCGCTCCGCGGCGAAAGCACGATCCTCGCGCTGGAGCCGGCCGGCGATCCCCCCGATCGCTACACCCTGACATTTCGCGGCAAAGGGCTCGGTCGCGAGGGGATGAGCACTGACGTCTCGGTGATCGAGCTGCACCAGGTCGATCTGCGAATGCCGTATTCGTATCCCGAGCGGCCGCCGGACGTGCGCTGGCTGACGCCGATCGTGCACCCAAATGTGTCTTTCAGCGGCTTTCTGAACCTGGCGGAGATCGGCCTGCCGTGGTCGCCCGAACTGACGCTCGACATCCTTTGCGAGCGATTGTGGGATGTGGCCCGCGGCGCGTACATCAACGTGGAGAAAGCGGCCAACTACGCGGCCAAGAATTGGTACGAGCAGGAGTGCGGCTTCGAGTTGCCCGTCGATATCCGTCCCCTGCGGGACAAAGTGCAAATTTCGCTCCCCAATGTCGTCAAATACCAGCGTCGCGGTGAGACAGTGCAACTGGCCGCCGGCACGCCCATGGAAGTCATGTACATCGACGAGAACACGCCTGTTCCGCCGCTGCCGCCGCGGGCCCGCCGGCGGGGCAAGGGAGGAGAGGACGTGCTGTATATCGGGCCGGAAAACTAACGCGGCGGTGTTCAAGGTTCAAAGTTCAAGGTTGCCGGCTACGACTTTGAACTTTGAAGCTTGAACTCGGATCGCTTCGACTACATTGCAGACTTTGGGCTACTCATAGTCCCATTTCAAAATCCACGGATCCTCCGTCCGCTTCTGAAAAGCCTTGAGCTTCTCTTTCAGCTCGCCCAGCAGCTTCGCATGCTGCGGATCGTCGGCCAGGTTTTTCGTTTCGTCTGGATCGGCGGCCAGGTCGTACAGTTCGAACTGCGGCCGGTGGATGTACTGGCGGACGCTTCGTTTGCCGTAGGCTGTATCGGGGCCGTGCTGGAAAACGTCCTGCCAGGTCGAGGCTTCCCACAGGTCGGAGGCGAAGGGGAAGGGGAGGGGGTACGCGATATTCCAGATCAGCTTGTGCGTCCGCATGCGGACCACTTTCATCGGGTAGTACATCGTGATCTCATGGAACGTGTGCGAGGCGTTCACTTCGTCCCAGCCCTTGGGATTCTCCTCGGTCACCGCGTTCTTCCACGATCGGCCGTGGAACTTGTGATCCTTCGGCAGCGCGCCCGCGAAATCGAGCAGCGTCGGCGTGAGATCGGCGTGGTTCACCATCGCGTGACAGACTCTGTCCCCTGGCTCCTGTCCCCTGCGTTGTTGTGGCCGGTCTCCTGACCGTGCCACGGCCCCGACCGTAGGTCTTTTGGATTCGTTGCCAGGCGGAGACCTTTGGTCAGTGCTTTCGGCGGGGTCCGGAGACCCACGCCGAACCGCCGGCAGCCGTACTACCATCGGCACTCGCATTCCGGCGTCATACAAATTCGTCTTCGCCCCTGGAAACGCAATGCCGTGGTCGCTGGTGAAGATGACCAGCGTGTCGTCGTCGTGGCCGGTCTCCTTGAGGATCTCCATCAGCCGCCCGAGCCCCTGGTCGATCCGCGAAACGGACTGGTAGTACTGCGCCAGCTCCGCGCGGCAGGCAGGAGTATCGGGCAGAAACGGCGGGACGATCACGTCTTTCGGCTCGTACTTCACTTCCTTGATGCCGGGCCAGCCTTGCGGCCGATTGCCGAAGGCGTCGGGGAGTAAAGTAGGCCGCGACTCCGTCGCGCGCCCGGATTCTTCCTGAGACTTTGTCTTCCCGTTGCCGCCGCGGAGCGGCGGCCTACTTTCGCCAACTTTCCCGCCTCCCCGATGCGGATCGGCCGTGCAGAAATAGAGGAAGAACGGCTTGTCGCTTTTCTCCGCGATCAATTCGCGGCAATTCTCAGCCATCTGAACCGGGCTGCGGGCATTGCCTGGGAGCATGCGATCGAACTTGTAGACTTCCGGCGGCCCCACGTGCAGCTTGCCGATCTGGGCGGTGCGATAGCCGGCCGCCGACAGCAGCACCGGCAGCGACTTGACGTTGTCGTACGTGCGGAAGTGGTGATACGCGTGCTCGTGGCCGAACTGGGCGTTGGCGTGGTTGTAGAGGCCGGTCAGAATCACGCTTCGGCTGGCGCTACAGCTCGCCGTCGTACAAAATGCGTCCGTCATCCGAATGCCGCCGCGGGCCAGCGCGTCGAGATTCGGTGTCTGGATCACCGAATTGCCGTAGCAGCCGGCATCGGCCCCCATGTCGTCGGTGACGAAGAGGATGAGGTTGGGAGCGGCAGAAAGACCATTGCTCGCCAACACCAGGCATCCAAACGCCGCTGCAATGACAATCCGATGCATCCCGTGTCTCCATGTAGTCTTCAGTCGTGTCCAAGACTGACCGTCGGATAATGCCGCTCGAAATCGTCGATACCCCGAGCGGATATTGCGGTTCCGCGAAGGTCGGCAATCCCTAGTTTCGGCAATCCGACCAGGAATCGAACGCCCCGGTCGGAAACCGCGCTGCCATTCAAGTCAAGTCCGTAGAGCTGTCGCAAGCTGCGGATAAAGTGCAGATCGTCGTCGCCGAGGTTGGCGGACCGCAATGACAAGTACTTTAGCTCAGTTTTCCCTACGAGCGCCTTGGCCGCAGCGCTGGGAACGACCCACGGTCCGTCAGCGTGAACCAGCTTAAGCCTCGGAAGTTCATCCACTGCCTGCCAAAACCTGATGGAGTCGCTATCAGAGTTGGGCGGACTGTTCGGCGAAAGCACACCTACCGTGTTTTGGAAAAAATCCATTCCGCAAAGCTGTCGGAACCAGTTTGGAATTAGGGCCGTACGTACGATCGGCATGCCCTTGGAATCAAAGTCACCGTCACTGTCATAGGTGACGTTTCCGCCGAGTTTGCGAATCGTCGCCACCGCTGCCGCTTGAGTTCGCGCCCGCTGGAACCGCCACGCCAGCGCTGCCAATGGAATGCTGACCAGAAGCATGAATACCATCAGCGTCCGCAGCCGGAACTGAAACCAGCGGCGGCGGGGCAAGGGAGGGGTGGCGGCCGGGGCGTCGGTCGGCAATGACGGTTCGTCGGCTGGATGAGATTCCGCCCGAGTCATGCGGCCATTGTATCTCAGCGGGGAAGCTCGATCATCTCAATTCGATTTGACAGCGATTCGTCGTCAGGTTCGACCGTTTGCCCGCCGGCGATTTGCAACGACAGGTTGCTGCCCCACGACTCGGGCTCGATTGTTTCCGTAATCAACCAGATCAGCGAGTCAAAATCCCCGTCGCGTGGTAACAACGAATAAAAATCGTCGTCCCCCAGCGGTGTGCCATAGTCGGTCCTCTTAAATCGCGTCCCATCGCGCAAATACCAGGTTTGCGTCCCATGTGAGACCCGGCGGCCGCGCCAGTCTCGCCGCAGCTCAAACCGCGTCCGCAGCGAGCCGTCGTCGCGCCGCGTTTCCACGACGAACGGATGAAACCACCAGCCGAGGAATCCGCCAACCATCACCATGAACACCATCAGCGTCCGCAGCCGGAACTGAAACCACCGCCGGCGGGGCAGGAGAGGGGGACTCGGCGGAGAGGGTGAGTCAGCAGACACTAAATCGCTGGGCAGAAGAGTTGGTGGCCCAGGAGGGCATTCTAGTCGATTGAAATAGTCCAGTTCATAGGCTGGCCTCACAGCCCTTAACCAGCAGAGCCCCTGTAACGCCACCCCGTTCTATGGAAAAGGAGCGGCCGCCGCTCCGTGAAAGTCCAGATCCAGATACTGCTTGCCGGCCGCCCCTGCCGATCGATTACAATAACCGGAACCTCGCCCGCACTTTCACTTTGCCAACTCTCCTATCAGCAAGGAATCCCCAATGCCTGCCAGCTACATCCCCACTCGCCGCCGGTTTCTGTCCGACCTTGGCCGTGGCATGATTGCCGCCAGCGTGGGGGCTTCCCTCGCGGCCGATCTAGGGTTTTCGCCGCTGCTGGCCGCAGAGCAGGAAGGGAAGCTGACCTTTGGCAGCCTCGAGCCGCTGGTGGAATTTCTTCAGGGAACGCCACCGGACAAGCTGCTGGCGGCGGTCGTGGAAAAAATGAAAGCCGGCACGACGCTCAAGGATCTCGTGGCGGCCGGCTCGCTGGCCAACGCCCGGGCCTTCGGCGGCGAGCACTACGTCGGCTTCCATACGCTCATGGCCCTCATGCCGTCGTTCCACATGTCGCGCGAGCTGCCGAGCGAGAAGGCCGCGCTGCCGGTGCTCAAGGTTCTCTATCGCAACAGCACCGCGCTTCAGGAAGTCGGCGGCTGCGACGCCAAGGCACTCCAGCCGGTGGCC
>DASRJP010000317.1:0-3588 GCA_035649415.1 Pirellulaceae bacterium | reverse complement strand
CCCTGCGAGCGGACGTCGGCAATCTGCCCTCCCTTCACCGTGACTTCCAGGATCAACCGATCCAAGGGCGGATCGTCGAGCGGGACGCTGGCGACCCTGTTGCGTTTGCTGATCACGAATCTTCGGCCGGGCAATTCCTCGAGCGTCAATAGCTCTCGCTCAACGAGTGCCGGGCCGCCGGCAGTGCGGCTGACGGTGATTGCCTGGCACTCCCACAAGCTCCGCTTATCCTCCGGCGACAAACGCCGCAGCCCCAGGAACAGGCCCGAGCTGCCGATCGGCCCCGACTTGGTCATCCGGACTTGCAGCCGATACCAGTCCGACTGCGTCGTGCCCAGTCCCAGCAGCGTGGTGGTGGGCGAATCCATGCGGACGTGCCGCTTGAAGCGATGCTCCCAGTGTTCCTCCCCCTTGGCCTTGGCAAAAATCTCCTCCGGCGGCCGATCCAGGAGATCCACCGGCTCCATAAGCCCTGCCATCCGATCGACGCGAAACGGTACTTCGGGCGGCAGGAAAATTGACACCGCCACGGCCGCGATCAGCACGCAGCCGGCCAGCACCAGGACGGGGCGCACCCAGCGGGGCCACGGCCTGCGCCGCCGCGGCGCTGTTTCAACTTCGCCGCGCTGCCAGGGGGCCAGCGCCTGCGCCAGGTCGCCGGCCGTCGAATAGCGCTGGTCCGCTTCTTTCGCCAGGCACTTGAGGCAAACCTGTTCCAGCTCCGCCGGGATTGTGTCGTCGATTTGCCGCAGGGGCCTGGGAAGCCGGTGCAGAATCTCGTCCCGCATTTGCGCCGGAGTGCCGCTGAACGGGCGGCGGCCGGTGAGCATTTCATACAGCAGCACGCCCAGGCTCCAGATGTCCGAGCGGCCGTCCAACCGGTGGACGTCGCCCCGGACCTGCTCCGGAGACATGTAGGCCACTGTCCCCGCCTTCTCCCCCACGCGCGACCGCTGCTGGTCCTCGTGCACCGCCAGGCCGAAGTCGGCGATCTTCACGTGCCCGTCGGCATCGAGCAGGATGTTCCCCGGCTTGAGGTCGCGGTGCACGAGCCCCTTTTTGTGCGCGACGTGCGCGGCACTGGCCGCCTGCGCGATGATTTGCGCGGCCCGCTGCACCGGCAGCTTTCCCTGCGCCAGCGCGGCCTTCAGCGACTCCCCTTCGACGTACTCCATCGCGATGTAGCAGCTCTTGTCCTCGCTGCGGACGACGTCGTAGATGGCCACGATGGCCGGATGCTTCAGCCCGGCGGCAATCCTGGCCTCCTCCAGAAACGAACGGACGCTCTCATCGGTCGTTTCGTCGGCAAATTTGGGAACTTTGATGGCCACCGGCCGGTTGAGGTCCGGATCGTGCGCCAGGAAAACGGTTCCAAATCCACCTTGCCCCAGCCGCGAGCGGATCTGGAAGCGGCCGATGCTCGCCGGCGGGGACAGCGGCGGCGCGAGCGTCCACTGCGGCGCGGCGGCAGTCGTTCGCTCCAGCGCCGCCACTGGCTCGACCCGCCCCAGTTCGCTCGAGCCGGAATCGAGGTCGCGGAGCGTGTCCATCGTGGCCGATTCCTGTCCCCGCTGGGCAATGGCCTTGGCCGCCGCTTGCATGCGCAGGCAGCCTGGCTCCTGGACGGGATGCGACTGGTGCACCGCCTCCCGCAGCCGGCGGGCCAGAGAGTCGCTGTCCGCGGCCAGCCCCCGCAGCGTCTCGTCGCACGTGGTGCAGTGAGTTACGTGGTCGGCAATCGTGAGCAGCTCTTGTTCGGAAAGTTTTCCGGATGAAAAGGCGGTCAGCGCGTCCGCGCTGGGGCAGCCTTGCCCGGCGGCCGAAGCCACGAACGACTCTCGATTACCGTCGGTCTTACCCATCAGATTCCCGAACACTAACCCGAAGCGTAAGCGAGGAATGAATCGTAAGCGAGCGAATTGCGCGTCTTCACCCGCGCCTCTCGCTCACGCTTCGGGTTTATGTTAGGCGTTCTACGTTTCGGCCGGTATCAGCCCCGCAAACTCCTCGCGCACGCGCCGCAGCACGCGAGATTTGGCCAGATAGATGACATTCACGCTCACGTTCAGTTCCTCGGCGGCCTCGGCCGGCGCGATCCCGTCGATCACCACGCGGTAAAAGGCCGTCCAATCCCGATCCGAAAACTCATTGCGGATGAACTCCACGAGCTGCCGGTAGAGCAGGGCGTCGTCCTGGCTGGCCATTGCCGGGTCGTCTGCATACTCAGCCGGCGAAGCGGAAAGCCGCTCGAGCCTTTCCCGCGCATCGCTGCCGCCACTGCCGCTGCTGGAGGCGTCGCGACGGCGGAGGTGATCGACGAAACAGTTATGGGTGATGCGATACAGCCAGCCGCGAAAGGTATCTCCCGGCTGGTTTCCATGGAACTCCCCCAGCCCGCTGGCCACCCGAATGAACACCTCTTGTCCGACATTTTCCGCATCGCTCGCCTGGAGCCCCCAGCGGCGACACCAGCGGTAGATCAGCGGCCCATACAGGCTGACGAGCTTTTCCCAGGCATCGACCTGCCGTGCGGCGGCCCGCGCGAGCAGGCTCGTCGCCGTGCCCGTGTCGTCATGTGGAGTAACGCGGCGATCTGTCACGTTTTGACTCTTCCCAAGCGAAGCCGCAACCGGCGCCGCTCCCCCGCGGCAGTGCAGTGCTCATTCTCACCCCAATCCCGTCCGGATTCCAGACGCGGCCAGACCCCAACCGGTTTGTAAGGTTGGTGCATTCCCCGATCCCATTCGCCTTGGGCGGATGGTGAAGGAGTTGGTGAGCTAGGGCGGTCGGGGGTTTCTAGCTCACCATCTCGTTCACCCACGGGACAAGGGCGTGAGGGTCGGTCCCCCATCGGCAAGCGCCGTGACGAGCTACCGCACGCGCTGCGGCGGGATCAATTGCCGCCGGGGCGGCCTCCTGTCACAATGAAGCTTGCGACATTGGCTCCGCGGCAAGGCGATCCGCAGTTCAGCACAGACAAAATGCCCGCGGCACTCTGGTTGTCATCCGTGCCACCCACCCGCGACCAACTACGGAATCCTCTTTTCTAATCGCGGGCAGAGAAAAGGAACCGTACTGCCGACGGGCGTTCTCTGCGTGCGGGCCACGGGAGGTGCGGTGCCGCCGCGGCCGAGTGACCCTTGCGGCCTTGGGAAATAGAGCAATAGTGCGCAGTTACCACGGTCGGCGGCCGACTTTTGGGAACCCGGTTGTTGGAGGCAATCATGAATCGAATCAGGACTTCTTGCGTTGCCACAATTTTGTCAGGTTTCTTGAGTTCCGTGCTAACGGGTCAACAATTGAAATTGGAGGCAACCGGTGATGTAGTCTCGTTGAAGGACTCTGATGGCGAGCCGCTCCCAATGGGCGCCAAGTTCCGCGTCGGCACGCGGCGTTTCCGGCATGATACAGAAACGACGGTCTTGTCCTATTCGCCCAACGGCAAGTTGCTGGCCTGCTCCGGGCCATTTGCTCACGCGATCCGCGTTTTCGACGCCGAAACGGGAAAGGTCCATCGCTCGATCAAGCCGGACCTTCCTAACGAAGTTGTTTGCGGCTCGGCGTTCGTGAACGACGACAGCTTAATTG
>DASRJP010000316.1:0-3964 GCA_035649415.1 Pirellulaceae bacterium | reverse complement strand
AGCTTGGGCAGGTCTCTCTGATCGCCCGGGATTTGATTCAATTTCTGCCTCGGGCAATGAAAACCGTTGGCTGACTCAAATCAACACCAATTGCAAATTGGAGATCATGCCTGCAATTTGCATTTTGCAATTTGCAATGTTCAATTTGCAATTGCCGGTTTGAGCGAACCCTTGCTGTTCTCCCACCCATGCAGCTTTTCCGCTCCCTCGACGATCTTCCAACCGCCCTCCGCGGCGGCGCTGTGACGATCAGCAATTTCGACGGCGTGCATCGGGGGCACGCGCGGATCATTCAGCGGCTGCTGGCCAAGGCGAAGGAGGTAAGCGGTCCGTCGATCGTCTTCACGTTCGATCCCCACCCGGTTCGACTGCTGCGGCCTGACAAGGCGCCGCCGCCGCTGACCTGGACCGATCGCAAGGCGGAATTGCTGGCTGATTTGGGTGTTGACGCGGTCATCGCCTATCCGACCGATGAAGCACTCCTGTCGCTGTCGCCGGAAGAGTTTTTTGCCCGGATTGTCCGCCAGGAGCTGGCCGCCCAGGCGATGGTCGAGGGGCCGAATTTTTACTTCGGCAAGCATCGGGCCGGGAATATCGAGCTGCTCGCGCAACTCTGCCGGACTGCGGGGATGCAACTGGAGATCGTCGAGCCACTGGTCATGGATGGTGACATCGTTTCCAGCAGCCGCATCCGCGCGCTGATTGCCGCTGGAGAGGTTGCCCAGGCCCGCGAGCTTCTCACCGAGCCCTATCGCATCCGCGGCATGGTGACCCACGGCGCCGCCCGCGGCCAGAAGATCGGTTTTCCCACAGCCAATGTCGATGCGATCGATACGCTGCTGCCTGCGCACGGGGTCTACGCCGGGCGGGGGTACGTCGGCGAAGATCGCTGGCCCGCGGCCATCAACATCGGTCCTGCGCCGACCTTTGGCGAAAATGCTGTCAAAGTCGAAGCCCACCTGATTGGCTTTCACGGCTCGCTCTACGGGGAGCCGATCGCAGTCGACTTTTTGTCCCGCCTCCGAGGCGTGCAGACGTTTGCCGGCGCCCTGGCGCTGAAAGTCCAACTCGCTGCCGATATCGCAGCGACACTTGCGGCCACGAAGTTGCTGACTTAGCTGCCCGGTTGCCCCACTCACGCGATCAGCAATCGCGACTATCATGGGGAATTCCCTCACTTAGTCCCGGACCGACCTGCCAATGACGATCCACTGGCCCCGCTTTGCCGAAATCATCCGCGCCCACCAGCAATTTTTACTCACCAGCCACGTTCGCCCAGATTGCGATGCACTGGGAAGCGAGCTGGGGCTGGCGCTGGTGCTCGAATCGCTCGGCAAGCAAGTGCGGATCGTCAACGGGCAGGCGACGCCGCCAAATCTGGCGTTCATCGATCCCGCCAAAAAAATCCGCGTGATCGGACAGCACGTGCAGGCGGGGGAGCTGGCAGACGCCGAAGTGCTGATGGTGCTGGATACCAGCGCCTGGCAGCAGCTTGGTCACATGGCCGACGTGCTCCGCGGCTCGCGGGCGCAGAAGATCGTTCTCGACCACCACCGCAGTGCCGACGATCTGGGGGCGGAGGAATTCAAAGACACGAGCGCGGAAGCGACCGGGAGGCTGGTGGTCGATGCGGCCGATGCGCTGAGCGTGAAGCTCACGCCCGAGATGGCGATGCCGCTGTTTGCCGCGATTGCGACGGACACCGGCTGGTACCGCTTCGCCAGCACGACGAGCGACACGTACCGCTATGCTTCGCGGCTCGTGGCAGCCGGCGCCGATCCAGCGGCGATTTACAACGCGCTGTACGAGCAGGAGACGCTGGGGCGGGTGAAGCTCCGCGGCGAGATCCTGGCGCGGACGACGGCGGAACTCGGCGGCCGACTGGTCCACACTTACGTGCTGGTAGATGATTTCGCCCGCACCGGCTCACTCCCCAGCGACACCGAGGACGCGATCAACTTGACGCTCACCGTCGCGGGGACGCAATTCGCCGCGATCTTCGTGCAACAGCCCGGCGGCGGCTTCAAGATCAGCTTCCGCAGCCGCTGCGATGTCGATTGCAGCAAGCTGGCGGAGCAGTTCGGCGGCGGGGGACACAAGGCGGCGGCTGGCGCATCGCTCCCCGGAACGCTGGAAGAGGTGCGCACTCGCGTTCTTGACGCTGTGCGCGCGGCGATGCGATAATTGTAGTTCGATGCCGCGAACACGGTTCCCTTGCCGCATCGCCCCGCCTGGCCCCGCCCACCTGCCACAAAACGACTCCGGCCTGGAAGGCCCCTTTCTGGGAGTTCCCCATGCAACGCTCTCTCAATCCGCGTGCGTCCAGTCCCAGGTCGCCTGCGCCGCCGCTCTTGCCTGCGGCGGAGCAGCCGCCACGCCGCCACGTGCTGGCGGCAATCCTGGCGACGATGATCGGCGGCATTGTCAGTTTGTTTCCGCTGGGCGCCGGCGCGCTGGTCTTTCTCGATCCCATCCTGCGCGGCAAGAAGAAAGGAGAAAAAGGGGCCGGCGAAGAGAATGGCGCCAAGCTGTTGCGAGTCGCCACCAAGGACGCCATCCCGGCCGACGGCACCCCAGTGCAAGTCCCCGTGATTGCCGACTTGAAGGACGCCTGGAACCTGGAGCCGATGCAGCCGGTAGGGGCGGTCTATTTGCGGAACCATGACGGCAAGGTGGAGTGTTTTAACGCCATTTGTCCGCATGCGGGCTGTTTCGTGGCCTATTCGTCGGACCGCAAGTGTTTCCAGTGCCCCTGCCACACCAGCTCCTTCGAGCTCGACGGCAAGCGCATCATGCCCTCTCCCAGTCCCCGCAACATGGACCAGCTCAAGGTCGATGAGGCGAAGCTGTCCGAAGGGGAGGTGTGGGTTGAGTTCGTCAATTACTATCCCGGCAAAGAGAAGCAAGAACCCAAGCCATGATCCGACCATTTCTCGACTGGCTCGACAGCCGCACCGGGATCCGTCGCTTCGTTCACGACGCGCTGTACGAGAATATTCCCAGCGGCGCTCGTCTGCGATACATCACCGGCAGCATGCTCGTGTTCGCCTTCGTCACGCAGGCGATTACGGGCATCTTCCTGGCGATGGCCTACAGCCCCTCCAGCCAGACCGCTTATGAAAGCGTCTACTACATCCAGCACCAGATGGCTGGCGGCTGGCTCGTCCGCGGCATTCACCACTTCATGGCCCAGGCGATGGTAATCGTCATGGCGCTACATCTCTTGCAAGTGATCTGGGACGGCGCCTACCGCGCGCCGCGCGAAGTGAATTACTGGCTGGGACTGGTTCTGATGCAACTCGTGCTCGGTCTGGGGCTAACCGGCTACCTTTTGCCGTGGGATCAAAAGGGGTACTGGGCGACCAATGTCGCCACCAACCTGGCGACGCTGGTGCCGTTCGTGGGCAAGGAGCTTCAGCAACTGGCGGTTGGCGGCAACGAGTACGGCCATCACACGCTGACGCGCTTTTACGCGATGCATATGGGCGTGCTTCCGGCGCTGCTCATCGTTTTCCTCGGCTTGCACGTGGCCATGTTCCGCAAGCATGGAATCATGGCGACGATCACGCCGGGACGCGCGGACGATTACTTCTGGCCCAAGCAGGTTCTCTTCGACGCAATCGGCTGCCTGGTGCTACTAGTGATCGTGCTCTTGTGCGTCATCCATTTCGACGTTGCGGGGCTGGTGCAAGGGAAGCTCGACGTGGCCAAAGCCGGGGCCGAATTGGGCGCGCCGGCCGATCCGGCCGAGCAGTATTCGGCCGCTCGGCCTGAGTGGTACTACCTGTTCTTGTTTCAACTGCTGAAGTATTTCCACGGCACGCAGGAATACATCGGGGCGCTAGTGATTCCCGGCGCGGTGATGACGATCCTGGCCGTGATGCCGCTTGTCGGGAGGCTGACTGTGGGGCACTGGTTCAATCGGGCGTTCATCGTATTGGTGCTGCTGGCGGCAGCGGCGCTA
>DASRJP010000315.1:0-4516 GCA_035649415.1 Pirellulaceae bacterium | reverse complement strand
GGGCCTGAAGTCCGTCATCGATATGGCCGCTGATGAGCGATTGCATGGCCGCCCGACGCTGAAGTTCCAGCGCATCGGCCGCCGGCGCTCCGGCCGCGCCTGCCAGGTACTCATGGGCGGCCTCGGCGCCTCGGCCGGCATTGGCGAGGGCGTCGCCCAGTCGAGTGCGCAAGCTGCGGCTGGCCGGAACGTCGGTCGTCTGGAACTCCAACGCGAGACGATAGAGCCGGGCCGCGCGAACAAACGCCAATGCCGCCGCAGCCCGGTCCGCAGCAACGGCGTAGTAATGACCGGCACGGGCCAGTTCGCCGGCCGCTTGCAAGTGGATGGCCAATGCTTCGGGATCGGCATTGGACGAGGCTTCCAATGCGACGGCTAACCGCCCATGGCAGTCCTTGAGCCCACCAGGGGGCAAGCGGTCCACCACGGTCTCGCGGATCCGGTCGTGAAAGGTCTCGATTTCGTCGTCGTCCCCCAGGCCCGTGCTGCGCACCAGGTGGTCGGCACGCAGCACTTTCAGTGCCGCACGCTCGGACGGAGCTAGCCGGGCGGCGCGGTAGGCGTCGGCCTGTTTCAGCGGCTGACCAGCCACGGCAACAACTTCGAGCAAACGATAGGCAGCCTCCGGCAGCTTATGAATTCGGTCCCACAGCACTTGCTCCAGCGTTGGCCCTTCGTGTGACGACGAATGGTCGGCGAGGTTCGCCCCCGCCTGGACATGGCGGACCAACTCATAGATGAAGTACGGGTTGCCGCGCGATTCCCGAACAATCGAGTTTGCGGCGGCTTGTGCCGCCGGCGTATCGCAGCCGAGCAATGCCAGGGCCAGGCTGCACGCTTCTCCAGCCGCGAGCGGCTCAACCGCCAACTCGCGGCGATCGATCTGAAAGGCTTTGTCCGGCTGCTGCAAGAGGACCCGCAAGCAAGGGCTAGTTTCCGCATATTCACTGCGATAACAACCTAGGAGCAACAGCAGCGGCGGTTCGGGGGGCCGGAGCAGCTCGGCGATCAGGTTGGCACTATCGACGTCGCCCCACTGCAAGTCGTCGATCGACAAAACCAGCGGCCTGCGATCTCCCAATCGAAGCAGCAACTCCCGCAGCGCGCCAAGGGCCCGTCGTCGCAGTTCCTGCTGGTCGGGAATCTCGACCGAGCGCCGCGGCGCATTGGCCACGGCTCCCACGCGCCGCAATACGGGGAAGACGCGTGCCAGCGACGCCACATCCCGCGGCAACACCGCTTCGACCTGAACGTCAGTCAGGCGCAGCAGATAGCGACTCAAGGCGTCGACCAGGCTGTCGAGGGCCTTGTAGGGCACCGATTCCTGTTCGTAACAGCGGCCGGCGAGAATAACTACGTCCTCACGCCGGAGACTCTCTAAGAACCGCTCAACCAGCACGCTTTTGCCCATGCCCGATCGACCATGGACGAAGACAACGGTCGTGCGACCGCGTTTGAGCGAAGCATAGGCATCGCTCAGCACCTCCAGATGTTGTTGGCGTCCCACAAAGGGGGCCGCTTGCCGAAGGACCGGCTCATTCGATTCGGGCGCTGAGCCGAGCGAACTGCCCACGCGGCGCCGCACCTGCTTGTCCGTTGGCCGCCCCGCGGGATTGCGGCGCAGCAGATCAACACACAGCGCATTCAAATCTTCTGGAATGCCTGGCGAAAGCTCACTGGGCGGTGGCGGGTCCAAGTTTTGTTTTTCCCACAGCACTCCACTTTTGCTGCCTGCAAACGGGAGCCGTCCGGTCAATGCCTGAAAGAGCATCACACCCACGCAATACCAATCGCTGGCACTAGTAGCAGGCAACCCTGCTGCCTGTTCCGGCGACATATAAAAGGCTGTCCCGACCACGCAGTCCAGCGCCGAGCTTTCGTCCGCCGGCTCCGCCAACTCCGTGGCGAGCCCGAAGTCCAGCAATACCACACGCTGGTCTCGCGTCACGAAAACGTTGCTCGGTTTGATGTCCCGATGCAGCTTGCCGGCACGGTGCAAGGCGCAAACGCCCTCAACGAGCTGTTTCAGCGCTCCGCGCAATCGGTCCAATTTGAGGGGCGCTGCGCGGCTGAGTGTCTGTGCGTCGAGTTCCGTGACCGTCGAGTGGCCATCCACTTTCGAACCAGGAATGTAGACCACGGTCTCGGCATCACCTGCCGATGACGAGGGGCGCTCCCTGTCGCTGGCAACGTCCGCCCCCGGTCCGAGTCCCCATACGTACGACAGGAAATCAACTCCCTCCAGCAGTTGCATCGTAAAGAAGCACTGCTCGCCGTCCGAGATCAACTCATAGAGCGAGACAAGGTTCGGATGGGTCACGTCGGCCAGCGTCCGGAACTCTTGCTTGATGTAGTAGATCGCAGCCGGATCAAGGTGGAGAAACGTCTTCAACGCGACGCGGTCGTTTCGCTGGCGATCGTACGCCTGATAAACGACTCCCATGCCCCCGGCGCCGAGCCGCCGCTCGATGACGAACCGCTCCGTGCCCGAGAACTCTTTGGCGATTGTGGTGGTCATGAACCGCTCGTGGTTGGTCCATGATACCCGCAGCCATGCGGGAAAGCCCGCCTGCCGGTCGCGGACAGAGCGCATGCCAACAGCCGCGAAACGGCGCTGTCCGCCGCGGACGGCAGCCCGAAAAAAGCCTGTCGACCGATGCCAGCGGGAGGATCTAAAAGAAGACGTGAATCCCCGCGGCGAGCGCGTCGCTAACCTGGTCGATTTGCACGGATGCGCCGGGCACTGGTCCCAGCGGCGTTTCCAAGGGACCGCGAATCGAGTTTTCGAACAGGTGCACATAGGACAGCGACACCATGATCGAACCGCATAGTCGCTGCGACGCTCCCAGGAAAACCGCATGCTGAAAGATGGGAGAAGAGGCGACGTTGAAGGAGGTCACGTCGCTGGGAACCGGGTTCTCGGTAAAGAGATATCCCAGGCGGACGGAAGTTGCCGCGCTGAGTTGATAATGCACTCCGGTCGCCGCAGAAACGACGCTCCGCCAGCCCAGCCCCGTGATGGCTCCCGTCGCGTCGAAAGCCGCCGGGTCGCCAAACCCATCCGTATCGTTGTAGTTTGTGTAGCGAACGTCCGTAGCCCACGTGATCCAATCGCAAGGGCGATAGCCCGCGCCCACCGAAACGATCATTGGATAATCGAGCTTCAGTTCCAAGTCTCGGGGGTTACCCTGTTCATTGGTGGCGTTGAAGCGGAACTTTTCAAACCACTGCGGGCTCTTGAAAGAGGCGCCGAAACTCCATGGTCCGTCGCTTTGGTAGTAAAGGCCGATCTGAAAGCCGATCCCCCAATGCAACCGGGCATGTGTAGCCGAGGGATAGGAGGGAAAGCCGTCACCATCAGCATCGTCCGGCGAGGCGAAGAACCCGGGGTCCAAGCCCAGATCGGCCATCGTGAACGTGGGGGCCAAGCCGATCGCCACGTGGTCGGTAATCCAGACGGCTGCGGTCGGGGCGATCTGGATCAGGGCTAGTCGCGAAAAAACCGCGCCGGCGCCGACGCCCGCCGGGGGCGGCGGTGACAATACGGGATTTCCGGGATTGGCCGGGTAGTTCACGCCGAAGCCGCCGATCCCATAGATCCCCAGCCCCCAGCTCCATGCCGAATCGTCCGGGTGATAGACGATCGCGGATAGCGGCAGCACGGCGACGCCGGAATTGCTGTCGTCCGACCCCGATCCCAGTGCCGGAAATGTCGAAGTCACCTCGGTACGCGGGTACAGAAACTCAGCGCCGAACATGATCTCCGATTCACACAGTCCGGCAATTGCCGCCGGATTCCAGTGCATGGCCCCAGCCGCGTCGAGAGGGGCTCCCACCGTGGCCCCGGCCATCGACCGGTTGATCGGCCCTACTCCGGGCAACACCACGCCCTGCCCGCCAGCGGTTGAGACAGCGGCAATTAAGTACGCTGGGAAGAGGCATGCGACGAGCGCTGTGCGACGGGTAAACATGGCTTACTTGCCCTGCGCAGAGTCTTACTCGGCAGGGGTGTCGTCGTGTTTTTCACTCCCGCGGTCCTGATTACGCATGCCAGCACGTCCGCAACTGTCAAGGTTGCGCACGATATCGAGTGCATCGGTCCATCGCAATTGGCAACAGCAGCAAGAAAGGAACATTCGGCACAGCTTGCCGGCCCGCTCCAGAGACCCTCATCCTCCGAAGCTAACGGTAGGCCACCATCCGCCCGAGTTCGCGCGATGGGAAGCGTGGCTCAGCTGGATTAGCAGCGAGGTGGAGTTGGCCGGTCGTCGACCCAGCGGTAAGCGGGGGCGCGAAGTCAAAGACGAGCCCGCACCCCGGTCTCGAATTCGAATTCGACCCGCCGGTTAACAGCTCTGAAAGCCGCACAGGGCGAGCCTGTGTTGAAAGGCGGCGCGTCGGTTGGCGGACGCTCTGTAGGCTCTGGCATTGCGGTCGGCAACGATTGGGGGTGCCCCCGTCGAAAAACAACGTCTCTGCGGCTGGAGCGATGTAGGCGCGAGGACGCCAGTCTGAG
>DASRJP010000314.1:0-9588 GCA_035649415.1 Pirellulaceae bacterium | reverse complement strand
CTGGCGGAAAGTGACGCTGGAATGGGACGACGGCTGGTGGATGCTGGACTTCAAGGACCGCCGCCACTAAACGACGGACGGGCAGCAGCGTAACGATCGCACCAGGCCCCGGCAGGACCAGCAACCTGCCGGGGCTTTTTCGTTTTCTGTTTGTCGCTGGCGGGTCGCGGTATGGGGAGTGTGAGGGTATGAGAGTATGAGGGTGTGGGCTCTGTCCGGACGACTGACTTGAGATTGCGGTTGGGCTCGAGCCTTCCCACCCGCACACCCTCACACCCACATACCCTCACACCCGTACGCCCTCACATTCTCGAACCGCGCGGGCCGCTAGCATCCGCCGCTGTCCCTTCGCCAACTTCCCCCCTTTTTTTCCGATCGCCGGAAAATCCTGCAAGTTCGTTACAGCTTGACACGATAAATAGGTCTGGAAACGGAAGCGGGCCCCTCGCTCAGCGACCGTTTCATCAATCGACCCCCATGAAGGTAGGACACCGCCTGGCGGCCAACCATGCCGTCGCGACGACCAGAGGAACTGTCATGTCTCACAGGTTCGCAATCGCGGCACTCGCAGTCGTGTGGGCCACGCTGTCCGTTACGTCCACGGGCTGTCTCGGACTGAAGGCCGGCGTGGACATGGGGATCCTGGGAATTCCCATTCCTGTCAGTCCCTACTTCCAGAAGAAGAAGGAAGACGAGTTCTGGAATCACGAGCGGTACGAGAAGGTGCCGATCCTGGGGCCGCTGGTCCCTGGAGCGCCGACGGAAGCGCTCGATCCCCCCAGCGACGACGAAGTGATGCGGGCTTGGGAGCGGGCCAACCCGATCCAAGGGGGCCTGCCGTTCCTGCATGAGTACCAGCGGAACAACGTCCGCATCATCAAGGACAAGATCGCCGACTACGTCGATCCGCCGCGCGTCGTGCCGCTCCTCGGCCCTGTGCAACTCCACCACTGCCACTACAAGTGCACGATCTACTACTCCGAGACGACCCGCGTGGGCTGGCCGGTGCCGCACACGCTCGTCGATGAGGACTCCCAGGAAGTGATCTACATCGACCACAACCACTTCCACATGGTCGGAAACATCAATCCAGGCCCGAGCGCGAACTTCTAAAGCGGACCCTCGGAATATTGCCAACTTCACTCGACCCGGCTGTGGGCGGCAGCCGGGTCGAGTCGTTTCTTGCCCCGATCAGGCTCATTCCCGTGTTTGACCTGGTGCCCTTGGGCAGCGACAATGCCGGGCGCGTCGGGAACAATTCACCGTGGGCCTGAGACGATGTTTTTCACCAGTTGCAAAATCGCTGTCCGTTTGGTTCGCCCCTGCTCCCGCCAGGCAAGTTGGTCGGCATTGGCCATCGCGCTCGTGGCAGCGGCAATTGCCTTGCCGCCGCCGATGGAAACGCCCGCCGCTGAAGCGGCGAGTCGGCCGAACATCCTGTTCATCATGTCGGACGATCACGGCTACCAGGCGATCAGCGCCTACGGCAGCAACCGGAACAAGACGCCGAATATCGACCGGCTGGCGCGGGAGGGGATGCGGTTCGACCGCTGCTTTGTGACCAACTCGATCTGCGGTCCCAGCCGGGCGGTGATCCTGACGGGAAAGTACAGCCACCTAAACGGCTTTCCGGACAACTCGGCACAGGCCTGGTTCAACGGCCAACAGCAGACCGCGCCGAAGCTGCTTCAGGCGGCGGGCTACCAGACGGCAGTCATCGGCAAGTGGCACCTCAACAGCGATCCGGTGGGCTTCGACTACTGGAACATCCTGATCGGGCAGGGTCCTTACTACAACCCGCCGATGAAGACGGCGGCCGGAACAATCAGGCACGAGGGTTACACGACCGAGATCATCACCGATCTGACGCTGGAGTGGCTGAAGAACCAGCGCGACAAGAGCAAGCCGTTCTTTCTGATGTATCAGCACAAAGCGCCGCATCGGAACTGGCAGCCAGGGCCGAAGTATCTCGATCGCTACAAGGACGTGACCGTCCCAGAGCCGCCGACGTTGTTCGACGACTACTCCGGCCGCGCCTCGCCGGCCAAGGCGAACCAAATGTCCGTTGCCAAAGACCTCAATGACGATGATCTCAAGCTCGTGCCTCCCAAAGGGCTGACGCCAGAGCAATTGGACGCGTTCACCAAGGCCTACGAGGAGGAGAACGAGTTTCTCAAGGGGGCCCGCTTCACGCAGGAAGGGTTCACCAAATGGAAGTATCAGCGGTTCGTCAAGGACTATCTCCGCTGCGTCGATGCGGTCGATGACAATGTGGGGCGGGTGCTCGACTACCTCGACGAGTCGGGGCTGGCTGAAAACACGGTCGTCTTCTATACGTCGGACCAGGGATGGTATCTCGGCGAGCACGGCTGGTACGACAAGCGGTGGATGTACGAGGAAAGCTTTCGCACGCCGCTGCTCGTGCGCTGGCCAGGCAAAGTCAAACCGGGAAGCGTCACGGCCGACATGGCGATGAACCTGGACTTTGCCGAGACGTTTTTGGACGTCGCCGGCATTGAAGTCCCCGCCGACATGCAGGGCCGGAGCCTCGTGCCGGTGCTGACGGGAAAGACGCCGGCCGATTGGCGCAAGAGCGTGTATTACCACTACTACGAATTCCCTCAGCCGCACCACGTCCATCCGCACCTGGGCATTCGCACCGATCGCTACAAGCTGATCCACTTTTACACGATCGACGAGTGGGAGCTGTTCGACCTGGAGAAAGATCCTCAGGAGCTGAGGAGCGTTTACAACGATCCGGCTAGTGCCGAGCTGGTGAAGGATCTCAAGAAACAGCTCGAGAAGCTCAAGCAGCAGTACAAGGACGACGGCACGGTGGTTAAGTTCGAGCGGTCAGAGCAGCCAGCGAAAGCGAAAGGAAAGGGGAAGGCGAAGAAGTAGTAGTCACACTCCGTGTGCCGACCGACCTGGCAACGGCGCATCTTCTGCCTGCTACGACTCGCGATGCACGGTTGCTGGCGAAAATGCCGGCAGGCAAACCGCGATGTACTCGGCCCCGCCCGGTTGAGGTGTGCTGTAGCGGACCCAACTGCCGGCGGGTGCGATGATCGCCTGGCCAGCGCGGGCCTCTGTAGTCCCGGAGGCCGAATCCACGACCAGGCAGCCGCGCAGGACGACCGTGTACTCATCGAACTGGGGCGTCTGCTTCGGCTCGCTCCAACCTTCCGGGCTGGTCATCCGGGCGATGCTCACGGCGTCGGTCCGGCTGGCGACGCGGCCGATGAATTCCTCAATGAGCTTGGGCGGTAAGCCGGCGGCCTGGATGCGCGTCGGCGAGGCGATCAAGCGGAGCACGGCGACCTCCTGCAAAGCGGGATGCAATCGATTGGCAGATGGGGTCAAGCTGGTGGCCGGCGGAAGCTGGCCACCAGATCACGGATTCCCGAGAAAAAGACGCCGATGGCGAAGGCGGACATGAGCCACGACAGCCAGCCATAGCTTGTCGCGACCAAGCCGGTCGGCTGCACCATCCATGCCGCCAGCTCCGGAGCCAGCCGAGCCAGGAACGCACCATACACGATTCCCATGATCGTGTGCATCACGCGCTCTCCCGGCGGCAGCGGCCGGCGCAGGTCCTCCTCGATGAAGTCCCACAGCGTGATGACGATCTCCGCCGCCAGCACGGCAATCAGCAGCCATGCCAGGATCCCTCGCCACTGAACCCAGGCCAAGGATCCGAACACGATGGCATACGCAAAGTCCCGCAGTGAGTGCAGCAGCAATTCGCGCCCCGCCAGTGCCCGCGATGGCAGCCGCGCCTGCCACTCGTGGTACCAGAGCGTATCAAACGCACCGAGCACTCCCTGAAGCAGCAGCAGGCTCAATGAGGCAGTCATGGCAAATCACTCTTCCTTCGTAACGCGTGATCTCTCCAAGCCACGGCAATCGGATGCGGACCCGCACCAGCCACCCCTGCGGATCCGGCCGGACAGCGGCGGTCACTTGTGGACAAACGACTTGTGGGAGCGGCACGCTGCAAAACCAGGCGCGCTGCGAGCGCATCGTCAGTCCGCCCCACCGCACTTGCATGGCAAATGCCAGCGTTAGCGGGCCGTCACGTTCCAGCAGTCCACTCGCGCCGGTGTACTGCGTCGTCACCAGCGGCCGACTGCCGAACCACCGCACCCACTTTTGCCCGCGGCCGCTCGCATGCACTTCGAGCAGCAGCCCATTGGAACCGGCGGCGGGAAAACCGCACGCCCAGGCGACCAGCGGCGCCCACCAGCGCCTGGGGCGAGTGACCTCGAGCCGGCCACGGGCCCGGCCGCTGTCGCTGCCATGGAATCGCTGGAGGACCGGATCGAGACGCTGGAAATCGTCTCCCAGCACGCGCTGGTACAGGGAAAGTTCGTCCATATCGGCCGCCTGAAGATTTCACGGCTGCGGCGGTCTGCCACCCCAACCGCATCGGGCGACCGTTATTAACCGGCCGAGCCGACTCCGCAGAAAAACGGCCGAATCATTCCTTGGCCAATTGCACGACGTAGTAGCCGCGCTTGCCGGTCTTGATGCGGAACAGGCCGAAATGCGGTTGTTTGCCGTCTATTGTCGGTCCCGTGGCCGCAGTGATGTAGAGCGTGCCGCTGTCCGCGCCGCCACCAAAGGTGCAGTTCGTCGGGTCGCCGGGCGTGGCCAGAAAGGCCAGGTGTTTTCCTTCCGAGCTGAAGACGTGGATGCCGGCCAACTCGCCGGTGCCGGCCGTGGCGTAGATATTGCCATCGGTGTCGAGCGTCATGCCATCGATGCCGCGGCCGGCGCGAAAATCGTGCAGGACTTTCTTGCCGTCAAGCGAGCCGTCGGCCTTGACGTTGAAGACCACCAGTTGCCGGTTTCCCTCCGCGTTGTTATCCGAAACGAAGACGCGCTTGCCGTCGGCCGAAACGAGAATGCCGTTGGGCTTTTGCACGTCGCGTGTGGCAATCGTGGTCGCGCCCGACGGCGTGACGCGGAAAACTCCCTCGAAGTCGAGTTGGCGTGGCTCGTCGCCGACGTAGCGCGGATCGGAGAAGTAAATATTGCCCGCGGGATCGATCGCCAGGTCGTTGGGGCTGTTGAACATCTTCCCCATGAACTTGTCGGTCAGCGTGTGGGTCACGCCGTCCTTCTCCTTGTTGATTCCCTTCGTGACCGAAATTCGCCGATTGCCGCCGGTGTTGGCTCCTTCGCAGGCGATCAGCCGTCCCTGCTGGTCGAACATCAGTCCGTTCGATCGTCCGCTGGGCTGGCGGAAGATGGCCGTTTTGGCTGTGGCCGGGTCATAGCGGTAGATGGCATTGCCGATGTCGGAGAACAGGATCGAGCCGTCGGGCGCTAGCGCCGGCCCCTCGGTGAATTCCCCTTCGCCCCACAGCAGCTCGAGCTTCGCGTCCGCTGGAAATACCTCCGCTTGTGCGGTCGGTTTGAACTCAGCCGGCTGGGCCTCTCCGGGCGCACCAGCCGCGACAACCGAGGGACGCACGCCCGCCAGGACGCACCGCAGGCCAACGGCGTCATCGCGCGTATCTGCCGCCAATCCTTGACGGAACGACGACGCGAGCTGTTCCGCTTTGTCTTTCCAGCTTCCGCCGCGGACGACGTATTCCGCCGGCGCCGGCTCCTTGACGCTCCATTCGGCGCCGCTGTCCGGCGCGTCGACATAATCGTCATGCCAGGCGTCCAGGCACCATTCCCACAGATAGCCGTGGACGTCGTACAAACCCCAGGCGTTGGGCTTTTTCGCCCCCACCGGCGGATCGTTCCCTTTGGCGTTGCCGGTGTACCAGGCGTAGTCGTTGATTGTGGCGACGTCATCCCCCCAGGAAAACTTCGTGGTGCTGCCGGCGCGAGCGCAGTATTCCCATTCGGCTTCCGAAGGCAGGCGCACCAGCTGATCCTTGCCGATCAGTCCGGCCGATCGCATCAGCTCGGTGGCCTGGCGGCAAAACGCAGCGGCATCGCTGCGGGAGAGCATCTCCACCGAATTGCGAGGGCCTTTCCACTTGCTGGGATTGTCTCCCGTCACCGCTTCCCACAGGTTCTGCGGCACTTCGTACCTGGCAATCGCGAAGCGGTATCCAAACGTAACCTGATGCGCCGGTTTCTCCGCTGCCTCTGAAGAGTCGGACCCCATGACGAAGGAGCGGGGGAACTTTCCCTCCCCCGGCGTGATTTCGATGAACTCGCTGCGAAAGGTCTTGAGCAGCTCCACTTGCGCGGGGATCGGTTCCGCGGCCAGCGCAGCGGCGAGCACGAGACAAGCAATCATGGTGCGACTCCTCGATGCGACTTGTTTCGACGCAGAACGGATTTCGATCCGGTCCGTCGGCGACACAGATCACAGTATGCAATACGACGAAACGGAATCAATTCCGTTTTACTTGCCGGCCACGGTCAGATTTCCCTTGCGGAACGCATCGGCCATCGAAATCGGCACTTGGGCTTCGGCCTCGACCAGCTTGGCCCGGTTTTCCGACACCTTGGCCTTCATTTCCTGCTCGGCGGCAATGGCTTCCGCCCGCCGCTGCTCGGCCTTGGCCCGGGCGACGCGCGTGTCGGCTTCGGCCGCGTCGGCCTGCAAGCGGGCGCCGATGTTTTCGCCGACGACGACGTGGGCAATGTCGATCGACACGATCTCGAACGCGGTCTGGTTATCGAGCCCCCGGTCGAGCACGGCGCGGGAAATTCGGTTGGGGTTGGCGAGCACTTCCTCGTGCGTTGCGGCCGAGCCGATCGAGGTGATGATCCCTTCGCCGACGCGGGCGATGACGGTGTCCTCGGTCGCGCCGCCGATCAGCCGCAGAATGTTGGTGCGAACCGTGACGCGGGCCTTGACGCGCAGCTCGACGCCGTTCTTGGCGATGGCGGAGAGGACGTCGGACGTGCTGCGGCGCGGATCGGGACAGTCGATGACCTTTGGGTGGACGCTCGTCCGCACGGCGTCGAGCACGTCGCGGCCGGCCAGGTCGATCGCGGCGGCCCGGTCAAAGTCCAGGTCGATGCCGGCCCGGTGGGCGGCGATGATGGCATGGATCACGTTCATCACGTTGCCGCCGGCCAGGTAGTGGGCCTCCAGCCGCTGCGTGCTGGTCCCGGTGCGGCGGTTGATATCGAGGCCCGCCTGAGCGGCCATGATCTTGGCCTGCACGATGACGCGCGAATTGACCTGGCGGAAGCCCATGCCGATCAGGCTCATCATGCTCACGTCGGCGCTGGACATGTACGCCTGGAACCAGAGTTTGCCATACATGGCAAACGCAATTAGCACGATGAACATGAACAAGACGAACAGCCCCGCACATCCCAATCCGAGCAGCAGCATGAAACTGAGCGAGTTGTCGTCTTCCTGCTGGGCCAGCAGCATCAGGTACTCGAGCATGTGCGCGTCCTTGGTGACTATTGCGCCGACGGGACTGGCGACCGGAAAAGCCAGGTTGATTGCCGGAATTGGTGGATATCATACAGAACTGCCGCCGGGGATGAAAGTTGCCACTGCCCGGCCCGATTGGCGCCGACTGTCGGTCGATCGTTAAAGCTCCACGAGGCAGGTGCGCCAAACATGAAGAAATGAGCATGTGTCGCGCTTGACAATGATCGCCAGCCCCATAGACTTTTCGGCTCTGCGACATTTCACCGGCAATCCCAGTCATCCCGTGATTGCCGGCGGTTTTCACTTTTTGCAGGAGTATTGCCATGACACGCGCCTGTGGTCTCGCGATTCCCCTCCTCCTGGCATCGTTGTCGATCGCCACGGCTCAGGAATTCCCGCAGCCTGGACCCGAGCACGACGTGCTGAAGCAAACCGAGGGCGAGTGGCTTGCCCTGTGCAAAACGTCCGATGGGTCGGAGTCCAAAGGCGCCTCGGTGTCGAAGATGGAATGCGGCGGGCTGTGGCTGGCCACGAACTTCGAGGGGGAGTTCGGTGGGACGAAGTTCCAGGGCAAAGGCCTGGACAGCTACGACGCGAGCAAGAAGAAGTATGTGGCCATCTGGGTGGACTCGATGACGACTTCGCCGATGATTCTGGAAGGGACCTACGACGCCAAGACCAAGACGATGACCATGACCGGCGAAGGGAAAATGCCTGACGGCACAATGGCCAAGCACCGCCTGGTCACCAAGTACACCGACAAGGATCACCACACTTTCGAGATGTTCATGACGCTGCCGGATGGCAAAGAAACGTCGATGATGACGATCGAGTATACTCGCAAGAAGTGACGCCGCCCTGGCGGCGTCCATACGGGCCGGCTGCTCTTTCGGTGGCGAGTCGTAACTCGCGCAGCATAAGTTGGCAGCCGGCCTGGTTTCTTCTGCGTGGGGAAGAGATCTCGCTTGCCGCCAGCTAGTAATTCAGCCCGCGCTGCGGCAATGACGCGTTCCGCGGCGAATTTACGGGCAGGCTGGCCGAAATTCCCGCGCTGCCAGTCTGCCGCTGCAACTGGGCGATCCGTTCGGAGACCCCGGGCTGCGACCTGTTGAGCGCATAGGCCCGCTGGTAGTTGATCAAGGCCTGCTGGTAGTCCCCCTTGCGCTCCCGAATCTGGCCGAGTGCCGCGTTGGCCCGAGCACTATTGACGTCTACCTGCAGCGCCTGCTGCAATTGGGCCTCGGCGGTTGTCAAATCTCCGTATTCTTCGTAGAGCCGCGCCATCTCGATCCGTGCGTCGGCCAGGTTCGGGTTTTGCACGCTCCAGTTCCGCAGCAGCGTAAACGCCTGCGGCACTCGTCCCGTCTCGGTCAGCAGCACGGCCAGCCCGCGGTGGCAGGCCACGTGATTCGGGTCGCGGTCGAGGCACTCGTTGTACAGTCCTTCGGCCTGGATCATCAGGTTCGTGTCGCGGTTCTGAAGACCGAGCCGGTGCGTCGTGGCCGCCAGGTTGTATTTGGCATCGGCGCTGTTTGGGTCGCTCTGGGCCGCCTGCTGGAATTGCCGCAGTGCCGCGGGGTATTGCCCCTGCTGAAAATACCTCACGCCAGACACGTTCTGCTGGCGGGAAACCATGCCGCAGCCGCCGCCGCAGAGAGCCGTGGCAATCAGCGACGTCGCCACTACCGTCCGTCGAAGGTCAGCAGGTCGGTAGGCCGCCATGGGCTGTGGCCAAGGGGGATGCGAAGAGAAGTCCAAGTGCGGGCGGGAGAGTAACTTGAGTAAAACTGCCGGGCAAGAGCGAAAATGGGCAGTTTTGACCGCCGGTGACATTGCCCCAGCGACTGCGGTTACACAAAATGAATCGTGAATCAGCATCAAACTCAGCTAGCAGGTGCTTGAGCCGGGCCGCTTCGTCTCCCCTTACACGCTTATTTCCGCCCGAATGTCGATCGAGATCCATCGCAACCCGACTCGCAGCGTGCGCATCGGCTCAGTCGTGATTGGGGCTGGTCACCCAATTGCCGTCCAGAGCATGACGGCGACGCATACCCAGGACATTGACGCCACGGTTGAGCAGGTGAACGCCCTGCACGCGGCAGGGGCCGACGTCGTGCGGATTGCGGTCGATAGCAAAAAGGACGCCGAGGCGCTGGCCGCAATCCGCAAGCAGACCAGGGCCAACCTGTCGGTCGATCTCCAGGAAAGCTATCGCCTGGCCG
>DASRJP010000313.1:0-25411 GCA_035649415.1 Pirellulaceae bacterium | reverse complement strand
TACCGGCTTTTCTCCCCCGGCCTCTACTGCTGCACGCTGGTCCCGGTCCAACTGGACCAGGACACGCGGCTCTCCCCCGGCCTGATCGTGATGGTGAATCATGGCCGGCACAAACAGTGCAGCGTGGACGAGCCCGGGAGCTGCTTTGTCGGGCCGCCGAATTTCGTGCTCGATGTCTTTGGGGAAGATGATCTGGCGGACTACGAGCCGCGGCGGACCTGCTATGAGAGCGCCGGCGTGCTCGAATACGTCGCCGTGCAAGACACCCAGTCGCCGACCTGGTTCTGGAACCGCCTGATGGACGGGCGGTTCACGCTGATCGAAGAAGACGACCCCGGCATGATCCGCAGCACGGCACTCCCCGGTCTGTGGATTCCGACGGCCGCGCTACAGAACCGCAACTGGTGGTCGATCATGGGCTCCATCGCCCAAGGGGTCACGAGACTGGCGCACCACGATCTGATGGAGTCAATCTGGCGGAAGTAGGGGCGGCCAGATTGCAAATTGCAAATTGAGAATTGCAAATTGACAATTGAAAATTTGCATTGATCAATTTGCAATTGTCCCCGCAGTCTGCGCGCCTACCCGCACAGCACCAGGGCCAGCACCTGGGCCACGAGAATCCGCAGCAAGGTCGTCAGCGGGTAGACGGTGGCGTAAGCCAGCGTGGGGGATTCACTGCCGCAGAGGTTGTTAACGAACGAGAGCGCGGGGGGATTGGTCATGCCGCCCGCCAGCATTCCCCCGAGCGTCACGAAGTTCATCTTCCACGCCACTCGCGCCCCAATGCCGACGGCCAGCAGCGGCACGACTGCGATCACCACGCCGATGGTCAGCCACAAGATCCCCCGCGGGCTGACCACGGTGGCGAAGAACTGATCCCCGGCCGCCAGCCCCAGTGCCGCGAAGAACAGCGCGATCCCGAACTCGCGGAAGGCGTGGTTGGCAGGCAGCGGCATATGCCACACCAGGGAGCGGAAGTGGCCGATGCGGCCGAGGATCAGTGCCACGATCAGCGGCCCGCCCGCCAGCCCCAGCCGCACGGGATTGGGAAGGCCCGGCACGACCAGCGGGATCGAGCCGACGATGACCCCCAGAAAAATGCCGGCAAAGAGCGGGATGAACTGCGTCTCGCTGAGCGCCTTGAGCGAGTTGCCCAGGAGGTCGGCTGCGTTTTGGAGCTGCTCCTCCGCGCCAACGACCTGGAGCACGTCGCCGAACTGGAGGCGCAGGCCGGGGAGGGCCGTCATTTCCACGTCGCCGCGCGCCAGGCGCGTGACCTCGACCCCTAGCGATTTTTCCAGTTCCAGTTCGGCGATCGTCTTGCCCAGCACGCGGCTATTGGTCACCGCGATCCGCCAGAACGTGATCCGGCCCGGCGCTGCCAGCAGGTCCTCGTCGCTGGCGCGTCCCAGCAGACGCTCCAGCGGATCGAGCTGCCGGGCGGGACCAACGGCCAGAACGGTGTCACCCAGGCGGAGCTGCGTGTCGCGCAGCGCCGCGCGCACTTCCGTTTCCCCCGCCGAGCGGATGCGCGAGATCAGCACCCCCTGGCCGGCGCGCTGGTAGATTTCATCCAGCGTTTTCCCCGCCAGCTCGGGGTTCTCGACCACCAGCGTCCGCCGGACCAGCGGCTCGACCGGCTGACGCCGCTTGGCGGCATACGCTTCGGCCTCCTGGGCAGGATCAACGCGAAACAAAACCTTCAGCAGCACGAGCGTGCCAAGTAGGCCCACGACCGCGGCTGGATACGACACGGCGCAGGCCAATGCCGGCAGTGCCAGCCGCTCGGGATTCACTCCCGGCAGCGTGGCCAGCGACTGCTGGGCGGCGCCGAGCGCGGGAGCGTTGGTCGAAGCGCCGGCAAAGAGCCCGGCGACTGCCGCCTGGTCGATTCCGACCAGCCAGCCCAACAGCGGGGCCAGCACGCCGGCCAACAGGATGAGTGCCGCGGCCAGCAGGTTGAGCCGCAGCCCTTCGGAGCGGAGCGAAGCAAAAAAGCCGGGCCCCAGCGACAGGCCGATGGTGAAGACGAACACCACCAGGCCGAACTCCTTGACGAAGGTCAGCGTGTGGGGCTCGACGGGGTCGCTGAACTGTGCCGCCAGAATGCCCGCAAAGAGCACGCCTGCGCCCCCCAGGCCGATCCCCTTGAACTTGACGCTGCCCAGCGCCATGCCGGCGGCGCACACCAGCGCGATCAGCCCGACCGCATGGGCCACCGGACTGGTCTGGGCCGATTGGAAGAGCCAGTCGAGCATGACAAGCGCCTGGGTGAGCGGTACATCTCACGACTTCCTAAATCTCAATCACTTCCCCCTGCCGCGGCAAGGCGGCCGAGAGCTTGTGCCGCTGCTGGATGAGCTTGGCCAGCGCGCCGCGGCCGCGGTCTTCGCCGTGCGTGAGGAACACCTTGGGCTTGGCTGGCGCCAGGGTGGAGAACCACTTGAGCAGCTCGCCCTGGTCGGCGTGTCCGCTGAAGCCGTTGAGCGTGTGGATTTTGGCCTGCACGGGAATTCGCTCGCCGAAGATCGAAACCACCTTTTGTCCTTCGACCAGGCGGCGACCGAGCGAGCCGTGTCCCTGATAGCCCACGATCATCACGTGCGTCGTCGGCTTATCGAGGTTGAATTTGAGATGATGGAGGATCCGGCCAGCATTGCACATCCCCGCGCCGGCCAGAACGACACAGGGACCGGGAACGTCGTTGATCGCCTTGGAGTCGTTGGCCGTGACGCTGGGCTTGAAAATATTCCTGTTGAGCGGCAGTAGGCCCCGCTTGTGCCAGGCGACCAGCTCCTCGTCGAACAGGTCGGGGTATTTGCGATAGACCTTGGTGGCCTCGAGCGCCATCGGGCTGTCGAGAAAAACGGGGAACGGCGGAATGTCCTTGCGGAGGAACATGATCGCCAGGTGATAGAGCATCTGCTGCGAGCGGCCAATGGCGAACGTCGGCACCAAAATCTTTCCCCTGCTTTTCGCGACTTCCTTGACGATCCGCTCGAATTCGGCCACCGTCTGGGCATACGGCCGATGCTGGCGGTCGCCGTAAGTCGATTCGAGGAAGACCGCGTCGGCATGCTGAAACGTCTCGAACTGGCGGATCAGCGGCAGCGTCGTCGGACCTAAATCCCCAGAGAAGACGATGACCTTTTTTCGTCCGTCTTCCTCCACGGTCAGCTCGATGCAGCCGGAGCCGAGCATGTGCCCGGCCTCGACCCAGCGGGCCGTAATGCCGTCGGCCACAGGCGTCGGCTTTTGAAAATTCACCGTGCGGACCAGCGACCGAAACGGTTCGACATCGTCCGGTTCGTACAGCGGCTCGCACGGCGGCTGGCCGAGTTTGGCCGCCTTGCGCGTCTTGCGCTGGGCATCCTGCGATTGAATCCGCGCGCAGTCCTTGAGAATGATCTCCGCCAGGTCGATCGTCGCGGCGGTGGCGTACACTGGACCTGAGAAGCCGTGGCGAAAAAGGAGCGGCAGCCGCCCGGTGTGATCGAGGTGGGCGTGCGTCAGGAGCACGGCGTCGATCTGGCTGGGCTGGACTCCCTGCGGCAGTCGGTTCTTGGCTTCGCTCTGGCGGCCTCCCTGGAACATGCCGGCATCCACGAGGATTGTGGCCCTCCTGGTGCGAATGAGATAAGCCGAGCCGGTGACTTCGCCGCCAGAGGCGCCAACGGGTTTGATCTTCATGGAATTAGACTCGAGCAATCATCAAAGGGGAGAAACAGTGCCAGTATCTTGTAGATCGTTATTTACCGTTCAGCGGCTTTAGGTGCTCTCGCACCGACGGCGGCATGCTGCGCACGACCATCTCCACGGCCTCTTTCGCCGAATCGACGATGCGGCCGAAGCCGACTTCCTTGGCATCGAAAACTCCCTGCTTGACCATGAACAGCAGATAGTCGCGCATGCCGTTCCAGAACTCACGCCCCAGGAGAATCAGCGGAAAGGGGCCGATCTTGCCGCACTGGATCAGCGTTGCGGCTTCGAACAGCTCGTCGAGCGTCCCCAGGCCGCCGGGGACGACGATGTACGCGCACGAATACTTGACCAGCATCACCTTGCGGACGAAGAAGTATTGAAACTCGACGCTCTCATCGACGTAGGGATTTGCCGACTGCTCGTGAGGCAAAATGATGTTCAGGCCGTAGGAGGGCCCGCCGGCCTCGTGCGCGCCGCGGTTGGCCGCTTCCATCGCCCCGGGACCGCCGCCGGTAAGCGTGGTGAATCCGGCCAGCGCCAGCTCGCGGCCGACTTCGCGGGCCAGCTCGTAGTGCGGATGCCCCGGTTTGAAACGGGCCGAGCCAAACACGGTCACTGCCGGCCCCAGCTTGCCGAGCCGCTTGAAACCGCGCTCGAACTCGGCCGTGATCCGTTTGAGCCGCGCCTTTTCCTTCTCGGCCGAGCGGCGCTCCGTCAGAAAGTTGCGCTCGCGATTGGCCGCGTCGGTGTCCGGCAGGTGGAGTTCGTAAGAAGTGAAACCTGTTTTCTTCCAATGCCGCTGCCAGGCCTGCTCCCAGGCGTCGAGGGTAATGGGACCGGGTCCGCTGGTGTTATTTGCCATGGTTGCCGTGCAAGAGAAATGAATCAGGAAAGGACCCGATGTAGCCGCCTCAGTCTCCCAGGCAGATGCCCATCGAGCGGGCCGCCGTGATAAAGCCACCACCCAGCGGCACGGTGCGCAACTGGCCGGTCGCCTCGGCCAGCGGCACGCCGGTAATCTGACTGCCGGTGAAAGCGACCATCTGCCCGAATTTCTGCTCGGCAATCAGCTCGACCGCCTTGGCGCCGAAAATGGTGCACAGCGCCCGATCCATGTTGGTCGGGCTGCCGCCGCGCTGGAGATGACCGAGGACCACGGAGCGGGTTTCTTTCACAGTTCGCTTTTGAATCTCCTCGGCGACGCGTGCGCCGATCCCTCCCAGGCGGGCTTCGCGGTTCTGCGGCTGGTCCGTCGAGGTGACGAAGTCGGCGCCAGCCAGCCGCGCCCCTTCGGCCACGACCACGATCGTGAAGTGCCGGCCCGACTGCTCGCGCTCGGCGACCTTGGCGCACACGCTGTCGTAGTTGAACGGAATCTCGGGAATCAGAATCACATCCGCGCCGCCAGCCAGGCCGGCGTAGATGGCGATCCAGCCGGCATACCGTCCCATCACCTCCAGCACCATCACCCGCCGGTGGCTTTCCGCCGTGCTGTGCAGCCGGTCGATGGCGTCGGTGGCGCAGGCCACCGCCGAATCGAAGCCAAAGGTCATCAGTGTGGCCGCCAGGTCGTTGTCGATCGTCTTGGGAACGCCGACGACGGGAATGCCATGCTCGTAAAGCTGTTGGGCAATCGACAGCGAACCGTCGCCGCCGATCGATACCAGGCCCACCAGCCCCAGCTCTTGGCAGCCGCGATTGGTTTCATCGAGCAGCTCGACCGGCAGCCGCCGCGATTCGCCGTGGCCCACTTTCGCGGAGAATTTTCCTTGATTGGCCGTTCCCAGGATCGTTCCGCCGCGGACGAGCAAGCCGGCCAGACATTCCGCCGTGAGCAGCTTCGTTTGCTGAGGAGCCAGCAGCCCTTCATACCCGCCGATAATGCCGACGGCTTCCCAGCCGCGGCGCTGCGCAGCCTTGGCCACGGCCCGAATAACTGCATTGAGGCCGGGGCAGTCTCCGCCGCCGGTGACGACGCCGATTCTGGAGGTCATCTTGGCACCAGGTAGTGCTTGGAGAGTGGCGGAACTTCGTTCACAGCGTAGAGGCTGCGACCGGTCACTGCACCTGTCTCTTTTCTTGTTTGCCCCCTGTCACTTTTGCCAGTCCCCACCGCGGCACGTCTGACCATAGATTGGGCCGCAGCCACGTCGCCGTCTGGATGCGTGGCCTTGCGTGCTCATCTGCCGGCGGTTTTCACAAAAGACGAGAGGGGAGTTGTCATGGCCACCGTTCAAGCCCCGCCTGCCAGCAAACCGCTGGCGAAAAGCGCGCCGCAACCGGCATCGTTTGACCTGACTCGATACGGCATTACGGTGAAGGACGTCCGCCGCAACCTGTCTCCGGCGGCCCTGTATACCGAGGCGATCCGCGAAGACGCCAAGTGCGATATCGCGGACACCGGCGCGCTGATCGCCTTTTCGGGCGAGAAGACCGGCCGCTCCCCCAAGGACAAGCGGGTCGTCGAACACCCCAACTCCAAGGACGAAGTGTGGTGGGGCTCGGTCAACGTTCCCATTGATGAAGAATCGTTCGAGGTGAACCGCGAGCGGGCTATCGACTATTTGAACACGCGACAGAAGCTGTACGTCGTGGATGCGTTTGCCGGCTGGGACGAGAACTACCGCGCGAGGATCCGCGTGATCTGCACGCGGCCGTATCACGCGCTGTTCATGCACACGATGCTGATCCGCCCGACGCGCCAGGAGCTGGCGGACTTCGGCGAGCCCGACGTCGTGATCTACAACGCGGGCGAGTTTCCCGCCAACCGCCGCACCAAGGGGATGAGCTCCAAGACCAGCGTCGATCTGTCGCTGGAACGCAAGGAGTTCGTGATCCTGGGGACTGAATACGCCGGCGAAATGAAAAAGGGCGTGTTCACGATGATGAATTACTTCGGCCCCAAGCGCGGCGTCTTGTCGATGCACTGCTCGGCCACTGCCGACAAGAAAACGGGCCGCTCGTCGCTGCTGTTCGGGCTCTCGGGCACGGGCAAGACCACCCTCTCGGCCGATCCGCTCCGCCTGCTCATTGGCGACGACGAGCACTGCTGGAGTGACAAGGGGATCTTCAATATCGAAGGTGGCTGCTACGCCAAGGCGATCGACCTGACCCCCGAATCGGAGCCCGACATCTTTCAGGCGCTGCGCTTCGGCGCTGTGCTGGAAAACGTGGTCTTCGATCCCGAAACGCACGAGGTCGATTTCCACGATACGTCGATCACGCAGAACACCCGCGGCGCGTATCCGATCGAGTTCATCCGCAACGCCAAGATCCCCTGCGTCGCCGGCCATCCGACCGACGTGATCTTCCTGACGTGCGATGCGTTCGGCGTGCTCCCGCCGGTGAGCAAGCTGTCGCCGGCCCAGGCCATGTACCACTTCATCAGCGGCTATACGGCCAAGGTCGCCGGGACCGAAATGGGGGTCACCGAACCGCAGGCGACGTTTTCCCCCTGCTTCGGCGGGCCGTTCCTCGTCTGGCGGCCGGCGAAATATGCCGAGCTGCTGGCCGCCAAGATGCAGCAGCACAAGGCCAATGCCTGGCTCGTGAACACCGGCTGGAGCGCCGGATCCTATGGCACGGGAGCGCGGATGAAGCTCAAGCTGACGCGGGCGATCATCACGGCCATCCACAGCGGCGAACTGGCCCAGGCCAAAACGGTCCGCGACGGCGTTTTCGGCTTCGAAGTGCCCACCAGGTGCGAAGGAGTGCCGTCCGAAATTCTGGTCCCGCGCAACACGTGGGGCGACAAGGCGAGCTACGACGCCACGGCCAAGAAACTGGCGGGCCTGTTCCGCGACAACTTCGCCAAGTATGCCGACGGGGCCAGTGCCGAGGTGCGTGCCGCGGGACCGGCATAAATGCCGAGAGTCAACGAGGGTGCCGCATGAAATTCATGGTGGAATTTCGATTGAATCCGGGGAGCAAGCAAAAGGTCATCGAAACCTTTGAGCTGGTGGGGCCGAACCGCCAAGCCGGGGTGGCCTTTCGAAACGCCTGGATCGGCACTCGTTCGGATGTGATCTTCGTGCTGGTCGAGAGCGCGGAGGAAGCGCTTGTCGCCAAAGCCGCCCAGGCGTGGAACGAGCAAGGCGAATCCCGCATTGAGCCAGTTCTCGACGTGGAGCAAGTTTAGAGCAGATTGCGCATGTGAGATGCCGCCCCCAGGGGCGCCCCAGAGCGAGGGAAGCGTTATGTCCAAAGACGACGTCGAATTGGTGGAAGAGGAACAGCAAGAACTGAAAGGGAAGAAATACGACCGCGAGCTGAAGAAGCTGCACGTCGAGCTGGTCAAGCTCCAGGAGTGGGTCAAGCACAAGGGGCTCAAGATCTGCATCGTCTTCGAGGGGCGGGATGGCGCCGGCAAAGGAGGGACGATCAAGGCCATCACCGAGCGGGTCAGCCCGCGCGTCTTCCGGGTGATCGCGCTGCCGGCGCCGACGGATCGAGAAAAGTCGCAGATGTATATGCAGCGCTATCTGCCCCATCTGCCGGCGGCGGGAGAAATCGTGATCTTCGACCGGAGCTGGTACAACCGGGCCGGGGTCGAGCGCGTGATGGGCTTCTGCACCGACGAACAGGCCGAGAAGTTTCTCAAAGCCGTCCCCCTCGTCGAAAAGGCGATCGTCGACTCGGGAATCATCCTGCTGAAATACTGGCTGGAAGTCAGCGAGGACGAGCAGACCAGGCGGCTGGAATCGCGGATCGACGACGGCCGCAAGATCTGGAAGCTCTCGCCGATGGACCTGGAGTCGTATGGCCGCTGGTACGACTACTCCCGCGCGCGGGACGAGATGTTCGCCGCCACCGACACCTCCTGGGCCCCCTGGTTTGTTGTCCGCTCGGACGACAAGCGCCGCGCGCGGCTCAATCTCATCAGCCACTTCCTCAAGCAAATCCCGTACAAGGAAGTGGAGCGGGAAAAAATCAAGCTCCCCAAGCGGCAGAAGTCGGGGGATTATGAAGAGCCCGCTTACCCCTTCAAGTACGTCGAGGAGAAATTCTAAGGCTTTCAGTTCCGTCCGCACGTACCTGGCGGCATCACGACGCTCACCATGGTTACCCAACCGCTCGACGCTCTTCCTCTCTGGGGTCTGCTGCTCCTTGTCGCCGTGGTCCTGTGGCTCGCCATGGAAGGTGGCTATCGGATCGGCCAGTGGCGCCATTTGCAAGCGCCGGACGAGCGAGATCAGCCGGTGGGGGCGATGGTGGCCTCTATCCTCGGCCTGTTAGCCCTCGTGCTCGGCTTCACGTTCAGCCTGGCGGCATCGCGGTTTGAAGCCCGCCGGCAGGTGGTGCTGGACGAAGCCAACGCCGTCGGCACGACTTACCTGCGGTCGCGCCTGCTGCCCGAGCCGCAGCGGGCTGAAACGTCGCGCCTGCTGCGGGAATATATCCAAGTCCGCATTCGCGGCGTCCAGGAAGGAGATCCTGACGCGGCGATCAAAGAGTCGGAACGGATTCACGAGCTGCTTTGGGCGCAGGCCGCGGCAGCCGGGGCACAAGACCGCGGCTCGATCATGACGGGCCTGTTTGTCCAGTCGCTGAATGAACTCATCGACCTCCACGCCAAGCGCGTCCTGGTTGGTCTGCGCAGCCGCCTTCCGCTGATCATCTGGGCCGGTCTCTATGGCCTGGCGATGCTCGGCATGGCCGCCGTGGGCTACCAGTCGGGCCTGGCCGCCACGCGGCGTTCCCCCGCCATGCTGGGACTGGTGGTGGCATTCTCGCTCGTGCTGTATCTGATTGCCGACCTCGATCGCGGCCAGGAAGGGCTGCTGCGCGTCAGCCAGCAGGCCATGATCGACGTGCAGCGGTCGATGCAGCCCGTCGCAGCCTCGAGCCGGCAGCCGTGAGCGAGCCATCAACGGTGCAGGCGAACTCGGAACCGATTGACACCGGGCCAGCGCCGTTCCATCCTGATATTGTCCTCCCCGGTGGTGTATGTCTTCTCGGGAAACTCCTCGAACTGCCGATCCGCTTTCGCGGCTGCGCATTTCGCGTCCGGCCGAGCGCTCGCGCGGCTGGCTGGGCCGATGGATTTGGCGGGCCGTTTGGCTGGCGGCGCTCTTGGCCATCGTCGCCGGCGGCGTCCTGGTCTGGTTTCAACTGGGCGGCCCGATGCGGCAGTGGCTTGAGGTGCCCGAGGCGATTCGCCCGCGCACCGAAGTCCGCGTGGCGACCGTGATCGTCGAAACGGGCCGCTCGGCCGATGCCCTGGTGGTCGCCACCGGCTACCTGGAGTCGCGCCGCCAGGCCAAGATCGGCGCCCGCGCGCCCGGCCGCATCGAGTCCGTAAACGTCGAAGAGGGGAGCAAAGTGACCCGCAACGAGGTCATGGCGGTTCTGGAACACGCCGATCTCGTGGCCTCGCTCGAGGCGATGCGGGCGACGCTGGCCCGGGCCAAGTCTGAACTGGCGGAGCAGGAGGTCGAAATCACCCGAACTGCCACCGAGCTGGCCCGCGCCGAAAAGCTCTTTGCCCGCAAGTCGATTTCCGACACCGATTACGACAAGGTCCGCTTCGAGCACCAGGCGGCAGTCGCCCGCAAGGACTCGTTGAATGCCGCCATCGAGCTGGCCAGCGCCCGCGTGCGCGAGGCGGAGCAGCTCAAGGAAAACATGTTCATTCGCGCTCCCTTCGACGGCACGGTGATCAAGAAAGACGCCGAGGTTGGAGAATCGATCCTGCCCGGCGGCATGGGGGACGCCTCGGGCCGCGGCTCGGTCGTGACCATTGCCGACCTGGTTCACCTGGAGGTGGATTGCGACGTGAAGGAGGACTACATCGCCCGCGTCCAGGTCGGCCAGTCTGCCGAAGTGGCCGTGGATGCCGTCCCAGATCACCGCTATCAGGGGCGCGTCCGAAAAGTCATCCCGATGGGGGACCGGGCGCGAGCCACGATCAAGGTCAAAGTCGCAATCCTCGACGTGGACGAGCGGCTGTTTCCCGAGATGAGCAGCACCGTCTATTTTCTCCCCGCTGGCGCAAGCGGCGCCGAGGCGGTGTCCGCTCCCCCCACAAACGAAAAGCGGATGTTCGTGCGATCCGCGGCACTCGTCAAAGACGAAACCGGCGCTTACGTCTGGGTCGTGGGCGACGAGGATCGGCTCGCGCGCGTGCCAGTCGTCACGGGGACCGAACTAGACGGCCGAACCGAGATCACCAAGGGCCTGTCTGGCGGCGAGCGGACCGTGATCGATCCGCCGCCGGGATTGCGGCCCGAGCAGCTTGTCAAAGTTTCTGACTAGACGCCGCGGCACACCTTTGGGCAATTTCGCGCGAGGAGCGACAACGTGGAGCAGCAGACTTCGGCGAACGGAGATCCGATTGTCCTGGTTCGCGACGTGTACAAGGAATTCCACCGGGACGCGATCACGATCCCGGTGCTGATGGGGATCGATCTGGAACTGAAAGCCCGCGACTTTCTGGCCCTGATGGGTCCCTCCGGCTCGGGCAAATCGACGCTGCTCAATCTGGTGGCCGGGCTCGATCGGCCGACGTCAGGCCAGGTGATCGTCGCCGGCCAGGACCTCGGCCGCACCTCCGAAGGCGAACTCGCGAAGTGGCGCTCGCGGCACATCGGCTTCATCTTCCAGCTTTACAACCTGATCCCCGTTTTGACCGCCTATGAGAATGTCGAATTGCCGCTGACGCTGACGCGCCTCTCCCGCCGCCAGCGCGACGAGCATGTCAAGGCGGCGCTGGAAGTCGTGGGCCTGTCCGATCGCCTGCACCACTATCCGCGGCAGCTCTCCGGCGGCCAGGAGCAACGCGTGGCCATCGCCCGGGCGATCGCCACCGATCCGACACTGCTGGTGGCCGACGAGCCCACGGGCGACCTCGACGCCAAAAGCGCGGGCGAAATCCTGGACCTGATGGAGCGACTCAACCAGGAATTCGAGAAGACGATCATCATGGTCACGCACGACCCGCGGGCGGCCCAGCGGGCCAAACGCCTGGCGCATCTGGAAAAGGGCGTGCTGGTGGACGCGCTTCCCTCGCAGGCTGAAACCACAGCTCGGCGGGAGGCGTCGGCATGAAGTCGCTCAAGTACATCTGGCGGAACGTGACTCGCAACAAGCTCCGCTCCAGCCTGACGATTCTGTCCGTCGGTTTCAGCCTCGCACTGCTGACCGTCCTGCTGGGCTACATGGCGACGCAAAACCTGTGGGGGAGCGAAGCGAAGAAATACAACCGCATCGTGGTGATGAATACCCAGGGCTTTGCCGGCGACGTGCCGATCGCCTATGTGGACCGCGTCCGCCGCATTGACGGCGTGCTGGCAGCGGTCCCCTACATGTGGTTCGGCGGAAACTACAAAGCGGAGCAGATGCCCTTCTCCCAATTCGGCACCGATGCCCAGCAGGCGTTCGACGTCTGGTCCGAGTTCACGATCGATCCGGCGCAGCTCGAGGCCTGGCGGAACAACCGCCAGGGCTGCGTGGTGGACCGCCGCCTGGCGGCCAGGAGGGGCTGGAAAATCGGCGAAAAGATCCCGCTCCAGGGGACGTACTATCAGTTCAATCTCGACCTCGAGCTGAGCGGCACGTTTGATTCCCCGCAAAACACCGATACGCTGTGGTTCCACTGGAAATACCTCGACGAAGGACTCCGGAAGGCCGAAGCGATCGGTGAAGGTAACGCCGGAACGATCTTTGCCAAGGTCGAGCGCACCAGCCGGATACCAGAGGTCGTGGAGAAAATCGACGCCCAGTTTGCCAGCTCCAACAACCCCACCCGCACGCAGACCGAGTCGGCCTTTGCCCAGATGTTCGTGGAAATGCTGGGCAACATCCGGACCTACATGCTGGCCATCGGTCTGGCCGTCGTGTTTTCGCTGTCGCTGGTGGCTGCCAACGCCATGGCGATGTCGATGCGCGAGCGAACGACCGAGATCGCCGTGCTGAAAGCGATCGGTTTTTCGCGGGGCCGCGTGCTGTGGATGGTGCTGGGGGAATCCTGCCTGATTGGCCTGGCCGGCGGCATCCTCGGCGTGGGCATCGGCTGCTTGTTCCTGCAAGTGCTCAACCGGCTCATGCCACTCCAGTTTCCGTTTCAAGTGCACGAAATCGCCGGATTATGGCTGGCCGCTCTCCTGGCCATTGCCGCCGCCATCGGGCTGGCCAGCGGCATCGTGCCGGCAGTGCGTGCGGCGCAGCAGTCGGTAGTGAATGGACTGCGGCAAGTGGTTTAGGGACGAATGACCAATGTCCAAAATCCCAATGACCAATGAATGAGAGCACGCAACATTGGTCATTGGGGCTTGGTCATTGGTCATTTGAAATCACGCGCGACAAGTGATTAGCGAGCAGTTATGATTCCCCTCAAATACAACCTCCGCAATCTCCGCGTCCGCTGGGTCACCACGCTGATGACCGTCCTGGCAACCGCCCTGGTCGTGTTCGCGTCGGTGCTCACGTTCGGCATGACGGACGGGGTTGAGCACGCACTGCGAATTAGCGCCGACCCGCTCGACCTGGTCGTGATGCGCCAGGGCTCGGAAAACGAAACATCCAGCGGCATTGAGCAGAGTGTTGCGCGGCAAGTTGCCACGCTGGACGGCATCGACAAGGACGCCAGCGGCCAGCCCCTCTGCTCGATCGAGTTCCTGACGATCCTCACCAAGCCGCGGCGTGGCAACGGCGGAACGACCAATATCATGGTCCGCGGGCTCGACCCCGTCGGCCGCAAGCTGCGGCCCGGCTTCCGGATTGTCGAGGGGCGCGATCTGAAACCCGGCGTGAACGAAGCCATCACCAGCCGCCGGATGGCCGAGCGTTTTCAGAACCTGGCCTTGGGCGAAAAACTGGAGGTCAACAAGGGGATCGAATTTCAGATCGTCGGCTATTTTGAAGCCGCTGGCAGCGCGGCCGAGTCGGAGGTCTGGACCGATCTGAGCGACCTGACCAGCGCCCGCCGCGTTCCGTCGGTGGTTTCGTCGGTGATCGTGCGGGCCCGCGATCAGGCGGCCAAGGAGGCCCTGATGAAGCGGATCAAGGAGAGCGAGCAGTTCAATCTGAAGGTGGTGGACGAGCGGCAGTATTTTGAAGACCAGATGAGCGCGTCGATTGCCGTCCGGCTCATCGGCTACCTGATTGCCGGGTTTCTCACGTTCGGGGCGATGTTTGCCGCCGCCAACACGATGTATGCGGCGGTGGCCAGCCGCGGCCGCGAGATCGGCACCTTGCGGGCTTTGGGATTCAACCGCCTGAGCATCCTGACGTCGTTTCTGTTGGAGTCGGTGCTGATCTGCCTGGCCGGCGGCCTGATCGGCTGCCTGGCGACGCTCCCCTTGAGCGGCATGTCGTCGGGAACGGCGAACTGGGCCACCTTCAGCGAGCTGACGTTCGAGTTCCGCTTTGGCCCTGCCGTGCTGGCCCGCGGGGTGATCATGGCCCTGGTGATGGGCGCCGTGGGCGGCCTCTTTCCCGCCATCCGCGCCGTGCGCCTGCGGATCATCGATGCGCTGCGGCAGAACTAGCTGCGAACTCGCAGCCGGCACGTCATTTGCACAACTGTATAGTTTTGCGCGGAGACTGCCAATATGAACAGACATATACATGCCGGATTTTGCGGCCGTTTGGCGCGGCGGATGCCGCAGCGGGCGATTGTCCGCCCTTGGTCGTCGCACGGGCATCGTTCTCAACCGACTCAAAAACCGACTCGCTCACCCGACTCATCCCGGCCCTTCGTCGGCCCGAGATGCCATCGTCGGCCCGAGCACGTAATGTGTACAAATATATATATCTCAAGAACTTGGGAGCAAGCGGTTCGCGCGGCAACCTCCTTGAGCCGACTCGCGCCAACCGACTCAGCAAGCCGACTCACCACCCGACTCAGCTCGGGCGACCCGACTCGGGCCTAAGGGCGGAGAATTTGCCGGAGGCAGATCGAATGACCAATGACCAAGAACCAATCACCAATCAAAGATCCAACGTGTACAAGTGAATAATATCGTGTGCTGGCGCATCGATCCTGTGGCAGGAGCCCGCGCGCCAGTCGGCTGGAGCGGGTGGGCTTGCTGAGATGTTTGGCAATTCGGTTGTGTTTTCATGTGTGATGAAGGTCGGGCAGACTCTGCTTTCGGACCCCCCCGAATTGGGCGCTGCCTTCAGACGTTCCGTCTGAGCGGACTTATGACGTTTGGCCCGACGCCCGGTGAAGCCACAAGGCGTTAGTAAACAAGTGATTACATGTCGACCTGGAGTGAGGCCATCAAGCGCAAATCACTTTTCGCATACCCCCCTTTGCTCGTTGCCTTGGCGAGCGTTCCGCAGGCTTGGTAGTGCATGCCGAGCCAGGGGTAAGTGTGCGAATTGGTTATCCATTGGTCATTGGTGCTTGGTCATTGAGCATTTGCCTCACCGCAACTCATACGTCTCATACGGATGCTCGCACGGCGTGCCGAGGGTCACGTGCATCTGCCGCGCCGCCGGCTCGATGATGACCGAAAAGACCGTCTCCCAAAGACCGGTCTGCGGGTCGTCATTGGTATGCCGACAGATCGACCGCGGATGACCCTCATGATCGCGGAGCAGCCGTTTGACCCCTTCCAGGTCCGGCCTTCCCCGCGGCAAATCCAACAGCTCGTCGATCCGCCTCTGCCGCGCATGCGACTGGATCAGCTCCGGAAACTGCTCGTTGATCGCCAGCAGCTCCGGGTGCCGGCAGTGGTTGGCATGGGCAATGCCGCCGGCCGCATCGCCGGAGAGCACGTGGACGCCCTCCAGCGTCACTTCCAGATCGGCCGGTCCCTGCGGCGTGGTCAGCATGATGTTGGCCCCAATGGCGCGGCGGGCCCGCTCGACGGCGTGGACGGCCCCTTCCAGCGAAGCGGCTTCGTAAATGCCGCGGAGCGTGAAGTAGTGCGGCACGCCAAATCGCCGCGACGGCGCGGGGAGCGTGTTGAGGCAAGCGCCAATGCCGGCTTCGCTAAAGCCGATGTAAGCGATCAGCCCCGCCTGGGTAACGGTCATCAGGGCGGGCTTGCCTTGGGGACGGCGGGTGAGCACGACGGTGAACGGATGCAAGGCCGGATCGTTGTCCCAGTTCTGGGCGACGAGCTGGCCGCGGGGCGATTGCCCATGCCCCAACAGCGAAAGGGACGTGCAGCCGGCATCGGCATCGGGCTGGAGCTGGTTGCGCACCTGGAGCAGCATGACGTCCTCCGCCGAAACGCCGGCCCCCTCCGCCATGCCGCGGACTTCTTCGGCCATGTCGGGCGAATACTCTTCCACGCGGCGCAGCGCGTCGGCGATGACTTCATCTGCCGACTTCCGGGAGACGCGCACGGTCTTGTTGACGAGCGACAGTGCTGCCGCGCAGAACCCGCGAATCTCCTCGCGTGCCGCCTCGCCGATCTGCCGCCCCATATCCCGCGGCCCGCCGGCCACTTCGATTTCGCGGTATCGATGCATAATCTCCCGCCACACGACGGCGAATGGTGCCGCCATCAACCAGCCATTGTACTGAGATCGCCACGCGCAGCGCGTGCAGCTCACATCGAGCTAGACCTTCGAGTTGGCCGGCTTTTTCGGGCTCGAAGCGTAGGCCGCTCGATGAATCAACTCCTGGTGCAACAGGTCAAACAGCTTGTCGGCATCGTTCAGTTGCCGGCTGACAAAGATCCGACTGCCATCGCGAAAACTGATGTAGTATCCCCACGCGCCTTGCCCCCGGCGCGGCCCGTGCCGGCAGACGAAAGTGATGTCCTCCAGCCAACGGTGCTGCGGCGGACCGATTCGGCCGCCCCAATAGGTGAGCTTTCCGTCGGCGTAGTCAAAGGCGTCGATCCGCCGCGGGGCCCTGCGGTCGATGAAAGTAACAAAGCCGGCCAGGGTCAAAAGCAGTGCAAAGCCCGCCGGCAGACCGATCAGCAGCGCCCGGTCATTGTGGCTGAAAGCGAACATGCCCATCAGGATCATCCCGCCGGCCATGGCGACGAAAGGAAACAGCATCAGCGAGAACAGAAGGATTCCCAGGCGATCCTGGAGCCGTTCGGACAGCGGCACGGAATCCTTTGGGTATCGTCCCGTCAACATGAGATCGCTCAACGTGTGTGGCTAATGTTTGAAAGGGAGCGGCCTGATGAAGCGCGCGACTAACCGTATTCGTATTGAACCAGGAGAGATTGTACCTCGCCTCGAAAAATCTCGCCTAAGCCAATGCAGCGTGGTAAGCTACGCGGCGCCTGGCTGCGGCTGGTCCGGTTTCTGGCGTTTTCCACCGCTTGGTTGCATAACCGATGTCGTTGCTCGTCGAAGTTGTTCATCCGCTGGTGCAGCACCACCTGGCGCGGCTGCGCGACGAGCAGACGCCGCCGTGGGAATTCCGCCAGGCCGTGCAGCGGCTGGCGCAGCTCGTGGCTTACGAGGCGACGCAGGACCTGCTCACCAGGGACCAGCCGATTCGAACGCCGCTGGCGCCGACGACGGCCCAAGTGCTCGCCCAGCGGATCGGGCTGGTGCCGATCCTGCGGGCCGGTCTGGGGATGGTCGATACGATCCACAACCTGATTCCCACCGCGGAAGTGTGGCACCTGGGACTCTACCGCGACGAGACGACCGCGCTGCCGATCGAATATTACTGCAAGCTCCCCAAGACCGAGCCGGTGGACGTCGCCATGGTTCTCGATCCGATGCTGGCCACCGGCGGCTCGATCATCGCCTCCCTGGAAGCCCTCGATCGCTGGGGGGTGAAGAGCCTGAAAGTGCTCTCGCTGATTGCGGCCCGGCCAGGGATTGCCGCCGTGCACGAAGCTTTCCCGCGGGCCAGCATTTACGTGTGCGCTATCGACGCCGAGCTGAACTCGCGGAAGTTCATCGTTCCCGGCCTGGGGGATGCCGGCGACCGCACATTCAACACGCTGCGCCACGAGGAGTGAGCCGTGTCGCACGCCGTCAGCTTCTTTGGCTACTTCGTGCTGATCGGACTGGCGTGGCTGATGAGCTCGCACAAGCGGCGATTTCCCTGGAAGGTGGTGCTCATCGGCACGCTGCTTCAGTTCGTGCTGGGACTGTTCGTGCTGCGGACGTACGTGGGTCAGTTCTGCTTCTTTCAGATCGGCGAGTTCTTTCGCGCTGTCTCCGATTTCGTGGATGCCGGTTCGCGGTTCGTATTTGGCGAGAAGTTCCAGGACTTCTACTTTGCCTTCAAGGTGCTGCCGACGATCGTCTTTTTCTCGTCGCTCATGGCGGTGCTGTACTACCTGGGCGTCATGCCGCGACTGGTGCAGGCCATGGCCTGGGTCATGCAGCGGCTGATGGGAACCAGCGGCACCGAGTCGCTGTCGGCAGCGGCCAACGTCTTCATGGGACAAACCGAAGCCCCGCTCGTGGTGCGCCCTTACATTCCGACGATGACGCAGTCGGAGCTCAACGCGATCATGATCGGCGGCTTTGCCAACATCAGCGGCAGCCTGATCGCGGCATTCAGCGCGCCGGAATTCGGCCTGGCGGCGGAGCACCTGGTCGCATCGTCCGTCATCTCCGCACCGGCCAGCTTGCTGATCGCCAAGGTGATCCTGCCGGAACTCGAGCAGTCGCAGACGATGGGCCACATCGATATCAAGCTGCCCCAGGGCGGGATCAATCTCATCGAAGCGGCAGCGATTGGCGCGGCCGACGGAATGAAGTTGGCGATCAACGTGGCGGCGATGCTGATCGCGTTCCTTGCGCTGATCGCCATGGTCAATGCGGGAATCGATCAGATCGGCGAGGCGGTCGCCTGGGCAAGCGGCACGAGCATCGGCAAGGAATGGTCGCTCGAAGCGGGGCTGGGCTATCTCTTCGCGCCGCTGGCGTGGCTCTTGGGAGTCGAGTGGCGCGATTGCCTGCGCGGCGGCGAGCTATTGGGGCTGAAGATGTTCGCCAACGAGTTCGTGGCCTACAAGCAACTGGCAACCTGGCTCAACGATCCAGAGTCGAAGGTCGTCTTGCAGGATCGGTCGGTCGTGATTCTGACCTATGCCCTGTGCGGCTTTTCGAACTTCGCCTCGATTGGCATTCAGATCGGCGGACTGGGCGCGCTGGCGCCCGAGCGGCAGCCGGACCTGGCGCGGTTGGGGCTGCGGGCCATGCTCGGCGGCACGCTGGCGACCTGCATGACCGCGTGCATTGCCGGCATGCTGATTTGATTGTCCTTTTAGCCGGGAGGCAACGCCTCCCGCTGCGGACTGCCTGGCTGTCGCCGCGCCAGCGCCGACGCCAACCAGCCGCCGACCTGGCCCAGCGCGACGGCCACGAGCCAATGCGCCGTGGACTGAAAGACCGAGTAGTTGGCCGAAACGGCCGGCGCGGGGCGAGGAACGGCTTGCCCCGTGTTCACGTTCCACAGGATGGTGCCACTGCCGCCGGCGGGCTGGCCATAGATATATCCCGGCTCGGACACCCAAATATCAACCACGCCGTCGCCGTTGTAATCGATCGTCGCCGGCTGGAATACGGGTGGCGAGGGCTCAGTCGCGTGCCACCTGGCTTCCAAGTTCGCCAGGGCCTTTGTGGTCAAAAGCTGCGGCGCAACCTGCGTGGCCGTCCAGGGTCCCAGTACGATAGCCAGGTAGCCGATGGCGATTATCAGCCAGCCGACGGCAAACGGCCGCGCTCGCTCGCTGCCGACGCAGGCGGCAATGAGCATTCCCATCATGGCAATCACCGTCGCAGTGACAATCGCGCTGTGCCACAGGTAGCTTGGCCGGGCCAGTGCGGCACAGGCGACGGCCGCGACGGCGATCACCACCAAAAGCTGCCGCAGCGAGAAACGAAGGTTCATGGCTTGCCCTCCGCTGGCGCGCTCGCAGGTTTGTTTTCCTTGGACGCGGCTGGAGCGGCGCTCCACGCAAGCAGCCACGCAAGGCCGCCGCCTGCCAGGGCGAACAGCCAGGTGAAAGCCCATTGCCCGGCGAACTGCCGCGGCGACACGTTGACGATCAGCGGCACAGTTTGCGGCGTCGGATAACCCCACACGGGCTGAGATGATGTGGTAACAATCCCGCTGCCGGTCAGCAGCAAGTCGCTTGACTGAACGGGCAGGCCGGTCGTGTAATTGACCGGGTACGTCGTGTACACGGCCGGTGGTTGTCCGGCCTGCGGCGGCGGCGCCGATATCCACGCCAGCAGCCGGGTGGTGAGCAGCGTCGGACCGATGTTGACGTTGAACCACGGCCCCAGCGCCAGCATCCAGTACACGCCACCGGCAACCAGCGCCCCGACGGCCATGGCCCGCACACGCTCCCGCCGATAGACGACTACCAGCCAGAGCGCCAGCCACACCAGAACTGTCGCGGTCGCCAGCGTGCTGGTGATCCACTCGTTGGCGAACCAGACGAGGGTGAACAGTAAGCCGACAAAGAGAAGCAGGAGCACCGATCCGACAAGCACTTGTATCCAGCGAACCATTCGCGGTCTCCTCGTGTTGCAGTGAAAGGGGTACGGGCGCATCGACCCCGCGCCGCATTAGTATTAACGCTGGCGGCCCCCATTTGGTTTCCGCAGTCGCCTGGTTGTTACACGACATCGTCGCCCATTTGGCCGACGTTGAGAATATGATCGCCAGGGCGTATGCTGAAGGCATGGTCGCCCCTGCGTGCCATCCCCGCCTGCACGTTCCCGCCAGGAGAGCTAGCGATGTCCCTTAATGACCACGCCACACGCAGGGTGCCTGCGGCCAATTGCGGCTGCACCGGCACGCGGCGGCAGTTCCTGTGGGAAATGGGGGCCGGATTCACCGGCTTGGCGCTGACCGCGATGCTCGACCAGGACGGGTTCTTTGCCAGGCATGCCTATGGCGCTGAAGCGACGCCTGGCAAGGCCGGGGCGTACGTCAATCCGCTGGCGCCGCGGCCGGCTCACTTTGCCGCCAAGGCCAAGCACGTCATCTTCCTGTTCATGTACGGCGGCCCCAGCAGCATGGACACCTGGGACCATAAGCCCGAATTGCAAAAGCGCGACGGCCAGGAAGTGGAGATCGAAATCCGCCGCCGCAGCATTCAGAAGCAGAAGCTGCTGGCCAGCAAGCGCACGTTCAAGCAGTACGGCCAGTCGGGGATGTGGGGAAGCGACGCGTTTCCGCACATCAACGAGCATCTCGATAAGATGTGCGTCGTCAAAAGCCTGTATGCCGACACGTTCGCGCATGGCTCGGCGATGATCCAGATGAACAGCGGGCGGATCATCCAGGGCTTTCCGTCGATTGGCTCGTGGCTCGGGTACGGCCTGGGCTCGGAGAATGCCAACCTGCCAGGCTACGTCGTGATGCTCGACCCGCGCGGCGGGCCGATCAGCGGCGCGGCCAACTGGTCTAGCGGTTTCATGCCGGCGGCCTACCAGGGGACGCACCTGCGGAGCAAAGGGGATCCGATTCTCGACCTGTCGGCCAAAGGGGGCCAGACGCGCGACATGCAGCGCGACCAGATCGACACGTTGACCGCGCTCAATTCCGAGCACATGCAGGACCGACCCGGTTACAGCGAACTGCCGGCCCGCGTGGCGACGTACGAACTGGCGTTTCAATTGCAAGCGACCGCGCCGGAAGTGCTCGATCTGTCGGGAGAAGATGCCCGCACGATCGAGATGTATGGTCTGAACGACCCCAAGCCCAACACGCACAAGCTGGCTTACGGCCCGAGCCATTTCGGCCGGCAATGTCTGATCGCCCGGCGGCTTGTCGAGCGGGGCGTGCGGTTCGTGCAGGTTTACTCGGGCGGAGGGCATCAACAGGAGAACTGGGACGCACATAACGGTCAGGAGGAGAACCTGCTGATCCACGCGCCGGAGATCGATCGGCCCATTGCCGCATTGATGACGGATCTTCAGCAGCGCGGGCTGCTGGACGAGACGCTGATCGTGTGGGGGGGCGAGTTCGGCCGGCAGCCGGTCTCGCAAGGAGCCAACGGCGGGCGCGACCACAATCCGAAGGGTTTTCTCTATTGGCTGGCCGGCGGCGGTGCTAAAGGCGGACACAGCCACGGCGCGACCGACGATTTCGGCCACGAAGCCGTGGAGAACCGACACCACATTCGCGACCTGCACGCCACGATCCTGCACCTGATGGGCCTGGATCACACGAAGCTGACCTACTTCTACGGTGGCCTCAATCACAAGCTGACCGGCGTGCAGGAGGCGCACGTGATTGAGGATGTGATTGCGTGACGCGCCGCGCCGTGCAAATCCGCGCGCATTGGCCGCGGGCGAATGTATAATTCCAGCAGGAGACACAAAAACTATCAGATCATTTATCGCTGCACGCCGGAAATGACAACGATTGTTCGCATCTTGCACGTTTCGCGAGTCCTTGAGGCGGCACTGCATGGCGGTTAGCGGTGGTCACGGCAAGAAGCCAGTGGTGTCTAGCAGGGCAGCGATGTGTCGTTCGCAGCAGCGACTGCTACCGCATCACGTCGGCAAATGCCGCCTGTAACTGCGCAGACGCCTTTTGCCCCTGTTTGCCGTCCACGATCACGTTGACGCGCACCTCGCTGGTGTTGATCAGGTCGATGTTGATCCCCGCGTCGGCCAGGGCCTTGAACATGCGGATCGCCACGCCCGTGTGCGTTCGCAGGCCGACGCCGCTGACCGACAGCTTGGCGATACTGGGGCTGCTGGTGACGGATTTGCACGACAGGCTCTTGGCAATCTTCTCGGCAGCGGCCACCGCCTTACCCACTTGCTCTCGCGGCACGGTGAAGCTGAGTACGGCGCTCCCGGCGGCACTGGGATGGCTTTGCACGATCATGTCCACGAAGACGCCGGCTGTCGCCACGTCCTCGAAGACTTTGGCCGCGATGCCCGGCGTGTTGGGAACGCCGCTGATCGTCACGCGGGCCTGCGACGGGTCGAGCGTGATCTCGTCGATCGTGAGCCCTTCCATGGCTACGCCCGCCAGCCGCTCGGCAATCTCGGCCGCATCGGCTGCTTTCGCCGGGTGGGTCGGGGGAGCGGCAGCCGGCGGCGGCTCTTTGTCGAGGTCGAACGCCTGGTGCACGATCCGTAGCGCCGGCAGCGACTGCTCGCGGCTGACCAGCACGCTGATCTTGATTTCGCTTGTCGTGATCATCTGGATGTTGATGCCGGCGTCGGCCAGGGCCCGGAACATCTTCTGGGCCACGCCGGTCTGCTTCGCCATCCCCAGGCCGACCACCGAAACCTTGGCCACCTGGTCGTCGGAGGTGACCCCCAGGGCCTTGACCAGCGCCGCCGCTTCGCGGACCGCTTCCAGTGCCGCGTCGAGTTCCCCCTGCGGCACGGTGAAGCTGATGTCGGCATGCCCCGACTCGCCGACGTTCTGCACGATCATATCGACGGAGATGTTCCTGGCCGCCACGCGGGAAAAAATCTCCAAGCTCGTCCCCGGCACGTCGGGCACGCCCAGGACTGTGATCCGTGCCTCGTCCTTAGTGATCGCCGCGCCGCAGACCGGCATGTCAGGCCGCTCGGGCTCGGCGACGATCATCGTCCCGCTCTGGTCGGTGAAACTGCTGCGGACGTGGATCGGCACGTCGAACTTCTTGCCGAACTCGATGCTGCGGCTGTGCATCACGCCGGCGCCGAGGCTGGCCAGCTCCAGCATCTCGTCGTAGCTGATGCGGCCGACCCGGCGGGCCTCGGGGACGACGCGGGGGTCGGTCGTGTAGACGCCATCCACGTCGGTGTAGATTTCGCAGGCGTCGGCCCGCAGAACGGCGGCCAGGGCCACGGCCGTCGTGTCGCTTCCGCCACGGCCGAGGGTGGTGATGTTGAACTCCTCGTCGATCCCCTGGAAGCCGGCGGCAATCACGATGTTTCCGTCTTCGAGCTGCCTTTTGAGGCGGCCGGTCTCAATGCTTCGAATGCGGGCCTTGCGATAGGAGGCGTCGGTCTTCACGCCGATCTGCGCTCCCGTCATGCTTACCGACTTGTGCCCCAGCGAATGGATGGCCATCGCCATCAGGGCGCAGCTCACTTGCTCGCCGGTGGACAGGAGCATGTCCATCTCGCGGGCCGGCGGGCGGTCGGTGATCTGTTTGGCCAGGTCGATCAGGTCGTCCGTGGTGTCCCCCATGGCGCTCACCACCATGACCACCTGGCTGCCCTCCTGCTGGGCGCGGATCGCCCGGCGGGCGGCCTTGAGGATTTTTTCGGCGGTGGCGACCGACGAGCCGCCGAATTTTTGGACGATCAAGGGCATGATCAAATGCGGAATACGTTGTCCCTTCCAGGGCCGGAAAAGCGCAAATGCTAGCTTGCCGAGCACATGGCGCTGGTGCGGAATGAAATAGAAGTATAGAGTACTCAGCGGGCGTCGCTTGCCCAGGGCAGGGCGACGCCCATCAGGAGTGCCCGCATGGCACCTCTGCCCCTGCTTGATCGCCGACTCCTCCGCAAGAGGCCGATCGACTGGCGACGCCGGGATTCTACCCGAAACGGATTTCTGCGTTCTATTCCGGCGCAATAGAGAGGAGCAAATCGCGGCCTGCTAAGGCGTAAGGAGACGTCATGGAATCGACCCTCGGCACTCTTGAGGAACTGGCTCAGGCCGAAGAGCGGATGCGCTCGGTCGTGAACCACGTCGTCGATGGGATCATCAGCATCGACGAGCACGGCATGGTAACCACCTTCAACCCGGCGGCCGAACGCATTTTCGGCTACGCCGCGTCGGAAGTCATCGGGCAAAACGTCAAGCTGCTGATGCCCGAGCCGTACCACTCCGAGCACGACGGGTACATCGCCAATTACCTGCGAACTGGGCAAGCCAAGATCATCGGCATTGGCCGCGAGGTGGTCGGCCGCCGCAAGGACGGCTCCACCTTCCCGATGGAGCTGGCGATCAGCGTATTCCGACTGGGCGAGCGCCGCCACTTCACCGGCATCGTCCGGGACATCACCGATCGGAAGCGTGCGGTGGAGGAACTGCGCCAGGCCGAGGAGCGGTATCGGGAGTTGTTTGAATCCATCGATCAGGGGTTCTGCACGATTGAAGTGTTGTTCGACGAGAACGAGAAGCCGATCGACTACCGGTTCCTCATCGTCAACCCGGCCTTCGAGCGGCAGACGGGAATCAAGAACGCAGTCGGCCGGCGGATGCGAGAGATTGCCCCGCTCCATGAAGAACACTGGTTCCAGACATACGGCCAGATTGCCTTGACGGGCCAGGCCCGGCGCTTCGAGAACCCGGCCGCGGAACTACAGCGGTATTACGATGTGTATGCTTGGCGGGTGGGCGAGCCGGCGGAACATCGTGTGGCGATCCTCTTTAATGACATCACCGCGCGCAAGCAGACCGAGGAAGCCCTCAGAGAGGCCGACCGGCAGAAAAACGAGTTCCTGGCGATGCTGGCCCATGAACTTCGTAACCCGCTGGCGCCCATGCGGAACGCCCTGCATCTGATGAAGATGCCGGGGGCCGACGGCACGATGGTCTACCAGGCACGGGATATGATGGAGCGGCAGATGCACCAGCTCGTGCGCCTCGTCGATGACCTGCTCGACGTGTCCCGCATCGTCCGTGGGAAGATCGATCTCCGCAAAGAGCCCGTGGATCTGGCCGTGGCCGTCTCTCGTGCCGTAGAGACGGCCCATCCCGTCATGGAGTCTCAGGGCCACCAGTTGACCGTCTCGTTGTCCGAGCAGCCCGTCTGGGTTGACGGGGACCTGATTCGGCTGTCGCAGGTGATTGCCAACCTGCTGACGAACGCCGCCAAGTACACCGAAAAGGCGGGCCGGATCG
>DASRJP010000312.1:0-4039 GCA_035649415.1 Pirellulaceae bacterium | reverse complement strand
GTCCAGTGCGGGTTCACCGACCAGTTCATCTCGAAGTAGCCGCCGATCCACTCCAGAAATTTGTCGCCGACCTTTCCCGCCGGCACTTCGACGCCATAGTGGATACAGACGATTCCGACCCCTTTCTTGGCCAGCGCATCGACTTTTTCGAGATTGGGAATCGCCAGGTGACCGCCGCCGCCGTCGCAGTACATGATGATGCAGTCCGCGCCGTCCAAGATGCTCTCGTCCTGCGGCCAGCCGTTCTGCTGAACGACCGTCTGATACTCGGGCATCGCCGCCTTGAGTTCCTTGGCTAGTAGGATGCAGCCCGCATTGTGCTCGTGGTCGCCGTAGGCGTGGCTTGGTTTGCCGGCAACGAAGACGATCTTCTTGCCGGTCCCCTCGCGGCGGCCAGCCTGATCATCCTTTTGCGGCACAGCAGCGCCGCCGAGTTTCTTGAGCCGGATATCGCGGAACTGGACCGTCATGGGCGGTCCGGCGTGTAATTGCAGCGCGATGATCCCTTTCGCCCGCCGCTCCTTGGCGTCCTCGTCCGTGCAGATACTCGTAACGACGCCGTTGATACGGTGCTCGAACGTAAAATCCTTGGCGATGATGTGGTAATCGTTCCAATCCTCCTTCTTGATTTTTTTCTGGATCTCGGCACTATCGCCGACGGTGCCGACCACTTCCACCTTCACCTTGCCGTCGTCGCCGCGTTTGACGACCGTCTTCTGGCCGCGGTTGGCCAGCATGCCGCGGAACCGCTCGCCATAGTTGATGCCGGAATAGGTATCGCCCGCCTCAAAATCCCCCTGGTAGCCGCCAACGACCCATTTCTCGTTTGGGACCTCGAAACTGCGGTACTGAATGCCGCTGTTGCCGTTGATGATTTTGTACTGGCACTTGAGCTCGAAGTCGCCGACTTCCCCCTTGCGCCAAATAATGAACGTGTTCCCTTTGGTCGGCTTGGCGGCCGTCGTCTGGCCGGTAATTGTCCCGTCCCTGACGCTCCAGAAGTCGGGATTGCCATCCCAACCCTCGAGCGACTTCCCATCAAAGATCGGTTCGAAGCCTTCTTCGTCCGCCGCGAGCGCGGGGATGACCGTCAGCAGCAGCGGGAATACAAGCGCGTGCATCCAGCGAAGATTACAAATCATGGGAGAGGGCTCCAGCAGGAGGGGTCGGTGGGATGTCACAGCCGGGCGGGACATTGTCAAGCCTCGCATTATAGCCAGCGAGTGAGGCGATTGCACCGGAGCAGCTTGAGCTCGACGGAGGGTGTAACCATCTTGAATTGGGCCTGGACAACGGGGAAAGTTGTCCTCGGGATCGCGTGGCACTGTTTCAAGATACGCAAATTGCCGTCGCCGGATACAATGGACTAGATTGCCGCCGCTAGCCAGCACGTGAGGTACCCGTGAAGCAAGGTTGCAGCCGTTTCGCAGCATGGACGATCGCTTTGGCCTTACTGGCCCCGGGTTGCGAAGACCTGTCGCTCAATCCGCAAACGCCCGCACCCCAACCGAAAAAGGTAATCAAGAAAAAAGTCCTCACCGAAAGGACGACTAAGTCCAGGTCCAAGCCAGACGCCCAGGAAGAACTCAGCGTCATCGAGCAGGCCTTTGAAAAGAGCCGCTTCCAGGCAGCACTCAGCGGCTCGCCGGAGGACCTTGCTGTCCACCGCATCACCTCAGAAATCGAAAAATACGTGGAAGTCGGGCCGACGCTGGTGATCTGGCTGATCGATCGGACCAGCAGTTCGTTTCCACTGGCCAGCGCCTGCCGGCCGGCGGCGCGACAGTTCTATCAGTCCGAGTCCGTCAGGCAGTGGTCCGCCGATGACAATCAAATGCTGCTGACGGCAGTCGCGGCACTGGACGACAAAGTGGAACTGCTCCTCGACCCGCCCAGCAGCAATCCCCAGTCGGTTCGCGACGCATTCGACAAAATCTCGCAGTCCGCCGGCGGCAAGGAATTGACATTTGCGGCGGTCGGGCAGCTCCTGAAGCGGTATGAAAATCTGCGTATCGAGAAGCGTCAGATTGTGATCGTACTAATCACTGATGAAGCGGGCGATGACTCGGCGCTCGTCGACGAGATTGCCATAGCGCTCAAGAAGCACGTGATTCCTGTGTATGCGATCGGCTACGCCGCGCCATGGGGTCAGACCAATCCTTTCCGCAAGACGAGTCCAGGAACGAAGGGGGGGGATACGGCCGCCGAGCAGCCTGACGAGTGGCCCTCTCATGGACCGGAATCTCTCTATTCCGAACGGGTCCATCTGCCCGTATCAACATCCGGTTTTGGTTTCCGCTCGGCCGAACTGGACGATCTTGTCGATTCGGGTTTTGGGCCGTTTGGCATCGAGCGGCTCTGCCGGGCAGGCGGAGGCGCCTTCCTGGCGATTCGCCGAAACGCCGGGTCGTTTTCGACGTTCGGCGCTACCCGCACCTGGCCAACGGGCGCCGAGATCGGCTTCGATACCGCGGTCGTCGCGCGCTACGCTCCCGATTACGTCCCGGCCGAGGACTACAAGAAACTCATCGCTTCCAACAAGGCCCGACAGGCGCTGCACGAAGCGGCCAAGACAGGCCGCGCCGACATTCTCGATAATCCCAACTTGTTGTTCCCCAAAGTCGATAACGAGGCGCAGATGAAGCGTCAACTCGACGAGGCGCAGCAAGTTTCGGCTCGCGTCGCACCGCAGCTCGATCGGCTGTATGAGACGCTGCTCCCGGGAGAAACGGACCGCGACCGACTGGAGAGCCCCCGCTGGCAGGTCGAGTTCGACTACGCGCTCGGCCGTGTGATCGCCGCCAAGGTCCGCAACGATGGCTACAACCAGATGATCGCGGCACTCAAAGCTGGCAAAGGCCCCAAGGGCGCAAGTACCTATGTGCTGGAGCCGGCTGATAACTATGAAACTTCAAGTGCTCTTAAGAAAATGGCTGACAAGGCGCGGACGTATTTGGAGCGCGTCGTAAAAGAACATCCTGGCACTCCCTGGGCAAAGTTCGCACAGGACGATCTCAAAGTGCCGATGGGATGGAAGTGGCAAGGATCGTAGGACAAGATTTCAACCTGTCCGCGGCAGTCTGGAAACCTGCCCCGTATGGATTGGTGCAATCTGGTCCCCGATGTGGAGCGTGCCGCTTCGGACGACATGAGCCCGCAGGCCGCCGCGATGGATCAGTGCCCGCTTGATGCCCGGGATCGTCAGCTTTTCCAGGTGACCGCACGGCTCGCACAATTCCACTCCCCGCAGGATCACTTCGCCAATCGAAAACTCCTTGCCTACCAGATGGTTCAGCGGCACTCCTTCGGTGAGCAGGTTCCGCCTTGACGTCAGGTGATCAAAGATGAGCTGATAATCCTGGCAGGCGGCAGCAATCGCTTCGGCCTCGATTAGCGTCACCTCCTGGTCGGGCTGGATGATGCCGCTACCGTGCTTGCCCAGCGAGTAATAATCGTCCACGATGCCGCTGCCGGCCACTGCCGCGACGCTGTCACGCGGAACCATCGGCGCAAATTTTGACGGGTGGATCGCAATCGCCAGTAGCCGGCCGTCGAACATGAGCGCTTCCTTAGATACCAACTTCCACGTCCCACAGTAATCCAACGGTCAAGCGTATGAAAGTCATCGGCTCCCACAACGGCCTGGCGGCCGTCAAACGGGCATACGAGCTGCTTGGGCAGGGAATGTCGCCGCTCGATGCTTGCGTACAGGGAGTGACGCTGGTCGAAGATGACCCGCAGGAAACGAGCGTCGGCTACGGCGGGATCCCCAACGAAGATGGTGTCGTGGAGCTCGATGCCGGCGTAATGGACGGCCGCACACATCGCGGCGCCGGAGTGGCGGCTCTGAAAAGCGTGCGGCATCCGTCCCTGGTTGCACTCAAGCTGATGGAGCAGACTGATCGCGTCCTGGTCGTTGGCGAAGGGGCCCTCGCTTTCGCACGCGCCAATGGTGTTGTGGAGGAGAACCTATTAACTGATAAGGCACGGCGAATCTGGTTGCACTGGAAGCGAACGCGGTCTGCAATCGACGACTGGC
>DASRJP010000311.1:0-8201 GCA_035649415.1 Pirellulaceae bacterium | reverse complement strand
GGCAGTGCGGTGACTCCGGCCTGGTCTGGCACGGTCACCGGCCCGCGATACAAATCGGCGACGTCGAACTCCTTCACCTCCGGTTTGGCGTGCGGATTCGTCGGCGCTTGCGAGACGCGCTGAAAGAGTTTCCCGAGCATGGCATTCCTCATGAGGCCGCAATTGCAGCAGGCTCCGATTCGCTCCTGAATTTATCGAACACATGGGTCGCGTGACAATCGTCGCAGGCAGTTAGTCGATTCCGTCGCAATTCGCGAAATTGCCGCGGCAGGTCGAGGAATGCGTCCACGCTGTCGATCTGCGAGATGGGAATGCCGTAGCCGTCGCTGGAGAAGCTGCACGGGCTGATCCGGCCCAGCGTGTCGATGAAGAGGAATTCGGTCCCCGGTCGGCAATCGTCGATGGCGATTGGCTGGCCGCTGGTCGTCGCGGCGATGCGCGCCAAGTAGCGCTCGCTGCCGCGGATGATCATCCCCCGCTCGACCATGCGCCGGCGAATCTCGGGAAGCTCGTGGGCGAAGCGGGCCACCTGCTGGGGGAGCAGTCGGTTGGCGGGATAGAACTCCGGACGATCGTTGCCGCCGAGCTGGTTGAAGGTCAGCTCGTGGAAGCCCCAGTCTGCCATCTCCTCGCAGAATCGGCCAAAAGCGTCGATATTGCCGCGCATCAGAACTGTATTGACCCGCCGCCACAATCGACCGTCGGCGTCCTCATCTCGCAAGCGGCTCACGCTCTCTCGCAGCCGCTCGTAGAGTCCCGGCATGCCGCGAACCTGGTCGTGAAATGGCGCCAGGCCGTCGATGCTGATCGTGACTTGCTCGTAGTCCGCCAGCAAGTTGGCTCGCACTTGGAGAGAATGAATCGGCAGACCATTGGTCGTCACGCCCAGCCGCAGCCCGCAGTCGCGATGAAAGATGCGCGCCAGCCGCGGCAACTGCGGCCAGTCAAGCGGTTCCCCGCCGAGCCAGCTCACGAGGATGGATCGACCGCCGTCTTGCTGGACTTCGCCGAGAACTTTCCCGAAGGCAATTGCCGCGGGCAGCTTCATCGCCATTCGCGGGCGGCCCAGTTCGCGGCTATAACCGCAAAAGCGGCAGGCCAGCGAGCAAGACTCCCACACGCGCCAGACGATTACGATATCGTCGTGGCCGCGCGACGGGAGATCGGTTGCGTGGAGGCGACTCGCCATGCGGGGCGACATTTTACCCCCGCTTTGAGCTGAATGTAGCCAGCGCGACGGCCGCGTTGGCCTTTCCCTACGAAAGCCGCTTTTGTTAGATTGCGTGTCGATCAACAACCATTCAGATTCGGCGTTCCACCTCGTCAGCATTGGGCAATATGCCCCGCGAACCGATCTTCACCGGCGATAGTCGTGGAAAAGACGACGAGGATCGCGAGCTGCGCCCACAGCGGATGCGCGACATGGTGGGGCAGCGGGAAGTGATCGAGCGGCTGGATATTGTGGTCGATGCGGCCCGCAAGCGGGGCGAGCCGCTGGGACACATCCTGTTCGACGGGCCGCCGGGCCTGGGCAAGACGACCTTCGCCAATTGCATCCCCCGCGAGCTGAACGTGCCGCTGGTCACTTCCAGCGGGCCGGCACTCAAAGCGCCCAAGGACCTGATTCCTTACCTGACCAACCTGGAGGAGCAGTCGGTCCTGTTCATCGACGAGATCCACCGACTGCCGAAAGCAGTCGAGGAATATCTCTACACGGCGATGGAGGACTTTCGACTTGACATCGTGCTGGGCGAGGGGGTCAACGCCCGCACGATCAACCTCAAGCTCAAGCAGTTCACGCTGATCGGGGCCACGACGCGGGCCGGCATGCTCTCCGCGCCGCTCCGCGACCGGTTTCACACCCGCGAGCACCTGGGCTTCTACACCGTGGACGAGCTGACCGAAATTGTCCGCCGTAGCGCGAAGAAGCTGAATGTGAACCTGGCCGACGATGCCGCCCTGGAAATTGCTCGCCGCAGCCGGGCCACGCCGCGGATCGCCAACAACCGCCTGCGATGGGTTCGCGATTATGCGGACAGCAAGGCGGGCGGCCGGGCGACGCTCGAAGTCACCAAGGCGGCGCTCGAAATGGCTGGCATCGACGAGCTGGGGCTGGACAAGCAAGACCGGGCCTACCTGGAAGCAATCATCCGCGTCTTTTCCGGCGGGCCTGTCGGCCTGGAAGCGGTAGCCCACACGATGAACCTTTCCACCGACACGTTGGCGGATGAGGTCGAGCCGTTCTTGCTACGCAGCGAGCTCTTGGTCCGCACGCCGCGGGGCCGTGTCGTTACCGCGAAGGCATTTGAGCACCTCAATATGACGCCCCCGGAAGGCACGCCTCAAGGAACACTCTTTTCGTAAGTTGGCGGGGGCCGATCCGAGTGAGAATGCCGCATGCTGGCGTTTTCACAGCTCCCCCGAGCCTCTCATTGGCGCGCCGTTTGCCCCAATCGATTGCCCTGGGTAGGGACCCGATGCCGCACCAAGGGAGCGGTGATGTCGCGCTTCAACCAATGCACGCACTGCGAAGACATGCTGCGGGACGCCATCTTTTGTCCTGACTGCGGTGCCTGTCTATGCTCGTGGCGCTGCGTGGTAAACCACATCATGGGCCGCGCCTGCCAGGCCGGAGAAATCGCGCACAGCGACAAGCAGGCAAGTGCTCCGTCGCAGCAGAGGGAACGTGCCGCTGCGCGCGCCAGGCGTAACACTATGCCTTGGCGGGGGCGCCAGCCAGCCGCTCACAGTGGACAAGGACGGTTTGCAAGGCGACAAAATCCAGCGGCTTCACCAGGTGGGCGTTGAATCCTGCTTCCTGCGAGCGCCGCCGCGCGTCCTCCTGTCCGTAGCCGGTCAGCGCCACAAGGAGCACGCCGTTCATGTTCGGCCGCTGGCGCAGCCGCTGCGCTACTTGATAACCGTCCATTCGCGGGAGCCCAATGTCCAGGAGGATCACCTCCGGCTGAAAATCCTCGGCGACGCGGAGCGCCGCTTGTCCGTCGTACGCCACTTGAACCTGGTGGTGATCCAGCGACAGCAGCATGCTCAGGCTATTGGCAGCATCCACATTATCATCGACGATCAGGATTCGCCGGCGCGGCGGTTTGGGTGCCGAGGAGCATGGATCGTCCACGGAATGTGTTATCGCCGCCGTCTTGGTCAGCCGATTGGGCAGGGCGGGAAGGCGGACGACGAACTCACTCCCCTGGGCGATGCCAGCACTAGAGACGGCGATCGTCCCACCGTGAAGTTCGATCAGGCGTTTCACGAGCGCCAGACCGATTCCCATCCCGCCTTGGGAGCAGTCGGCAGACCACTCTCCTTGTGTGAACATCTCAAAGACGTACGGCAGCATCTCGGGAGGGATGCCCATTCCCGAATCGCGGATGTGAATTACCGCTTCGTCCCCTTCGCGCTGGGCCTTCATCCACACTTGCCCCCCTGGTTCCGTGTACTTGGCCGCGTTGTTCAGCAGATTGACGATGATCTGCGTCAAGCGCGTCGGGTCGGCATCCAATTGCAGCGGATCCGGCGGCAAAGCGACCTCAAACTGGTGGTGCCGCGCCTTGAGGTGCGGGCCGCTGATCTCCATGGCCAGCTCCATGATCGCCGCCAGGCTGACCGGCTCCTTGCGCAGCTCGATTTTGCCCCGGGCAATGCGGGAAATATCGAGCAGGTCGTCGGCCAGGCGCGACAGTTGTTGCACCTGCCGTTTGAGAATGTCGCGGATCTGTAGCAAGGTGTTGTCGCTGGTCTCGTGGTATTCCAGCAGGCGGACGGCATGTCCCAGCGGAGCCAGCGGATTGCGCATTTCATGGCCGAGCGTCGCCATGAACTCGTTCTTTCGGCGGTCCACCTCGCGAAGGGTTTCGGCCCGATTGCGCAGGTGCTCTTGAATCTGCTTGTCGCGTTCGGCCCGCTCCTCCTCCAGTTGACGGAGATACTTGTCGCGGCTGGCCACGTACATCGACACGCTCGCGGCAATGGCCTCATCCAGTGCAAGGTTAATCGCCATGACGACGCGGGTGCCCAGTGCGCCCTCCAGCACTTCTTCCAGATAATCCAGAACTACCAAGCGCAGGATTTGATAATCCCGAACCAATTCCGGCAACGACCATCCCGTTCCCCAGCGCTCCTCACCGTGGATCGTCGCGGGGAGACAATGCTGCGAGGTGGCCGACTCGTCGGACGCGGCCAGGCTGCGAGCCAAGGCGACGAGGAAGGCGTGAAGGTGGTCCTCAAGCGCCTGCCGATGGAGTCGCTGGGCATTGGGCTGCTCCTGGACGGCCCGCCGACTCCAGCGTGCAACCAGAAGGCCCGCATCGCGCTCGATCAGCGAACTGACCTCCACGTGCCGTTCGGCGCGAATCAGCCCCGGATCGACAGACATCCACTAACTCCTGCGAGAGGCGCCCGAGAGGTATTCCGCGGGAAGGTCATTGTAGCGTTTGCGTGTGCGGATTTCCCAGGAAAGGGTGCGGGATTATCGTGAGACCTCGATTTGGACGAGCCAGAGCTGCCAGGGCCGCCGGCGGGCAGCATCAACCACGAAGCGGAAACTGGAAAAGAATCACTGAGGGCTGCCCAAGTTTGACCGAATACGTGATATTGAGTACACTAGTAATTGGGCGACAGCGCGACCGGATTCTCCGGCCCTGCTGTCGCCGGCCAGATCAGGGGTGATTAGTCCGCTGTCAGGGGCAGCCACAACCTGAAAATCGCGGAGAATTACGACAAAAGCACCCACTGGCACCAACACGAATGCTTCTTAAAGAAAAAACGGATGAAAAATGTAAGGCATTACACAGAAACCATTTATGGCGGACTGTCGCCGAAGGAGACCCCCTGAAACCGCTTATCGCTCGCACGTCGCACCTCGCGGAGACGAAGACCTTGACCCTTAGAACTTGCCCAAATGGCGGCACCGATAAACTGGGGTATATTTAACGGGCTACGTTTCCCTCCTTGGCAACCCTGCGCCTGTTCCCTTCGTAATAATCGTTAGGTCCTCCCAGCGATTCTCCCATCCCTCCGATTCGGTTACGTGAGACTTTCCATGATGCGTCCCTGCTGGCCACTGGCGTGTGCTTTCGTTCTTGTTGCGTTTAGCTTTGCCGCGGCCCAGCAGCCAGCGGCGGGGCAAACTCCCATGCCCGCGGCCCAGCCCATGCAGCCAGCGCCGCCGCCGTATGCCGCCATGCTCAAGGATGCCAAAACCATCCCCGGCATGATCACCCTCTATCAGAAGGGGAACAACCTCTACGCAGAGCTTATGCCCGGAGACTACGGCACTGAATACATCGTGCTGATCTCGATCTCCCGCGGCATTGGCCGCGGTCAGCTTCTGGGGGGCATGAGCTGGAGTTCGGGAGACGACTGGGTCTGGCAGTTCCGAAAAGTCGAAGAGAACGTCCACATCGTTCGCAAGAACGTCCGCTTCAAGGCGACGCCGCGGTCTCCCGAATCACATGCCGTCCACAACGCGTACACCGACAGCGTGCTGTTCAGCTTGCCGGCGAACATCAAGGGCCCCAAAGGTGGAGACCTCGTGGACCTGTCGCGCGTGTTTTTCAGCGATCTGCCGCAGATCGGCCAGGCCTTGCCCGGCTTCGGCTTTGCCGGCGATCGTTCGACATGGGCCTCGATCAAGGGGTTTGAAAACAACCTCGAGTTGGAGGTGGCGGCGACGTATGCCTCCGGGGGCCAGCTCGAGATCGACACGGTTCCCGATTCCCGCGGTGTGACGATCAATGTCCATTACTCGATCAGCAAGATCCCGCAGACGAGCTATCAGCCTCGCGTGGCGGATGACCGCGTGGGCTACTTCCTCACCGTCGTCAAGGATTTTTCCAGCAAGGCCGACCGCGACCAGTTCATTCGCTACATCAACCGCTGGGACCTCCAGAAGGCGGATTCCAATCTGAAGGTCTCACCTCCCGTAAAGCCCATCGAGTTCTGGATCGAGAAGACCGTCCCCTTCAAATACGAGAAAGCGATCTACGACGGCATTTACGAATGGAACAAGGCTTTTGAGAACGCCGGCTTCGTCAACGCGATCATCGTCAAGCGGCAGCAGGAAGGGGACACGATGGATCCGGAGGACATCCGGTTCAACTTCTTCCGCTGGATCACGTCCAATGCCGGCTTCGCGATGGGCCCCAGCCGCGTTAATCCGTACACCGGGCAGATCCTCGACGCCGACATCATCTTTGATGCCGACTTTTTGACCTCCTGGAAGGACGAATACGAAAACCTAACGCAGCAGTCGATTGCCGAGCTCACCGGCGGGGCGCTCGAGCCGGAGGAGAACAAGGCGACCGAAATTTTCTCAATGCCGCGGGGCGATCACCGGGAGTGCACGCTGACTCGCGGGATGGCGCTGCAGATGGGTTTTGGCCACACGGCCATCATGGCCGCCGCGGCTGATCCGAAAGTCCGCGAGGAGCAGCTCGATAAGTTCATCATGCAAGGGCTCAAGGAAGTGACCATGCACGAGGTGGGGCACACGCTGGGCCTGAGGCACAACTTCAAGGCCAGCAAGTGGCTCAGCATCAAGGACATGTGCGACCCGGAGAAGGCCAAGAACGGCATCGTGGCGTCGGTGATGGACTACAGCCCGGCCAACATCGTCCCCAAGGATTGGAAGCAGGGGGACTACTACATGCAGACCGTCGGTCCGTATGACGTCTGGGCCATCGAGTACGGATACAAGCCCAATGCCGACGCGGCTGAGCTGAAGAAGATTGCGTCCCGTTCTGGCGAGCCGCAACTGGCCTACGCCACGGACGAGGACACGAGCATGTTCGACCCCGATCCGGAAACCAACCGGTTCGACTGGGGCTCCGACCCGCTGGAGTTCGCCCAGGTGCGGATGCAAATTTACAACGAGCTTTTGCCCGGCTTCGTGGAGCGGGTGACGAAGGAGGGTGACGACTACACGCAGGCCCGCCGCGTGCTGAACATCCTGCTGGCCCAGCGCGGCCAGGCGCTGTCGTTTGCCGCCCGGTACGTCGGCGGCCTGAAGACTTCCCGCAGCCACCTAGGCGACAAGGAGGGCAAGCCACCCGTGTCCCTGGTGGACGCCAAGACGCAGCGGGACGTGCTGGCGCTCCTGGAAACCGAGGTCTTCAGCGACAAGCCGTATGTGTTGTCGGCCGACATCTACAACAAGCTTGGCTGGTCCAACTGGAGCCACTGGGGACGGGAGCCGGCCAACCGCAAGGAATTCCCTGTCCACGAGATGGTGCTCATGTGGCAGGAGCGGGTCATCGATCAGCTACTCTCCACCCGCACCCTCACCCGTCTGCACGACTCCGAGCTGCGAGCGGCGGCCGATCAAGACGTGCTCTCGGCGGCCGAGCTGATCGAACGGCTGACGAAGGGAATCTTCAGCGAAGTGGACAACGTCAAGGAGGGGGAGTACTCCGTGCGCAAACCGGCGATCAGCAGCTTCCGCCGCAACTTGCAGCGGTCGTATCTCAAGTCGCTGGCGGCATTGGCGATGGGGAACAACGGCGCCCCGCAGGACTGCCAGACCGTCGCCTACGACCAGCTCTCGCGGCTGAACCAGCGGATGGCGGGCGTGCTGAGCAATCAGGCGGTCGCCGGCAAGCTCGACACGTATAGCCGGGCGCATCTCCAGGAATCGAGCGATCGGATCAAGAAAGTACTGGAGGCGAAGCTGTCGTTGAATTCGCCGTAATCAGGTAGTAGGCACACTCCGTGTGCCGTCAGCGATGGCGTGCATGTTGTCTTCAAGGTCCCGCCCCTCAGGCGGGACTTATTGCTTGGCCAATCTGCCTTACCGCCTCGTACATTGCCACACCTGCAGCGACCGACAGGTTGAGGCTCCGTACTTGCGGCCGGATCGGGATTCGCAGCGTGCGCTCGGCATTCGCTTCCAGAATGCCGGCGGGTAGCCCGCGGGTCTCGCAGCCGAAGACGAGCACGTCGCCGCGCTGGTAGCTGGCCTGCGTGTAGAGCATTTTCGCGGTCTTGGTAAAGAACCAGGCCCGGCCGGCAGAAAGCGGCTCAGCCAGGTGCGCGGCAAGCTCATCCCAGTTCTCGACGACTTGCCACACGAGATGCGGCCAGTAATCGAGACCTGCCCGCCGCACGGCCTTCTCGCTGACGTCAAACCCCAGCGGCTTGACCAGCCACAGCTTGGCCCCGATCGCCACGCAGGATCGCGCCACGTT
>DASRJP010000310.1:0-7131 GCA_035649415.1 Pirellulaceae bacterium | reverse complement strand
AGCGTGACGATGATGTTCGGCCATGTCGAGACGCTGGCCGAGCGGGTCGAGCATCTGGAGCGCGTGCGGCAATTGCAGGATGAGACGCACGGCTTCACCGCGTTCATTTGCTGGACGTTCCAGCCCGAGCACACCGACATGTCCCATGTGCCGCCGGCCGGGTCGTTCGATTACCTTAAGACCCAGGCGATCAGCCGCCTCTATCTCGACAACATCCCCAACATCCAGTCGAGCTGGGTAACGCAGGGGCTGAAGATCGGCCAGCTCGCCCTGCTGTGCGGCGCGAACGACATGGGGAGCCTGATGATCGAGGAAAACGTCGTGGCCGAGGCCGGCACCGTCCATTACCTCACTCTCGATCAGATCCGCTCGGCCATCGAGGAACTGGGCTTCACGCCGCGGCAGCGCAACGTCCGCTACGAATTCGTCGGTCTGGAGCGGGAGCGGTTCGCGATCGAAGCCAACAAGAAGCGGCAACAAGTGCCGCTGGTGCAGCTTGCGTGGTAGGACAGGTTTTCAACCTGTCCCAAACGCTGACCAGAACTGCCATGTCCCACGGGTCCGTTTCGCAGATTATCCCCGCCCCGAGCGCCGCAGTCTTTGAATTGCTCCACGACTACAGTCGGCGGCTGGAGTGGGACACGCTCCTCTCGGCCGCGTATCTGGACGATGGCCACGCGGCGGCCGGCAAAGGGGCCACCAGCGTCTGCGTCGGCCGCTGGTATCTGGGACGGATCGCGCTCAAAACCGAGTATGTGCGCTATGATCCGCCGCGGCTGGCGGCCGTGAAGATGATCAACCGGCCGCCGCTGTTCGAATCCTGGGCCGCTTCGATTCATCACGAGGATCTGGACGAACGCTCGTCGCGCGTGACGTACACCTGGACCTTCACCGCCAGGCCGCGCTGGCTGCGTTGGCTGCTGGAGCCGGTCATGAACCGGCTGTTCCGGATTGAAACCAGGAAGCGGCTGGCGGCATTGGCGAGATTCCTGGCCGCCGGCACGATTGGGAAAGCTGGAAACCTGCCCTACGAAATGCGCAGTGCCCGGCAGGCTTCTTCGTAGCTCGCTTCCAAGTCAAGCGAAACAGCCAAATCCTCCGACAACCAAATCGGTAGCGTAGGGAGAGGCTGACCGACGACGAGCGGAAAGGTCCACGTTTCAAAGACAGATCCTTCCCGTCCCGCTTCATCGATGGCCCTACGGGAGCGGCAAGTGGCCGCGTAGGTTGACGGCAACGGCGAAAGCGTCGGGTCTTTCTGGCCCATCAGTTCCAGTACTTCAGCATATAGATTGTGCTTTCGGATTGTCACCAAATCAACGATTGAGACGCATACCTTCTGTTGCAAAAGGGCGGCGCACTTCGCAGTGAACTTCCGGCGGTGATCGGAACGGTCCTTGTTCGCTGGACTGACGATTTCTATGGCCGCCACTAGCTCCCGCTCGCGTTCGCGATCGAAGACCAGCACCTCGTACGCATATTGCTCTGTCGGGTCAAACTCGGCGACAAACGTCGGTTGTGGGGGGGCCCAAGTGGCAATGGCCGTGGCTGCGCCGCCAGAAGCCTCGCGAAAGGGGACGGCCGGGGGGGGTTCATCGGAATCAAAAGCACACACATCAATTTCGTAGAAAGTCCCGAGATGCACCCGCGGCTCGGCCGTGAATCCCTCCGGCAATTTGGGAGTTAGTTGCAGCACGATCATGCCGGGCCACATTCCATGAAACCCTTCCCATGAGACTTTTTTCCAAACGGGCGGCCGGAAGTGATCGCGAAGTGGCATGGGTGTTCCTCAGCTGACATTATATCCGGCTTCGGTTGGCCAAGACGTCGCTTTGGACAGGTTGAAAACCTGTCCTACGGCTAACGGCCCGTTCTGACTATAATGCGACCGTTCGCCAATTCTTGTGAGATTGAGGTGGCCGTTTATGCGCAGGCGCGTCGTCGTTACCGGTCTCGGAGCAGTCAATCCTCTCGGCCACGACGTCGAGAGCATGTGGTCGGCTTGCAAGGAGGGCAAATCAGGCGTGGCCTACACCACGATCTTCGACGCCAGCAAGTTTCCGACCAAGATTTCGTCCGAAGTGAAAAACTGGGACATCACGCAGCTCGGCGAAGACCCAGAGATCTGGAAGTATCGCGGCAGACATACGAAATTCGCCTGCGGCGCCGCCAAGCAGGCGGTCCAGGCCAGCGGCGTACTCGATTCCATTGACGATCCGACGCGGTTCGGCGTCTACCTCGGCTGCGGCGAAGGGAGCCAGGACTTCGAGGCCTTCTCGCGGATGATGGTCGCCGCCCTCACGCCCGATGGGCTTGATCTCGTGAAGTTCACCAAGGTCGGGATGGAGATCCTCAACCCGCTGGTGGAGATCGAGCAGGAGCCGCACATGCCGGCCGGTTACGTGGCGGGGATGTTCAACGCCCAGGGACCGAATGCCAACTGCCTCACCGCCTGTGCCGCCTCGAGCCAGGCGATCGGCGAAGCCACCGAGATCATCCGCCGCGGCGATGCCGACGTGATGCTCTCCGGCGGGGCGCACAGCATGATCCATCCCTTCGGCGTGACCGGCTTCAACCTGCTCACCGCCCTCTCGACGCGCAACGACGAGCCGACGAAGGCGTCCCGGCCATTTGACCGATTGCGGGACGGCTTCGTCCTGGGAGAAGGGGGGGCGATGATCGTGCTGGAGGAACTGGAGCACGCCAAAAAGCGCGGCGCGCCGATCCACGGCGAAATCCTGGGCTACGGCACCACGGCCGACGCCTACCGGATCACCGACATTCACCCTGAAGGACGCGGCGCGATAGCCTGCATGAAGATGGCCATTGCCGACGCCGGCATTGACGCCTCGGCGATTCAGTACGTCAACGCCCACGGCACGAGCACGGCCGTCAACGACCGCGTGGAGTCGCTGGCCTGCAAAATCGTCTTCGGCGAGCGGGCCTATCAGACGCCCGTCTCCAGCACCAAGAGCATGATGGGGCACTTGATTGCTGCGGCGGGGGTGACGGAACTAATTGTCTGCCTGATGACGATCCGGGACAACGTTTTGCCGCCGACGATCAACTACGAGAATCCCGATCCGGACTGCGACCTGGACTATGTGCCGAATGCCGCGCGTGAAGGGAAATGCGACTATGCCCTCAACAACAGCTTTGGTTTCGGCGGGCAGAACATCTCGCTGGTGGTCGGGCGTTTCAAGGGTTAGCCGGGAAGCTTCCTAGCCGGAGGCTAACAGCCTCCGGAACCCGCGCTGCGTTCCGGAGACGATGTCCTCCGGCAGAGTGCGCCTTTGCGACGGCCCAGCAGAGCCTTCCTTACTAGTACCCGATGCTCGGCGGGTTGTTGATCAGAAAGTCGCGCGGGCCGCGGGTCGTGTAGTACGGATAGGCCACCTGAGCGGAGGTTGCCCCGCCGCCGAAGGCGCCGTCCATTGGCATTCCGCCCCATCCGCCCCAGCCGTGCCCGCCGCCGAAGCGCCCTCCACCCCCGTAGCCGCCATTGCCGCCGTACGGGCCGGGACCATACGGTCCGGCGCCCGCGACTGCTGGCGGCGTCGCTGCGACCGCGCCAGGATCGGTGGCGCTGACGCCTCCCGGTCCGGTGGCGGAAACGCCCCCTCCGGCACTGGACACTGCCGTGCACGGCATCTGGGCGCAGCCAACCTTGGCGTTGCATGAGTCGCAGCCGTGGCGAGCCAGGTTGACATTGGCGCAGCCAGTCGCCAAGGCGCAAACGACGGCAGACGCGAGCAGAACGCCGGTTTTCATGGGGAGTGCTTCCTGAGATCAGTGGGTCAGCGCCGGGGCCAAAGCGGGGCGCAGGGCGGGGTGGGTGCGGTCCGTGCGCAATGCGGGTGGAAAGCAGGCCGAGCCGCCTGTTAGTCATCATCGGCGGCAAGACCGGAAAAATTCAAAGAATCGGTGCTATCGGCGGGACCGGCGTGTCGGACAAGTCCAAAGCCCAAAGCCCAAAGCCCAAAGTCCGGAGTCCGGAGTCCGGAGTCAGGGGACAGTAGGGGCGTTGGTCAAATAATGTCTCGGAAGCCGGCGTAGGCCCGCACGGTGAAAACGACTTGGGACTTTGGACCTTGGACTTTGGACTAGCGCAGCGCGTGGACTCTGGCGCGCCTAATTGATACTCTTGATTGAAGCGATGGCCGTCACGACCGATATCGCAGAAGCTGCCATTTCCCTCTGCCAACAGGCGGCGGAGGCCAATCGCGCTTGCGCCTGGCGGGAGGGGAACGTCATCGAACTTTCGCCGGATAACGGCGATGAGGTGATGGTGGTCGCCGACCTGCATGGAAACTGGCTGAACCTCAATAAGCTGCTCAAGGTCGCCAGTCTCGACGATCATCCGCGGCGTCACCTCGTGATGCAGGAGGTTTGTCACGGCGGACCTCAGTATCCAAGCGGCGGCTGCATGTCCCACCTGATGCTCGAGGAAATGGCTCGGCTCAAGGTCGCCTATCCCGACCGCTTTCATTTCCTGCTCAGCAATCACGAACTGTCCGAATTGGGCGAATACCCGATCTGCAAGGCGCGGAAGATGCTCAACCTGCTCTTCCGCTGCGGCATTGCCGAGATGTACGGACCAGCGGCGGACGGCGTGCGCGAGGCGTATCTGGATTTCATCGCCTCCTGTCCGTTGGCCGTGCGGCTGTCCAGCGGCATCTTCATCAGTCATAGCCTGCCTGAAAAATGCGACCGCGAGCAGTTTGACGCCAGCGTGCTGCAGCGGCCGCTGGAGGACGCCGACTGGCGCGCAGGGAGCGCTGTGTTTCGCCTCGTGTGGGGGCGGGATTTCCGCGCGGCCAATGCCGAGGCATTCGCCCAACTGGTGGGCGCAAGATTACTGGTACACGGTCACGAGCCCTGCACGGCGGGCTTCAGCGTCCCCAACGAGCGGCAGGTGATTCTGGACGGTTGCGGCAGTCACGCCAGTTACCTGCTCCTTCCGATCGGCCCTCAGCTTACTCAGCAAGAGATGCTCGAGCGAATCGCGCGGCTGCATCCCTGTCCCAGCCCCAGTCCGTCGCTGACCTGAGTCGAGCACGGAGCGACGATGTCTCCCGGCGAACCAACATCGGGACTCAAGCGAGCGCAGTTTTCGCTCGGGGGAATGCTCTTGCTGATGCTCGTGCTCGGCGTGTCCTGTGCTGCGGCACATTATCTCGTGCGCGGCGGGCCAGGCGCGGAGGGAACACAACTGTCGGGCCTGGTGCTGCTGCTAGCTTCTCCGGTCCTGCTGCTGGTCGCGGTGAGCGTCATGACGTCAGCGTGGCGGCTGCTGCGGCGTCGCGGCTGACGCGCCGGGAGCCACTCGCCCGGCGGTGGGGGTTGATTGGCGGCTGTGCGACCGTTGACAATTGGTGGCTGGAAACCGTGGGGGAGGAGGTGACCGCAAACATCAGGAGGAGGTGATGCTCGTATTCTCACGCACCAAAGGCGAATCGCTGATGGTCGGCGACGAGATCGAAGTGCAGATCGTCGAGATTCGCGGCGACAAGGTACGTCTGGGCATCGTTTGTACCAAGGACACATCGGTGCATCGGAAGGAGGTATTCGACGTCATTCAGCGCGCGCAGGAGCCGGCCGAAGAAAGCGGCGCGCCGCCGCCGCGGGATGTGGAATGAGCCGCGCGGCTGAAGTTTCGGCGATGGCCGGTCGATGAGCAGGAATCTCGCGACAGCACTGCTGGTTGCCATTTTCGGCAGCGGAGCGACTGGCATTTTGGCAGTCGCTGGCGCAAGACAAATCCGCCCCGTCTTCTGAAAAACTTCTTGCGAACCTCCAGCATGCCGCTGCGTCTATGGTTACGTCCTGGCAGCCGCGCCGTTTGCGGTTTGCCGCCTGGCCCCGGCACATTCCTTGCACCTGCCGCGGCGGTGAACTTTTCGCCCGCACTGCGGGACGAAAGATGGTCGAGATGGGATCTCGGCCCACGGACCTTTGAGGTTGGTTATGATCAAGGAAGAAACCATCATGAATGAGCAAATTAAACGTGCAATTCGCCAGCGGGCCGGCAAGGCCCGCAATAACAATGAATTGGTGCGCGCGGTTTTTGATTCGTTTCGCAGCTCGCACATCGACGTGCGAAAGGTTTCGCTGGAGGACATGAAAATCGCCGTCGTCGAGGCGGCGCGAGCCGCCCGCGCCTCGAAAGGCGGCGAGCCCAAGTCGCTGCCTGTGTAGTGCCGCCGCGGCGGCGCACATTGCAATCCGCCGCGCGACGGCTGCCATGAATTCCCCGTGGCTGCGAGCCAACGCAAAGCTTCGAACCCGTTCTACGTCGTCCTGATGGTCGTCGGCGTGGCCTTCGTGCTCACCGCCTGCGCCTATGGCTGGTCCGCCTGGCTCAAGCTCGATCCGCAGCACTTCGATCGGCACGCGGAATTCGTCGAGGCCCTGGACCGCTACGGCGTCGTGGCCATGATCGTGGAGCTGGCTCTGCTCACGGTGCTCACGTTCCTTGCCATCGGGACTGACGACTTCTGGGAGCAACGTGCTCAGCGCGCCACGCAGCACAGCGACCAGCGGCGGAGCTAGGTTCCGTAATGGCGCCAGGTGTCTCAGGGCGCGTGCTCGCCGAGGACGACGAGCGCCGCAAATTGCGGCTCGGTCACCGGCAACTTCGCATCCGACATGCCGATCGGAAGAGGCGATTTAACTGGCTTCATGGGCACGCGCACCGGCATTCCCTCGTAAGTGCCGCTGACCAGCGGCGCATCGAAAAAGTCCTTGGCACTGAGAATGCGGAATTTCTGCCCGGGCGAGAGGACACGCGACAGATCGACGTCAACCTCGGGCAAACCCTTCGGGTTGAGGACGGCCATATGCGCCCGTCCTGGCTGGTGGCGGCTGGGACGCACGATCACGCGCAGGTCGCCTGGAGATCCCTTGGTCAGCGTACTATCAGCGTCCAGTCCGGTTTCCCGTTGCCACTGATCGAACAGCATGCTGCGGCTCTTTTCCCCCTCGACGACACTGCACTGGCCCCAGCGTCCGTCCGTCACGAAGTAGGTATTCTCGTTCCACCGCAGTCCGCCCAGCAGCAATCGCTCGGCCCCTTCCAGTTGCACGACATTGGAATGGGCCACGATGGTATTCCTGGCAATCGTCGCCCGG
>DASRJP010000309.1:0-10919 GCA_035649415.1 Pirellulaceae bacterium | reverse complement strand
TGCGGCCGCCGGCCGCGCGCCGCTGGTGCTGGTGCTGGCCCTGCGGCCGGAGCATTTGGTCCGGGTCGAGCCGCGGCTGCTCAACCTCGTCGATCTGCGGATTGAACTCGACCCCTGGCAAACCGAGGCCACGCTGCAACTGGACGAAATGGCCGATCCGCCCCATCTAAGCGAGCTGCCGGCACTCGATCCGGCAGCGGTGCAACGGCTCCATGAACTGTCTCAGCGACTGCCGCCCAGCCTTCCCGCGGGCTTGCCGCTAGCAGCCGGTTCGTCTTGACGCACTCAGGCGATCCTGCAACACTCCCCCCGCGCTGGGCCGCAGCTTTTTGCGGAAGCCGCCCAGTACGGACGAGCCGGCCATTGGCCGAAGCCGGCAGATGGGATTTCTCACCTCAGGGACGGTGCAATCATGAAACGGGGATTGCTGATTTTTGGTCTGTTGTTGGCGCCGCTTTGGCTCGTCGGCTGCGGCGGTGGAGACGCGCCGAAGGACGACAAGAAAGACGAGACCAAGGCCGCGGCCGTGCAGCCCGCGGAAAAGACGCTGGATATCGGCCCCGACTCCACCCCCGAGCAGGTCGTCGTTGGTCTTATCGAGGCCATGAAGAGCGGCGACAAGGAGGCCAAGGAAGCGCTCCTGACCACCAAGGCCCGCGAAGAGACCGCCAAACACAATATGCCGGTCCATACGATGGCCATGCCGGATACCAAGTACCAGGTCGGCAAGCCGAAGTACCTGGAGCGAAACCCCAACGGAGCGCATGTCAGCTCGATCCTGACCGAGACGTTCGAGGATGGATCGACCCAAGACCACCAGATCGTGTGGGTCCTGCGCAAGGAACCCGAACTCGGCTGGCGAATTGTGGGCATGGCGGTGGAACTGATTCCCGGGACGCCGAGCCAATACTTGAACTTCGAGAATCCCCTCGACATGCAGAAGAAGATGGATGAAGCCGCGGCGGCGCTGGTCGAGCAGGAGCGGCAAGCGGTTGCGACGCAGGGCGATGGCGCCCCAACCGAGGATGGCCAGGCTTTGATTCCCAATACGCTGCGAAACTCGAAGCTCGAAAAGCGTTAGTCTCTGGCCAACCTCCCATCGACCTTTTTTGATCGACGCAAACTATTTCCTTTTAAATGGTTATGCCAAAGAGGCTCGCTGTGGCGAGCCTTTCTTTTTGCGCTTTGGCTGCGGACGGCCCCACGTCGAGCTAGGTTTGTTTGCCTACAGCCGTGGACAGTAGATCAAGCTGTCTAAAAACCCCAATAGTCCCAAATTGTCCATTTCCCCAAAGGGACTTGACAATGGTCGGCTGGCTGTTACCCTAACGACCTAACCTGCGTTTTCCCTACATCCTTCTTAACCCGCAAAGATTCGCAACAGGGTCTCGGGCATGAGGGCGTGAAGACTCGCAGGTCACGGTCGTCCCTCGCTCGACCGGCCGTCACGCGGCGAGGTTTCAGTTGGACGGCAAACAGAGTTTTCCCGCTTACGGTACCAGTAAGTTATTGGAGGATCCCTAGATGAACCGCATTGCTTTGCTTGGAGTGGCACTTTTTGTGGCGCTGGTCGGCATGGCCCTCATGGGCGGTGACCGCGAAGCCAACGCTGGTTTGTTGTTCAATCGCTCTAGCGGCGGCTGCAACGGCTGCAATGGTGGTGGTCATTGCCATGGCCGCGACCGCTGCCACGGCCGCGACCGCTGCCATGGGCGCGACCGCTGCCACGGCCGCGACCGCTGCCACGGCCGCTGCAATGGCGGCTGCAATGGCTGCTGCGGTGGTTACGCTGGCAAGCCTGCTGCCGCCCCCGCTGGCGGCGGTGCCCCGCCTCCTCCTCCGGCCGCCCCCGCTGCCCCGCAGTAAGTGACCGGCCCGCGGAGTTTGAGACAGTAAACCGATCGCTCCACCGGCAGCTCCCCTGTTGCTGCCGCTCTGGCGATCCGTCGGACAATTAAAGGTCGAAACTCTCCTGCGAGTTTCGACCTTTTTCTTTGCGCGGGCTGCCAGGAGGTGGTTCAGCCAGGCTGGTGCTGCGCCGTTTGCTGGCGGCGGGCTGGACGTCAGCATGATGAGTTACAAAGTAGGATAGATTGAGCCTCGTTCCTCCCCTGCTCTGCCGGCCGCTCCCCGCAATGAAGACTCCCCCTGAACCGGCCTTGCAGCCCGCTCCCCTTTCGGAGCTGGCCAAGGGATTGCTCTCCCTGGCCCTCATCCTCCATCTGATCTGCGTCGGGACGGCCCTGGTCTCGAACTTCCGCCGCTCGTCGGTGCTGGAGAAGTTGGTCAGCCTGTACGCCCCGTATACGCAGCTTTTGAACCTCGACCCGGACCGCACTCCCTATCACCTGACGCACGGCGATCCCCTCGATGACGATGCCGTGCTCGTGGCGGACCTGTATGCCAATTCCCCGGTGGCGCAGCAGCAGCCGGTGAAGACCGTGACGCTTCCGGACCGCGGCTCGCGGTGGCTGGAAAGCCGCCGCCGCTACCTGTCGCTGGCCAGAGCGGTGCAGACGCATGCTCCGGCCGATCGCGATCCCGATGATTACGAGACGCTTGTGATTACGACGGTCGCCCGGGACGTCGGCCGGCGGCTGCTGGACGAGCACAAGGCCCGCCATGCCGTAGTCCGCTGCGTGCGGCGGATGAGCCAGCCGCGCTTGCTGGCCGATCTTAATCCCGGCTTTCCGGCTAGCGATCCGCGAGCGCCGGCTTACGACGTGACCGTGCTGACTGCCGACGTGTGGATCGACGAGGACGGCCAGACGCAGGTGGCCCGCCGGGCCGCCCGCAGCGAGCTGGCGCCGCTCCGACCGGAGGGCGCGCGATGAGTGCCGTGCCGAACAAGCTGGATGAGCCCACCTGGTCGCAGCAGTGGCAGCGCGCCTGGGAGTCGTTCTGGTTCACGCCGGCCGATCCACGCCCGCTGGCCGCGGTGCGGATCGTCGTCGGCCTGACGGCACTGATCTATCTGTGGTCGTTCAGCTACGACCTGGCGCGATGGTTTGGTCCGCACGGCCTGGTGCCGGAGGATACCGCCAGGCTGATCGCCCGCGGGCCCGACGAGCGGACCCTCTACCGGTACTCGCTCTTGTCGCTGGCCCGCTCGCCGGCCGAACTGTGGGTGGTCCATGTCGCCTCAATCGCAGCGGCAGCGGCACTGACCATCGGACTGGCGACGCGGCTCTCGGCCGTACTCACGCTGGCGTGCGTGCTCTCGTACGCCCACCGGGCGCCGGTGATCGGCGGCCTGCTCGAGCCGGTGCTGTCGATGTTTCTCTTCTATCTCTGCTTCGCGCCGGCCGGCACTAGCTGCTCCCTCGACAAGCTGCTGGGAATGCCGGCGTGGCTGTGCGGCAGCGACCGACCGGGCGTCGCGGCGGCAATTTGCCTGCGGCTGATGCAAATCCACCTGGCGGCGCTGTATGCCGTCATGGGGGCGTCGAAGCTGTACGGCAATGCGTGGTGGGACGGGGATGCGATCTGGCTGCTCGTGGCGCAGACGCATTCGCGGCCGCTCGATCTGACGGGGCTGCGGGAGTGGCCATACTTGCTCAGCGGCTGGGCGCACCTGGTGGCGTACACGCAGCTTGCCTTTCCGGCCCTGGTCTGGAGCCGGCTGACGCGGCCGATCATGCTCGCCTTGGCCACGCTGACCTGGCTGTCGCTGATTCCCGTGACCGGTCAGACGCTGTTTTGCCTGTTTATGATCGCGACGAGCGTCGTGTACCTGCCAGGATGGGTGTGGCGGTGGGGCGGCAGCGCACGCGACGCAGCTCTAATCGGCGGTGGATAAGGATTCGGCGCTGGGTGTCGAGGCCGCGCTTCATTTGTCTCGCTGTTTGCCCGGCACGAAACTAGGAGGCGTGCGAAGATCGAGATAGTAGGACCATTCGCGCGTCATCACGGTCATGTCTGGTAGCGCTTCCACAACCTGAGCCAGGCGCTTGTAATCTTGCTTCTGGTTGTAGTGATAGCCGAGGACGAGCAACGCGACCTCGCAGTCAACGCCACTTGTGTGCCGCCGGAGATACTTGGCAACATCTTCGTCGCCGAGGGTCTCGGCGCCGCCGCGGATCCGCTCGATCAACAGCAACTGGTCGATACCCTTGGCGATGTTTCCGCCGACGTCCCGGAGCTCCACCAATTGCTGCGGGACATTGCCATGCGAAGGAGCGCGTCGCCCGATCAAGTAGAGCCACTTTTTCGCTGCCTCGATGCGGTCGAGTTGCGCTGGTTTTCGTGCCTCGACTTCGACCGCGACCGGGTCGGAGGTCAACTGTGCGGCCGATGTATCGGAATTGGCACGGATCACAAACTTCCCTGGCCTGTCGAAAACGAAGTTGTTTTTCGAATCCAGCAAGATCGCGTCATACTCGGCGCAAGAAGCGTTCTCGGCAATGAACTGTCCGTCGCCCCCGCGGCTACCCGGCATGATGGCGCCACCTCCGAAACGAGAACTTTGCGATGGCAGAGTCACCCACTGGCCATCGATTTGTTGCTGGAAACGAATTCGGTTCGATCCGGCGGGCTTGCCCGTCATTTTGAGAAGGCCGACGCCATGGTTGGCGAGCACGGCCTTGACCACCAGTGGATCGCGCTGGCAAATCGACGTGCGATTGACGGACAGCGTCAAATCGGCATCCTCAGCGACCAGCAACCACGTTACCATTACAGCGATCATTGCGGCGTCTAAAGATTCTCAAGTCTGCCGGCGAACTGAGTCACAACTTCCATCCCGCCAATTCTATCCGCTGGAGATGGCGAGCGGCGGCTCCTTCGTCACTTTGATCAAGACGTCGTTTGCGCCAGCCACCCTCGCGTTGACAGCCCCCCGCCTCTCCCCGACGATAAGTGCGGAGGTAGCCTATGCCGCTGCGTAATCTGTCGATCATCGTGCTGGCGGCAATCGTGTCGCTGGGTTGCTACTTGCGCGCCTCGCGCAATCGGTACGTGGACACGATCACTGAGGCGATGAACATCATCTCCGACGAATATGTAGATGATGTCGATCAGCGCAAGCTGTTCGAGGGGGCCATGGACGGCATGGTCAGCCAGCTCGACGAATATTCCGGCTACCATCCGCCGGAAGAATACGAGCAGTTCCGCGAGGACATCGACCAGCAGATCGTCGGTATTGGCGTGTTCGTCGAGTTCAATGCCGAGCAGAAGAAGCTGGTGGTGGTGGCGCCGCTGGTGGGGACGCCGGCGTTCGAGTCGGGGGTGAAGCCGGGGGACACGATCGTGTCGATCGACGGCGTGAACACTTCCGAGATGACGCTCAACCAGGCGACGAACAAAATCAAGGGGCGCGCGGGGACGAGTGTGCAGCTCGAGCTGCTCCACGCCGGCGAGCCGACGCCCGTGAAGCTCGACATCATGCGGGCCAGCATTGCCATCGACTCGGTGCTGGGAGATCTGCGCGGGGCGGACGGCAAATGGACGTTTCGCCTGTCCGAAAGCCCGCGCATCGGCTACATCCGCGTGAACTCCTTCGGCGAGCGGACGGTGGACGAGCTGCACTCCGCGCTGGCGAGCTTCCGCCAAAGCGGTCAGGAGGTGGAAGGCTTGATCCTCGACCTCCGCGGCAACGAAGGGGGCCTGCTCGACGCGGCCGTGGAAGTGTGCGACATGTTTCTCGACGAGGGGCTGATTGTCCGCACCGTCGGCCGGAACAACCTGAGCCGCGACGAAGCGATCGCCAGCCGCGGCGTGGAAATCAGCCCGCAGCTCCCGATGGTCGTGATGGTGGACCGGTTTTCCGCCAGCGCCAGCGAGATCGTCGCGGCCTGTCTGCAGGACCACAAGCGGGCGGTGGTCATCGGCCAGCGGTCGTGGGGGAAGGGGACCGTGCAGAACGTGATCCGCATGGAAGGGGGACGCAGCGCGATCCGCCTGACGATCGCCCGTTACCTGCGCCCCAGCGGCAAGAACATCCACAAGCAGCAGGGGGCCAAGGACAGCGACGACTGGGGTGTTCGCCCCAATGAGGGGGAGGAGCTGATCCTAACGCAGGAGGAATACGAGCGGTTCCGCCGCAACCGCAATCAGCGCGATTCGCTGACATCCAGCGGCAAACTGGCCTGGCCGGGTGCGCCTAAGTCGGCCGCTCAGACGGACAATTCTTCCTCTCCGCCCGTGCCGCCGATGCCGCCATCACCGGACGGGGAGACAGGCAGCGCCACCGCCGCGCCGCCAACGGGTGAGTCGGCGCTGGATGACGACGCTCAGTTGCGGAAGGCAGTGGAGGAGCTGCTCAAGAAAATCGAGGGGGAAGGAACGCCGCGGAGAGCGTAAGCACTCAGCGCAGCAGCACCGCCGCCACGATCATCAGCGTCGCCAGCGCCACCGCCGCCAGGCCGCCGGCAATTCCCACCAGGACCATCGTCCGGCGGCGTCCGCGGTCCAGCTCCACCAGCCGATCGGTGACAATGCCGAAGACTTCTTTCCCTTTGGACGTCTTGCGTCGCCTGATGACGGGCCGCGGCGCCGCATCGACGAGCGGAGCGGCCGGATCCGCCGCCTGGGCTGCTGGGGCTTCGGCGGCCAGCGTGCCGTCCAGCACGTTTGCCGCCGGCGACGAAGCGTCTGGCGGCGCGCCGCCCACAGCGTCGGCGGAAAATCCAATCCCTGGCAGATCCGTCTCGTTCGTGAAGAATTTCGGCTGCTGGTCCGCGACGTGCGTATCGACCACATGGCTCCGCGCGGTCAGCGCGCCTCCGTCCCCGGCAGCCGCCAGGACCAGGGCCGTGGCCGCCTCGTTCTCGGCAGCGCTGGCGATTGCGAGCGGCGCGCTCTGCTGGAGCCGCGCAAGCTGCTGGGCATAAGTCCTCAATTGCCGATCGACCTGGCTCCGCTGCGCGTCCCACGACAGCCGCGACTTTTCCATGGCCTGCCGCTGGCGGGCCAGCAGCGTGGCTTCGTCGCGGAGCTGGCTGACCTGCGTGGCCAGCTCGCGGGAGGTGGTCAGCCAGCGCTCTTCCAGCGCCAGCTTTGTTTGGGCCAGCTCGCCGGCCCGGTGTTCCAGCTCCTGGGCGATGCGCTCCCGCTCGCGCTGGAAGGCTTCGCGAGATTGCACGGCCAGCTCCTGGGCCGCGCTCGTGCTGGCCGCCAGCGTGAACTGGCTCAGCTCCTCCACGCGCTGCTGGAGCAGCGACAGCTCCTGCCGCGTCTGCGCCACGGCCGCCAGGGTCGCTTCATCCACCGGGGCGGCAGCGGTCGTCGTCGCGGCCTTGGCAACCGGCATTTCTGTATCGCCGGTCTGCGCATGCGCCGGCTCGACGGAAAGCGGCTGCTCTTCTACGTTGAGCGGCAATTGGTCGTCCAATGCAGCGGGCGGCATTTCGTCCGCGGCATGACGAGCGGTAGCGCTGACGCGCGACTGCCTGGCCGCCGCGCCGCCGCGGGATAGCCGCTGAAACACGAGCGTGAACTCGCCGATTTCCAGCCGGTCGCCGATGTGGACTTCGCAGCAATCGATCTTCTGACCGCCGCGAGATGTGCCGTTGCTGCTAACGAGGTCCACGTACCACAGGCGCGGATATTGCCAATAGAAGCAGCCGTGAAACGCAGAGACTTGTTGTGCATTGAGTTGCAGGGCACATTGATGGCGGCGGCCAACCAGGTTCAGCCGAGCGTGCAGGCGCCGCTTGGCGCGCAGTTGGTCCCCCGCATAGATATGCAGCATAGGCAGCGGCGGCAGCACGCTCCCTCGCTCGTCCATCGGCGTCAGGGCCGGCGCCGGTCCCGGCTCATCCCCTTCCAGGCAGACGGAGATCCGATAAGGACCGAGCAGCACGGGCTCGCCAGGCGCCAGCCAGATGCCGAGCCGCTGCGACACCTTTTCTTCCGGCTCGAAGAAGAAACAGAACACGCCCTCGTCCGTCGCGTGGAGGTACAGGCTGCGGCGGGCGACCCAGGGACTATTCAGGACGATGTCGGAGCCCGGCTCGCGCCCGATGCGCGCCACAGGTCGGTCCAGCGGAATGACCGACTGGCCCTGCGGTCCATCGACCGTGACGAGCAGGCGGCGGGAGCACCAGAATTCGGGTATTTGGCTCATCCGCCTGGACGATGGAAAACGCGGGTTCGCTCTTGGCCGCCGGTGCAGCGCAGGAACGCATCGTTCCCGCGGTCTGATCAGAATCGCAGGCGGCCCAGCCGCCCGCCATGCACTGCCCCAACAGCGAACCTCAGTGTAACCACTTTTTCCAGAAATTCCAGGATTGGGCGCGGCAGCGGCAGTCCGCAAGAGGGGGCCGTCCAGGTACCTACGTCCACCGGACCAGCCGATAGCCGCAGATGCGAGTGGCGACCAGATGCGCCGCCAGGCAGAAAATCTGTGGACCATTCAGCAAGATGAAACACCACCACGGAGCACCCCCGTTCCCCAGTAACGAAGCGACGACTGGGTATTCCACCGCCGTCGTGGCGGCAACCAGCGCCAGCGCTACTGCCATCTTCCATCCGGCACGGCCGGGCGACAAAACCGCCCAGATCATTGGCCAGGCAAGCAGCAGGTTGAAGCCCACGAACAGTGTCAAGAAAACGACCATCTCGGCCAAATCCCGGGCACGAAATCCCGATACGGTCAGGAGGCTCACCAGGCCCCTGCCAATGCCCAGGACGATGGCCGCCACGGTAGTCACCAGCAGCATTTGCCACAGGCGGAATTGAAAACGCTCGGGCAGAGCGAGCTCGTCAAACTGGCTGGCGTGCATCACCCGTAGACCGTTGGACCAGCGCAGCAGCCAGTACGGCGCTTGTAATAGCAGAAATTGAGCGCCGCCAGCCACAAAGATCCCCGCGATCGATTTACCGTCCGCGCGCCCCAATGCCAGGGCGATCGCCGATATGAACAGACAGAGCGTAGCCGCGGTCGGCGCCCAAACCAGGCGCAAAGGAAAAGAGAACGGTCCCAACGCCAACCAGGCCGCGCATAGGCTGACCGGCCCAAAAGCGGCGCTGATCACGACCATCAACAGACCGCCTTCGTCATCGAACGGGCGGCCCATCATCGCCAGCACGGCCAACGTCAGGATGATCGTCACCGCATTGATGGCCACGGTCAGCAGCTGAGTCAGGGCAAAACGGCGCGGCCCAGCAGCATCGGCACTCATCCGATCCTCCACAGCGCGCAGGCTGCCCCGGAATCTGGCACCTCGCTGGAATTCGGCCGGCAAAGAGGGATCTTGGAGGGGCGGACCCAATTTCGCATCTAATTCCAGCGCACAAGGCGATAACCGCAAGCGCGCGTCACCGCAAGATGCGCCAGCAGGCAGGCGACTTGGGGAATGTTCATCAGCCAGAATAACTCGCTCGGCCCGGTTCCCACGAGTGCCCTGGCCACCGGCATTTCAAAAGCCGTCAGCGCGGCGCCTAACAGCAGAGCGAGTGCCGTCTTCCAGATAGCGCCGCCTGGCGATAAGACGCTCCAAATGAGAGGCCAGGCCAGCAGCAGGTTGTAACCAACCAGTAGCGAGAACACGATCAGGTCATCGCCCCCCATGCCGCGCGATCCTCCGAATTTCCCCAGCAATTCCACCACCGCTCGTCCAATTCCCAGAGCCACCGCGACCAGAGTCATCACCAGCAACATTTGCCACAGACTGAACTGAAACCGGTCGCGGCCGGCGGCCGGCCCTAGCCGGCCTTCATGGACGAGCCGCAGGCCCCACACCCAGCGCAGCAGCCAAAAGGGGAATTGCAGCAACAAGAACTGAGCCAATCCGGAGACGACTAGTCCGCCTAAAAAGTCCTCCGAGCCCATGATTGCTGCAAAACCAACAACCCCGGAGACCAGGACCGCAAGCGCCGTCAGCACCGAGCCGCACAATCGCATCAGCCACGGCTGGACGCCGAGCGCCAGCCAGGCGGCAGCCACGCTGATCACGCCGTAGCAAACGCCAAGGATGACCGCCACGTGATCATCCCGCTCTCTGACGAGTCGTATCACCAGGAGCGTCGCGACCACGGCGAGCACGATCTCCGCGCCGATAAGCAGCAAATGCACCAGCGTGAAATAGCGCGACCCAGCCGCACTCTCAGTCACTCGATTCTCCGCGTTCAGATGTCCGCCCATGTTTCTCAGAAGACATCCGACGGGCTAGTTGGATTGAAATTCGCTCCGCATTTTCGCCCGACGCGGATGAGGTCGGGAGTCGTTTCGGGGCCACGATTTTCCATTAGCGAAAACGATTGGCCCGAAACGACTCCCGACCCCTTTCGCACGGTACGTCTGATCTACTTCTGCCCCCGCAGCTTCGCCCGGATCGCTCCCAGCCGCCGCGCCAGCTCCGCCTCAAAGCCCCGATCGACGGGCCGGTAGTACTCCTTCTCCACGCCCAGATAGTCTTGCGCGGCCACTCCCCCCTCGGCATTGTGTGAATACTCATAGCCTTCGCCGTGGCCGAGCCGCTTGGCGCCACCGTAGTGAGCATCGCGCAAGTGCCGCGGGACGGGGAGCAGGCGGCTTTCGCGGACGTCGGTCCGCGCTTCGCCGATGGCGAGCGTCGAGGCGTTCGATTTCGGCGCGCAGGCCAGGTACGTCACGCACTGGGCCAGCGTGAGCTGGCATTCCGGCAGACCGACGAACTCGCACGCCTGCATGGCGGCCACCGCCAGCGGCAATGCCTGCGGGTCGGCATTTCCGACGTCCTCGCTGGCCAGAATCACCAGTCGCCGGCAAAGGAACCGTACGTCCTCGCCGGCTTCGAGCATCCGCGCCAGCCAGTAGAGTCCCGCGTCCGGGTCGCTGCCGCGGATGCTCTTGATCAGCGCGCTGGCCGCGTCGTAATGCTCGTCGCCGGTCGGATCGTATTGGACGGCCTTGCGCTGGACCGATTCCTCGGCCAATTCGCGCGTGAACTGCAGCGGCCGCTCGTCGCTGGAGAGAACGCCGATCTCGAGCGCCGACA
>DASRJP010000308.1:0-22714 GCA_035649415.1 Pirellulaceae bacterium | reverse complement strand
TGGGTCACCGGCAAGGGCTGGGAGATGGCCAAGCACGTCAAGGAGGGGGATCAGCTCCACGGCATTGGCGGCATCATCAACGTGAACGCGATTGAGCCGCTGCCGAACAAGGTCGAGGCCCACAATCTGGTGGTTGACGATTTCAACACCTATTTCGTCGGCAACTGCGGCATGCTGGTCCACGACAACACCTACCGCAAGCCGACGCGGGCGATCGTGCCAGGGCTCGTGCCGGACGAACGGTAGCTGAGGACCGAGGGACGAAGAGCAACTGCCCTCCGCCTTGGTTCCATCTGCCTAGCCCGTTCTGCCGCGCGTATCTATATTGAACGCAGCGCGCATCCCGCGTCGGGAATGCCGCAGGGATTCTCGACACGCGGTGTCACGACACGTGTTTTCGTATTTGCTGATGACCAGCGGCGCGCGGAATGGCGCGCATTTCATCCTGCGACGAGATGAACCGACGCGGATCGGCCGGGGACTGGACTGCGATGTGGTCTTGTCCGATCCGCTTTCTTCTCGGGTCCACGCTACGGTGAACCACGAGGACGGCGGCTGGTTCGTGCGCGATGCCGGCAGCCGCAACGGCACGTTCGTCAATGGGCAGAAGATCGACGAGGCGCAGCTTGCCGAAGGGAGCGTGCTGCGCGTTGGCTCGACGGAGTTCACCTTCCGTCAGTCCCCCACGCGACCGGTGGACACGTCGCGGGTTGACATGACGCAGACGATTGTCCGCGACCGGATCATCGAAAAGTACGATACCGGGCCGCTGGCGCTCACCAGCCTGACCGAGCCGGAGAAGATCCATGATCTGTTCACTCTGCACCAGCTCAGCATTCGCTTGCTGGGTTGCACCGATCCGGACGAAGTGATCCGCGTGTCCCTGGAGCTGCTCCACGAGCGGACACGGGCCTCGGTCGTGGGCTTTCTGTGGGTCAGCGACGACGGTCAACTCAAGCCCAAGCTGGTGATTCCCGAAGATCGGGCGGAAAGTGTGCGGCTATCCGATACTCTGACCGACATGGTGATTCGCCAGGCCAAGGCGATCTGGGTGGACGACCAGAAGTCGGCCGGGCCCGCGGCATCGCTATCGCATTTTGCGGATGCCCTGTGCGTGCCGCTGCTGAACGCTGGACAGACAATTGGTGCGATCCACCTGTACCTGGAGCGGGGGCGGTTCCGGCAGAGCGATTTCGACGTGGCGATCCCCGTGGCGAACATCCTGACGGTGGCGCTGGCCCGTGCCCGCAGCGAAGCCTTGCTTCGTGAGGACAACCGCCAACTCACCGCCAAAGCCGCCGTCTTTGGCGAGCTGCTTGGCGAAAGCAAGCCGATGACGGATCTCAAGGGTCGGATCTCGCGAGTGGCGCGGGCCACCGGTTGCGTCCTGATCCGCGGCGAAAGCGGCGTCGGCAAGGAGCTCGTGGCCCGCGCCGTGCATCGTGCCAGCGCTCGTGCTGACCGGCCCATGCTGAGCGTCAACTGCGCGGCCATTCCACGCGACCTGATGGAAAGCCAGCTCTTTGGCCACAAGAAAGGATCGTTCACCGGGGCCGACGCCGACCACGTCGGCTGGTTCCAGCAGGCTCATACGGGCACACTATTTCTGGATGAGGTGGGGGAACTGACCCTGGAGGGGCAGGCGAAGCTGCTGCGCATCCTGGAAGGGCATCCGTTCCTGCCCGTGGGCTCCACGAAGGAAGTGAACGCCGACGTCCGCGTGATTGCCGCAACGAATCGTGATCTTTCCGACTTTGTCCGGGAAGGACGTTTCCGCGAGGATTTGTTTTATCGGTTGAGCGTGTTCGAGCTGTACATTCCGCCGCTGCGCGAGCGGGGGACTGACATCGAGTTGCTCGTCGAACACTTTCTGGGCCATTTCCGGCGACAGCACGGGAGGCCGCAGATGACGCTGGCGCCAGACGCCCGAACGAAGCTCCTTTCCTATCAGTGGCCGGGCAACGTGCGGCAGCTCCGCAACGCTATCGACAGTGCTGTGGTGATGGCGGAAGGGAATGTCATACTTCCCGATGACCTGGGGCTGCGGGACGCCAGCGCTCCCGCGGCCCAGCTCGAGACGCTGCGGATCGATTTCTGGGAGCGGAAGCTGATCGTCGAGGCCCTGGCCCGCACCGGGGGCAAAGTGCCGGAGGCGGCCACGCTGCTGGGACTGGGGCGCGCGACGCTGTACCGCAAGATCGAGGAATATGGGATCGAGCGGTAGCGCGCCTTTTCGCCGCAGCGGGCATTGTCGGTTCGCCATAAGTCAGCCTAGCCGGTCCTTGGCCGGCTGGCTCGGTTGCAGCGCAAAGTGCCAGTCATCTCAGTCCGGTTTCTTGCGCTGCTTGCGACTAAGGAAATAGAGGGGGCGTACAGCCCCTACTAAGGTCGTGCGGAGCGGATCATGTCGGAATCCGACGCTGGATCGGCAAAGCCGGGAATGTCATGGTGGCTCATTTTGGTCACGCTCCTGGGCGGGGCGTTCCTTTTTCAGCGCGGTCGAAACCAGCCCGAGGATAAGCCGGCCGCCTCCGCGATTGTCCAGGAACGTGCGGAGTCAAAAGTCGTAACTGCCGAAGATCGGACTCTCTATCCGCTACGAGCATTCCTGGGGATCGAGCCGCCTCAGGTCAACTCAGCGGAAAACCCGACCATTCTGAAACTGGATGGAACATTGCCCGGCGGCGCCCGACTTAAGGCCTCGGCGGAATGGAGCAGCAAGAATTCCCACTCCAAGGCGGTCGATGGCCGGACGGCGTTAAAGGAACGCATCGCAGACTGCGTCGGCCTGCTGGAGTTTCTGGTGGTGACGGTGGCCGATCCGATTGACACGGCCACTAACCTGCGATTCGACATGCAACTGGATGCGCTCCATAAAGCCCTCGGCGCTGACAACTACCTGCTGGATCGCTTCTACATGCCCTGGGAATCATCGCCGAGGTCCGAAGTGCACCGGACCGAACCCGGCGTGCTCCTCTATCGCCGAAACGGTGGGTCAAAGAGCGGCCAGAAGCGCCCACAGACGCGATCGGACCTGCTGCTGGTCTATCTGATTGGTGAGACGCCAACGAGCGGCATCCACAAATCAGCCTTCCTGGCTGCCATCAGGCAGATCAGGTTGCTCAACGAAACCATCTCGAGTGAGGCCAGGGTTTCGCCCGGCGTCATTCGAGTCGCCGGGCCGCTCTTTACCGGCGCCGCCGACTCGCTGGCCTTGGCAGTCCATCAGGCCTACGAGGAGAACCGCGCTGCCAAATTCCAAGTCATCACGGGAGGAGCCATCTCCATCGATCGGGCTCGTTTTAAAGACCTGGCGGGTGAAGGTTTGCTTGATTTTCGGGCGACGGTTCTAAGCGGCAGAATCCTCCGCGAGGCCTTGATTGAGCATGTGAGAAAGCGCGCGACATGGGAAAGCAAGGTTCGCATTGCGTGGCTCACCGAGACCGGCACGGGGTATGGATCCAGTATTTCTGTGCGCAGCTCAAAAGAGCCAGGTGGCCAACACTTCGCGGCACCTCCACCCCTGGACCAAACCAACTCTGCGGCGCACGCCGACCAGGGCGCCGCCGTCGAAATCATCGAGTTCAATTTCCCTGTCAACATCTCCAAAGTCAGGGCAGGATACGCCGAATCGCGTCGCCGTGAGCGCTCCGGGCAATTGACGCTTGGACCAAATAGTTCCCGCCTTCCAATCCCTTTCGAGGATACCGACACGGCCCGGGACATACCGCCGATGCAGACTCCCAAGGTCACGGCTCCCACCGCAGAACTGATCCTGGGACAGATTTTGAACGCAATTCGCAATCAGGGCATTCGATACGTCGGAATTTCCTCGTCGGACCCGCGCGATCCGATTTTCCTGGCCGAGTTGATCTACGAGCATTGTCCCGGGGTGCAAATCATGCTCGTTTCTTCGGATGTACTTTATACGCATTCGGAATACCGCTCGATCATGCACGGCACGCTCGTGGCTTCGCCGTATCCGTTGCATCCCGAAGCGCAGTCCTTGTGCTTTCCCTTTGGCGAGCGCCGCAACGGGAACATCCGCAACACGATACTGTCAAGCCAGGTGAACTACGGACTGTACAATGCCGTGGTGTTCCTACGCGGACTTGCCCGCGGCCAATTCACAAATGGGCAGAAAGAGGGCAATAGCGATTCAAACACAACCCCGGTCGCGCTGCAGGTTCTTAAGGAGGGCGCCTGGCCGTTGGCCTACAGCATGCCGCTGGAGGATAACATCGCTGGCAATTCTCTCCGCCCCCCCGTCTGGATCTCCCGGATCTCGTCCGCCGGCATCTATCCTGTGACCGTGCGAAAGGCGGAGGAGATCGGTCCTGGTTCCGTTCGGAAGGCGGAGGACATCGCCTACACGCTCAATTTGAGAATTCCCAAGGAGTTTCCGGCGGCGGCGCGACCCACGCGACATGTCCCTAATTACGTTCCGACGTCCGTCTACATCGCCAATTTCCTATGGCTGATGCTGGCGGCGCTCTACTGCCTGGCGCCGTGGCTTCCCAGGCGCCTGGGGACCTGGGCCGAGCCGCTGGCTCCCAATTACCCGTGCAGGCATCGCCGGACATTCCGGGGGCTGATGTTCGTCTTCCGCGCCTATATCACGAGCGCGTTTCTTTACGTGCTGAGCCTGTTTGGCGGATTGAACTATGTGCTGTATCGCTGGCACGACGAACAGCAATTCTCTGACTTCGGACCGCCCCTCATTCAATTAAGCCTGTGCTTTTTGGTCGGGATTGTGTTGTGCGGCTACTTGCTCCACGACCTGGGGCGCACCATCGGAGGCGTTGTGGCAGACGTTTGGCGCATGGCAGGACCGTGGCGTGCCTCTCTACGCAGTCGGCGAGCTTCCTCACCGTTTCGCAGCCTTGTCGAAAACGGAAGGCGGGCCATTTGGCGGCGTCCCGGTACGACGGCCGGCCGCATGCGAACCGTCCTTGCCGCATGCTGGCGGGCGTTCGTAAATCTCATGAGAGGTCTATTCGCCCACCCAGCAGGTTTCAGCGCGTTCGGTCGTGCGAATCGCGCCGCCCGCAGCGCTGCCATGCCAACGCGCGCTCGGGACTGGAACTGGCATCTGATCGCGGCTCGCGTTGTGGGCGTGATGATCCTGCTGGGGCTCATCGTTGTTCATCTCTGGGCTTCGACTCTGCAAAGCAGCGAGTGGGAAAGCGAACACCCAGAAGGTTCATTTCTGTGGTTCTTGTTAACGCGGGACATGTTCAACGGTCTTTCGCCGGCGATGACTGCCCAGCTGCTGGCCACCGCGCTGATTGTGCTGACCTTTGGAATGCTTCGCCAGATGCACATGTTGAGGGAGCTGGCGGTGATCCTGCCCGATCCGCTGGGATCGGCTCCTCCCAGCCAGGAGGAATTCGCCAGGCGGCAGGAAAGGGTGCGGCGTGAGCTGGTGTTTCCTTTGCTCAGCCGTCTGCGGGGCGACGCCCCCGTCGTTCTCTATCTCCTGTTCGTGACGGCCGCACTGCTTTGGTTGGCATTTCTAGGCCGGCAAATGCAAATTCCCGACCACTTTGTCCGACCAGTCAACTTCCCGATCATGCTGCTCTTCTTCGTCGGCGGATTCTGGTGCGTGCGGCTGTGCAAGCTGCTGCTGATCCTCAACAACTTCAAGCGCCAGCTTGACGACCTGACCGGCGCTCTCAAAGAGCGCTGGCCAGAAGACTGGTCCAAGATCTTTGGCCTGCTTTCCGAGAAGCCCGTGGGCTTGCACGAGTTATTCTGGGCTGGCCAGCCAAAGGAGGATCGGGAGTGGGAAAGAGCCAAGCAGGCACTCCTGAGGATCGGCCCCGATGAGGCTCTTTGGCGTTCCGCCGAGCAGAAACTTTGCGCCGTGGAAATCGATCGCTATGTTCGACAGTGTTTTCGCCACATCGTTCGTTTGGGACTGGGACTGGCGATTTCGGCGTGCTTGCTTTTCCTGATTGCCCAGAATTATCCCTTCAGTCGAGAGCCGTTGGTGCGGCTGTCCGCCTCCGTCATGCTAGGCGCCATTGGGTGCTTGATGGCCTGGTATTATCTGAAGTTCGATCGCAACGAACTCCTCAGCCATCTGGTGGGCACCGATCCCAAGCGGATCTCCATCAACTGGTCGCTGGTCCAGATGGTCGCTCCCGCCGTCCTGCTTACTGCCGTGGCCCTCGTTAGCCAGGCCTTTCCCGAAATCTGGCAGTGGATGCGAAGCGTGCTGGAGCCGATGGCCCGCTCGTCGCTCTGAGTTGAAACGGCGCGTCGCCGGCAGCGTCTCCTGCCTGCGGTCGCTTGCGTTATCTCTATCTCTTCTTTTTCTTGGCCGCCAACGGATCCCCGTTGTTGCGCACCTCGTTCTTGTTCGTGTAGTCGGTGTTATTGTCTTTGCCCACTTCGCTGAAGAACCAGTCGCGTCCGTTGCCGCCCGTCAGCCGATCGACGCTGGTATCGTCAAACACGGTCGTGCCTTTGAAGAGGTGGATGCCGGTGCCGGACAGCGAGCCGCCCCCTTCGCGGACGGTCTTGACCCGCAGCTCGAACTTGCCGGGCGAGTTCCATTCTTCCAGGAGCGACAAGATCGCCTCTTCGCTCCCGTCATAGCTCGTCGTGCCGCCGATGAGGATGTCGTCGCCGTTGCTGCCGAGAAGAATGTCGCTTCCTAAACCGCCAATGAGGATGTCGCGATCTCCGCCGCCACTAAGACGGTCATTCCCTTCGCCGCCGTCGGCCACGATCGCCACGTGAACGTTCTGGCCAACAACGAGCACGTCATCGCCGCCGCGGAGGCGAGCCAGAATCGTCTGGACCACGCCGGCCGCGAACGTCGCCGAACCGCCGGGCAGAAGATTTGACTCCACGTAGAGCGAACCGTCGTCCAGCTTGCGGATGCCAACACGATCGTTGTCGTCCGAGCCGATCAGCCGCAATACGCCGTCCACGACCAGGTCGCCGCCCACTTCAATCTGGTAATTCGTCGTGGCGACACCGCCGTTGTCATCCCTGACGGTGACGACGATCGTGTAGACACCAGGCGTCGAGTACGTGTGCGCGGCAGTCCCATTTCCGCTGCCGCCCAATTCATTTACCGTGCCGCCGCTGGCTGCGGATCCGTCGCCCCAGTCCACCGAAACGGTATGCGTGTCGGGGGTTCCGGCATCGGTGAAACCAACCGTTAGGGACACTGGACTCCCGGACGTGACGAACTCAGGCGGAGTCACGACCAGGCCGCTGATGAACGGATTGACGTTTGTAACCTGGATCGTCGCAGTGCCGAAACCGACCAGCCCTTGCGTGTCGGTCACTTGCAGGCCGACCACGACGACCGACGGGCCATCCAAGCCCGCGGCCGAAAATGTTGGTGTTGCGCCAGTGGCATCGTCGTACTGGCCGTCGTTGTCGAAGTCCCAGGCGTAAGTCAGCGTCGGATCCTGCTGTTGGGACGTGCTGCCGCTGGCGTTTAGCCCCACCGATCCGCCCTCGGCCACGCTGTAAGGCCCGCCGGCGCTGGCGGTCGGCGGACCGGCGACGAAAATCGTCATGCTGGCCGTGTCGCTGTCACCGTCGTCATCGGTCACGGTGACGACGATGGTGTAGTTGCCGCTGGTCGAGAACGTGTGCGACGCAGATGCACTGCCGCTGCCGGGCGACTCGGTCACCTGACCGGAGTCCACGACGCCGTCACCCCAATCGATCGTGGCACTGTGCGTGTCGGTCAGACCTACATCTGAAAACTGGACGTCAAGCGAAATCGGGCTGCCGACGACGTAGTTCGCTGACGGATTGAGCGTCACGCCATCGATGGTAGGCGCCACATTGCCGACGTGGATCGTAGCTGTGCCAACGCTCGACAGCCCCAGCGAGTCGGTGACCTGGACCGCGACCGTAACATCCGCCGGGCCGTCGAACATGGCCGCGGAAAATGTGGGTGTTGCCCCGCTGGCATCGTCGAACTGGCCATCGCCGTCAAAGTCCCAGGCGAACGACAACGTCGGGTCCTGCTGCCGTGAGCTGCTGCCGCTGGCATCGAGCCCAACGGAGCCCCCTTCCTCGACCGCATACGATCCGCCGGCAACGACGATCGGCGGCCACAGGTTCTGCACCTCGAATGCGCCGATATCGGAGCGGAATACGGCATCGCCATTCACGTCCCGCGGCCGCGCGAAGCCGCGCTGGTCGCTGGTCAACGACGACGTTGGATTGGCGGCATCCCCCGCGGGGCTGCCGTTTAACAGCGCGTGCGTCCAGGTCGGTCCGCCGTTGTCGGCCAGGACGTCCAACAGCGGATCGACTCCCAGCAGGTCCGTGGCTACCCAGCCACTGGCGCCGATCGAGTTGCCGATCAGGTTGTAGCCCAAGCTGGTGATCGTGTAACCGGGGAAGCTGGGCACGCTGGGGTAAAAGACGTCGTGACCGTTGGACGCGGAAGCGGCCGTGTTGCGGGCGATGATCGAGTTTTCGACGCGAGCGACGCCCGAACCTTGAACCGTGTGCCAACCGCCTCCAAAGGTCGCCGTGTTGAAAGCAATCGTCACATGATTCAGCCGGCTGTTGGTCGTCGCCGATGTGAAGAGGCCGCCACCGGAGCGAGACTGGTTTCCCGATAGCGTGACGTTAGTGAGGGTGAGATTGCCACCCGAGCTTTCGATGGCACCACCTTGTCCCGCCGTTCCGGCGGCATTGCGGGCGATATTGCCGACGAAAGTGGACGATTCCACCGTCAAGGTCAGCGTGTGCCGGATTGCGCCGCCGAAGGTGGCGGAGTTGTTCGCGAAGGTCGAGCCGCGGATGGTTGCCGGGGTTGCGCCGCCGTTAATGCCGATTGCTCCCCCTACGCCTGTGGCCGTGTTGTTTTCAAAGCGGCAACCGTCGGCGGTAAGCGTCCCTTCGCAATAAATGGCGCCGCCGTGACCATCGCGATTGAGCGTAACCCCGAAAATGGCCCGGTTTCCGATAAAGTTGCAATTGCTGATCACAGCCGTGGCCTGGCGGTCGATGAACATGCCGCCGCCACGGTCGGAAAAGGTGTCGAGTTGATTGGCGACGCCGCCAGTGAGGGTCACGCCATCGATCGTAAAGCGCGTGAACTTGCTGGCGCTGATCCGCATGGCCATGATCTCAAAGATGCGGTCCCGCGTCGCGAGGGAAGAGGCATTGATCGTGGTCAGGCCCGCGCCCGCCCCCACGATCACCAGGTCATCGCGCACGTCGAGATCGCCGAATTGGTTCAGGCTCTCATTGGCGCCAGAACGTGTCAGAGAGTACGTTCCCGCCGACAGCTCGATGCGGTCCTCTCCCGCCAGCCCATTGGCCTGCGTGATTGCCTCGCGCAAGGAGGTAAAACCGTCACCGGCGTCAACAACGTCATTAAATGTGTTAACGACAAACGTCGCGAGCAACTGGCGTCCTTCGAGGGACTCCAGGAAAAGCTGCCTTGGCCGACGGCGAGAATTGATCTTGCGGGCAGTTCGACGAAGACGGCTATCAACTGGTGGGCAAAATTTCGGGGTCATGGGCGCGCCTCATGGAAGTAGCTTGGCCCTCTCTCCCCCCCCTTGATTTGAAACCTATCTCAAATCCCCTCCGTGGTTGGCCCGCGGCGGCGGGAAGCGGCCAACCGTGGTGATGGACCTGCACGCCGCGACCGGCCAGACACAGTTGCGCGGTCCATCTATGCCTGCCGTAGCAAGAAAACGGCCAGAGTTTCGCAGTATCGATTACAATGTCAGTACCCGATACCCCCAATGCGCCTGCGCAGCCTGACGCTCAAAAAACGCTTATTCCCTTCATGAGCGACCGTTCTCTGCCCGCCTTTCTCGGAGGCCCACCGGCATTTCCCGACGGGCCGCCGCTCTGGCCTCCTGAGGACGAGCAAGTACTCCGCGCCTTACAGGCGGCCTACGCGGATCGAAGTTGGGGGCGCTACGATGGGCAACATTCGAGCCGACTGGTTGAGCAGTTGCGGCAAATGCACGGCGTCGAGCACGTCCTGCTATGCTCCTCGGGCACCATTGCCGTCGAACTGGCGCTGCGGGGCCTGAAAATCGGTCCTGGTGACGACGTAATCCTGGCGGCCTACGACTTTGCCGGCAACTTCCGCGCGGTGGAAGCGGTCGGGGCCCGCCCTGTGCTGGTGGACCTGGCGGATAACTCCTGGACCTTGGATGCAGAGTCGCTGCAGAGCGCGATTAGTTCCCAAACCAAGGCGATCATTGTCTCACACCTGCACGGCACGCTGGCGAAAATGCCGCAGATCGTCGAACTGGCACGCGCCGCGGGACTGGTGGTGGTGGAAGACGCTTGTCAGGCGCCAGGCGCGATCGTCTTCGGCCGCATCGCCGGCAATTGGGGGGACGTCGGCATCCACAGCTTCGGCGGCAGCAAGCTGCTGACCGCCGGTCGAGGAGGAGCGATCGTGACCGCGAGCGCCGCCGTCGCGCAAAGGATCCGCGTCTACAGCCAGCGTGGCAACGAGTCCTTTCCACTCAGCGAGCTGCAAGCCGCCGTGCTTGCGCCGCAACTGGCCAGGCTTAATGAACGAAACCGGCAGCGGGCCGCGGCCGCCCAGCGGCTTCGCGCGCGGCTGGCCGGGACGCCGGAGCTAGTCACATCGTTTCAGCGAGCCGAGGATTCGCCCGCTTATTACAAGCTGGGTCTTTTTTATCGTCCGTCTTGCGACGCGGTCGAACAGGACATTGCCGCGCAGCGCCGGGCACGGTTCATCGCAGCCGCTCAGGCCGAAGGAATTGCCATCGATGAAGGATTTCGTGGCTTTGCGGGGCGCAGCGCCAGCCGGTGCCGGGTCCCAGGGTCATTGACGCGCGCGCGGCAAGCAGCCAAGGCCACGCTGCTGCTGCATCACCCGGTGCTACTGGCGTCCGAGGAGACCATTGACCGGCTAGCTTCGGCCCTGATCAACGTAGCCTCGGCGCTGGCGGACGAGACGGCGCGTTTTGCCGCCTCATGAGACGGCATCATTTCGCCAGACGTGGGACCGAAGCGCTTGCCACGTCTCCCTCGCCGCCGAAGCCGGTCAGAACTGGAACGGGAGTATCCACGCCGCTACCAAACGCTTCTACCACAGGCTTCAATTCGCCGCGGACAATGCGGACATGATCGGGGGCTTCAATGCCAAGCGTCACACGGTTGCCCGCGATGCGGTTGACGGTGACGACAATTCCCCCGTCGATGACAAGCTTTTCACCAATTTTCCGACTGAGCACAAGCATGGCTGGGTCCTCCTTGATTGGATGCTGCGATCACCGAGCTGATGAACGTCCAAGTTGCGGTTCCATGCCAGCAAACGGCGGCCAGGTCCCTGCGGCTCGTTCTGTCAATTCGGCGTATTCCAAATCGTCCAACCCCACGCCGCAAAGAGCGTTCCGTTCAGACAGCGCTTGAGGAAAAGTAAGCGAAAGTAGCGAGAAAGCGGTGCTGTCACGAGCGCTAGATTGCCCAGACTTCCGCACCAGCGCCGAATCGCACAAAATCCAGTCTTGTTTTGAGATAATGCTCCCGTAGTGAGAGTTTCAAAATGACTCACAGTCGAAACATTCCGCGCAGTTTTGCGCAGCCTTTTCGGCACGGGCTGCTAGCGACGAAATTCAAGCGCCGCGAGTGCAAACACTCCAGTGCCAGTATCCGATCAGGAAATTCGCTCATGCACCCATTTGCAAAGCTGACTATTGGCCTGCTAGTCGCGACACTATTTGTCGGTGAGACCGACGGACAAGAGACAACCGAAGACTTGCTCCAGCAAGCGGCGCAAGCGGCGCAGCGCGGAGCAAGCCAGCAGGCGATCACGTTGCTCTCCGATGTGATCGCCAAGGACCCGAAGCACGCGGATGCCTGGTACTTGCGCGGTCGAGAGCACTTCAAGATCGGCAAGGTCAAGGAATCGGTTGCTGATTTCGACAAGCTCGTCGAGCTTCGCCCGGACTTGGCGTCGCGGCAATGGGAGAGAGGAATTTCTTGTTACTATGCCGGAGAATACGAAAAAGGCGCCAGGCAGTTCGAGCTCTACCAGACGTATCATGACCAGGATGTGGAGAACTCCGCCTGGCGGTATTTGTGCGTGGCCCGAAGCGAAGACATCGACAAAGCCCGCCAGACACTGCTGCTGATCGAAAATGATCGACGCGTGCCGATGATGGAGATCTACGCTCTCTTTCAGGGGAAGCTGACGCCGGAGGATGTGCTCAAGACGGCCGAAGGAGGCGATCCCATCAAGGAGCAGCTCAACATCCGGCTGTTCTACGCCCATCTTTACATCGGCCTGTGGCACGATGCGGCCGGCAAAGCAGAACTGGCCAAGAAGCACATCCTCGAGGCGGAGAAGCACAGAATCGGCCATTACATGTGGGACGTAGCCCACGTGCACGCTGAGCGGCTGCGGGCGGCGGAGGAAAAGAAGTAACCGCCTCTTCGTCCACGACCACTAGCGCAGCCAGGTTTGCGAGTCGGCGTTGTAGGTGGCCGACGGCACCACGGGCGCGACCCAATCGCCGGTCGTGGCTGAGGCAGAGATGATCTGACTGGCCGCCGCGTCCTCGAGTGCGGCCGACTTGCCCGCGCACTGGTCGCAAAGATCTTCGACCACCCACTTGTGACTGGGAACCTTCTTGGTCACGACTCTTTTCATCAGCTTTTTCTTGGTATGGAGCTTGGCCCAGCCGGGACACCACTCCATCCAGACGAATCGCTTTATCTGGGAACAAGTGCCGTCGGATTTTCTCGCGTCATCGCTGTCGCAAACCTCTTCGCAATTGCGGCACCCGGGCGTGCTCGGCCCCGGCAAACAAAAATCCTCGCACTTGCTTCCCCAGCATGTGACTTCCACTTTCTTTTCCTCAACGACCAGGCGGCAGACCTTGTGGCATGCATCAGCACAGCCGCAATGGGCGCAGTGGCCATCGCCCGCCAGGGCGCAAGTCCCTTGGCTGAGGACCGCGGCCACAGCGATAGCCGCCAATATGAGGACTCGGTGGAGTGCTGCGCACATGGTCATTTCCTTGCTCAATTACCAGTTGAAATCGAACCGCATCCCGAGAATATCGGCCTCGGCGGCGCCGAAGACGGTCTGGGAGCTGGGCATGGGGTGGATCCAATCGAACATCACACGAATGCGATCGGTCCAGTACCAGTTGAAGCCCACGGTCAGGTCGTTGTATTGGCCGGCGTTGACTTGATTGAGGTCGAGGTACGACCAGCGAGCCTTGACTTCCCAAGCCCCCGAGCCAATGGCGCCGGGGACGGCAAAGAAGTTGGTGAAGGGAGAGTTGCGTCCAAACTGAGCGCCGTGCTGGCCAAACCGCTCGAAGACGCGGCTTTCGCCAGTCAAAAAGTAGCTCATGTGGAGATACGCGCCTTGCAGGTTGACCGGGCCGGTGGCGGTCAAATCGACGCTGGAGAGGAACGCCTCACTCTGCACGGCAAACCGGCCGGCGACAACTGCCAGCTCGACATTCCCGGTCGTGTACGTGTCGGCCGCAAGAGTTCCGCTGTCGATCAGACGCGGCCCTTCGTGGATTTGCGGCCTGGCGCGGAAGCGAACCCGGTCGTCCTGGTCGTCCGTGTGCAGAATGCCGATGCCGGTGTGGACGAGGTAGCGTCCGTTACTCGGCTCGTCGTAGTACGGGAGCCAGGTGAGCCGGCCGCTGAGGCGGTAGCCCTGGTTATCGTCGATCCGTTCCTTGAGCGTGTCGCTGATGCTGTCGAAGAACATGCCGCCGGTCCAGGTGATCCGCTGGTCGGCCGTGCAGTTGTAGAGCGCAACGCCGACTTCTCGATCGGCGGCGAAAATCCCCTGCGTGGGAATTGACCGCTCGAGGAAGATGTTGTTGGTGTCGTTGGTCACCTGCTCCAGGCTGAAGGGAACAAAGAAATTGCCGATGCGAAAACGCCCCAGGAACGGAATCTCGTTCATCGACAGGTACGCGTCCTTGACGTCGGGCGACGTGGCGATGCCGCCGCTTTCGCCGACCGTCTCCGGCTCGAGGGTCATCTGGAGGCGAAAATCAAAGACGCCGTAGCCCGTGCCGTCGGCCACCAGCCGCAGCCGGCGAAACTCAAAGTAGTTCTGGTCGCCAACGATGGCCGGGTCGGCATTGGCCCACAGGATGTAATCCGTCTGCACGTGGCCGCCAAGCTTGACCGTCCATTTCTCCGTGGAGAGATCGATCCAGCCGTCGTCCGGTTTCTTGTCGGCCTTTGGCGCTGCCACCTGCTTTTCTAGCGCTTCCAGTCGTGCGACAACGCCATCCAAGTCGGCGGTGGATGCGCTTGACACGGGCAACTGGCTGGCCGGAATCCCGTCCACGTCCGCTGGCGGCAATGGCGGCTCGGCAACCTGGCCGCTAGCGGCCGCCGTACAAAGGCCAAGCGCCCCGCACAATAGAAGGCGGCTGAGAGCTTGACTGGCCTGTGCAACCGAAAGCATCGGAACGACTCCGCTGGCTCTGGTGCCTCTGGCTGGTCCAGTCAGCAACGTACTCCGCTTGGATAAAAGATGTCTCCGGCACAACCGCTCCAATTGATAGAACGATTTCAACCGTCAGACTTGATACAGTCATCGTCTTGCGCGCGGAAAACCTTTTGGCAAACGGTTGCTAATCCCGGTGTGGCTGTTTCATTCAAGCTAGCACGCGCTTGAGGAAGCCCACGACCGAAATTGGCGCCGGCCCCGTAAGGCGACTCTCTTCATTCTAAAAATCGACGTCCCAGCGAAGGCCCAGAATGGTTGCATTCGAGTGGCCGTTGGGCGGCCCGTTGCGATACGACCGAATCAGGTTGACCTTCATCCGAACGTAAGGGGTGAGGTACCAGTTCAGACCGGCGGTCAAGTCAGTCAGCTCCCCGCCCCGGACATCCTCGTCGGAGAGGTCGATGTGCGACACACGAAAGGCCGCTTCCCACGCGCCGGAGCCGGTGGCGATCGGTCCGCCGTCGGTTCGCACGCGAAAGAAATTTTCATGCGGCACGACGCGGTCCATGATTCCCAGTTGTCGGATGTACGGCCTGTGCTCGCCGGTAAGAAAGTAGCTGACGAAGATGTAGCCGCCGCTGAAGCCGACGTCGGGACCTTTGGCGCGATCAACCGGCGCGTAGATCCACTCTCCCTGCACCGACAGCGGCCCGTTCACCCAGACCGCCTCCAGACCAAGCAATGACGCATCGTGTGCGGACAGCACGCCGGTATCCACAAAGAAGGGCGTGGCGACTCCTTCGCTCGTACTTTTGCCGAACGCTTCAGGCCGCGAGCGATACTGGATGTTGCCGTCGCCGGCATGCCGGAAGCTGTATCCTCCACCCAGGTGCAGGTACCGCTGTCCGCCGCTCGCTTCGTCATACATCGGCAGCCACGTGACGCGGCCAGTGAGAGTCTGCCCTTCCTGATCCCCAGCGTCGTCACCAAAATTATCGCTCGCGCGAAATGTCCCCAGCGCCCACGTCGCCCGCTCGTCGTCGGTTGCACTGAAAATCATGATGCCGATGTTCCGTCCGGGGGCAAACGCATTGGCCAGCGAACGCTCCAGGAACTCCATGTACCGGCTGGACGTCAGCCGCTCCAGACTGAAGGGCTCGTAAGTGTGCCCCACGCGGAGGTTGTTGACGTAGGGAAGGTCCTTGACGCCGACAAACGCGTCCAGGAACCGCGGGCGGCCGTTCGTCGCCGTACCCTGGGCAAAATCCATCGCCAAGGCGTAGTTGAATACTTCCCCTGTCTCGCCGCTGACCATCAGCCACGCGCGGCGGAAGTCAAATGCATCCGGCGCGTCGCCGACCGCTACCCGGCTGGCGTCCGTTTGACTGAACCACAATGCGTCGATCTGCATCTGACCGTTGATCCGCAGCGTTTGCGTGCCGCCGAGCACGATGGCCAACTCGTCGGAGACTTGCTCTGGGCTATCGGAAGAAGTCAGGTCGGACGTCGAGAAGCGCGTGGTCGATTCGACTGAATCCACTGACTCCGCTGGCCGCGCGGGCGCCGCTTCAGTAGGTGGCGAAAGAGGTGTCGAATCCGGCGGCGCATCCCAGACGACTGGTATCGCCTCATGTGCGGCGTCAGTCTGGCTGATCGAATCGGAAACTGGCTCGTAAATTGACGACGGTAGTCGGCTGTTGTCGTTCTCGGGAGATCGTGCTCCGGAAACATTCGTTGCCTCTTCGGCCGCGACCGAGCTGAAATCTACGGCGGCGATAAGTAGGGCAGCAGCCAGCGCACGCACAATTCCCTGGGCCTTCACGGAATTTGCCTCCCGCGGCAAGTGGCAGGGCGCCCAACCCGTCCCCCAAGAAGAGATGCGTCCCATACCTCGCCCGCGGAAATGCCGCAAGAAAGACCGGGCAAGCGCCGGCGACTGGCGAAAGGGGGCGGATTGATCTTGTGTGATAGCAGCCGCTGCGGTACACCCCGCACCCTTCCGGCGGAGGGGTTTCCATTCATGCTTGGTTGGCGCGGATTGGCGTTGCTGGTGCTAATGGCCGCGTCCGGCTGCGCGCCAGTGGCGCGGCTCCAGGCGTTTCGCCCGGCCGCGCACGACCTGGTCGGCGTCGAACGGATTGCGATCCTGGAATTTGACTCGCCCGATGCCAGGGGCAGCGTCCGCCAGGCCGTATCCGAGTCCTTTGCCGAAAACCGCAGCTACACACTGGTCGAGCCGGCGGTGCTGGAGTCGGTGCATCCGATCACGTCTGCCGGCGGCAGGACCGATCGTGCGGCGGCATTGGACGCCGCCCGGCAAACTGGCGTCGATGCGGTACTGACTGGTGAAAGCGGGCCGGGTGGTTTGCTGAGAGCGGAATTGATTGACGCCCGATCGGGGGAAATCCTGGCAGCGCCAACCGTTGGCGCGGAGCCGGACGGCCTGGTGGTCAAGCTCGCGCCGCATTACGAACCGGTGAAAGTTTCCCTCGCTCGCCAGTGGTGGGGGGAAGGAAAGGCCAACGTCGCCGCCGGAAATGCGCTGGCACGACAAGGTGACTGGATGGCTGCGGCCGAGAAGTGGGAAGACGCCAGGAATGCTAATTCCGCCAATCACGCGGCACTCCATAACCTCGCGCTTGCTGCCGAGGCGCGGCAGGACTATCGCGAAGCATTCAAGATGCTTGATCAGGCACTCGCGCAATTGCCCCTCAAGCTATATCACCAGACGCGCAAGTCGATGGAAGAGCGCCAGACGACGTTTCTGGCCGCTGCCAAACAGGTCGATGCGATTCGAGCCGCCGCTATGGCCCACGCGCCCGCGGCAGGGAAGGCGGAAATCGCGCCAGTCGGCTTTCAATCTCCGTTGCCATCACCAGGCGGTGAGAGACATTCTCAATAAGCCGGTCTCCTTGGCGAATTCAATGCCCGACCTCCGCGTGCCGGTTGAACGCCCGGCCAGCGGTCCATAAAATCCCTTGCTCGCTTCTGCGCATTTGCCAAGCGATCGATTCTCCCTCCTCGTCCAACAACTAATCATGCTCGAGCGCAGGCAGATTTTTCCCGGCGTGATCGAGATGAACTTCCAGGCTGGTCAGATCCTGGGGTGCAACGTCTATTTGGTATTCGATCAAGCAGAGTGGATCCTGATTGACATTGGCTTTGACGAGACGGTCGATGAGATCGTCGAGTTGATCCGGCAGATGGATTTCCCCTTGGGCAAATGCAAGATGCTCATTGGCACGCATGCCGACGTCGATCACATCCAGGGACTGTCCAAGGCCAAGCACCTGCTCAAAGCGCCGGTGTTCGCACATCCCAAGGCGGTCAAGCCGCTGGAGACCGGCGATAAGTTGCAAACGTTTGCCGAGATTCCGGCGCAGAACATCCACATGGAATTGCCGCCGGTGAAAATCGACCACACGATCGACGAGGGGGACCGGATCAAGGTGGGAGGCAAGGAGCTTGAGGTGTGGCTGACACCGGGCCATACCGACAGCCAGCTCAGTTTCCGCATGGGGGATATCCTTTTCTCCGGCGACAACATCTACCGCGACGGTTGCGTTGGCGCTATCGACGCCCATCATGGCAGCGATATTCCATCCTTCATCAAGTCGCTCAAGCGGATCCGCGGCAGCGACGTGAAGTGGCTACTCCCCAGCCATGGGCCGTTCTTCCGCAAGGACAACGCCCTGATCGACAAGACGATCGCGCGGCTGGAGGGTTATCTGCACATGGCCGACTGGGGAACCTGCGCCACCGACTGGCCGCTGATGGATGAGTGGGAGCAGGAGATTGCGGAAGGAAAGCTGCCGTCGTAAAGCGGATGTCATTCCGCTTGTGACTCGATTGCCAGACACCGCAGTGTCGCTTCGTCCTTGATCAAGATTCGATCCCCGAGAAATATCGGGTGCGCATATGTGCGCGTCTCGGATACTTGATATTCAGTAAGCGGCTTAAGCGAAGCGGCCTGAGTATCGACGACGATGAGGCGGCCACTGGACGTTAGGATCAAGAAAACATTCCCGGCTCTGAGGATCGATGCGTTTTCTCCCTGCCGGCCGTCGCTCTCCCAGATCGTCTTGCCGCTATCGGCGTCCAGGCAGAAAAAGCATCCCACTTTGCGGGTGGACATGCCGAACAGGCGATTGCCCGCAATGACTGGCGTCGTGTAGTACTGGCTGATCCCTTCCGCGTGCCACACCTCCTTGGCAGCAATACCCTGGCCGGTCTTCTCCAACCGGAATGCCCACGGCGGGCCTTGATAGTCAGCGAAGATCAGCAGGTCCTTGTACTGAATCGGTGTGACGCACCTCGTGCCCAGGCCGAACGATGCTTTCTGGCCCCAAAGTTTCTCTCCCGTCGCCACGGAGACGCCCACGAATTCCCACAGCGTAGAAGTTACGATCTGTCGCTGGCCGGCCAGATCGACGACGATCGGCGAGACGCACATGGGATTGCTCCCCTCGGCAAAGCACCACTTGCGCTGGCCATTGACGGCGTCAAAGGCGGTCAGCCCGCCGTTCTTATGGAAGTCGCCGTAATGGACCAGGCATAGTCCGTCCGTCACCAGCGGAGAGTTCGACGCGTAAGGAGGAACCGGCAGGCACTCGTGACGCCACAGCGTCGCTCCCGTCCCCGCATCCAGGCAAGAAAGGATGCCGCTGACGCCGTAGGTGTAGAGTTTTCCATCGGCAAGCACAGGTGTAGACCGCGGGCCTTTGCTGAAATTCCCCTCACCAAGCTGCCATTCGTAGGGTGCCGCGTAGCCGTCCGTCCGCCACAGTTCTCGGCCGCTGGAAATGTCCAGGCAGATCGCACGCTCATCTTCCTTCTGCCTGGTGAAGACATAGACGCGGTTGCCACCGGCGACTGGTGAAGCGACCCCCTCGCCGACGTCGATTTTCCATAGCTCCTTCAGGGACGGTGGCCATGTGGCGGGTACTTTCACGCCGTGCACCACGCCATCGCGATTCGGCCCGCGCCACTGCGGCCAATCGGCCTGTAGCGGCGCAACTGCCGCAAAGAATACAGCCAGCGCGCACGCAAGCTGCCTTTGGCTCTCAGCAATTGCCGCCATGTTACTCCCCCTCGCAGATTTGCCAGGGCGTCTATTCCGCCAGCGGATGCACCAACTCAAACCGGTCATGCTCACGCCGGGCTTCCTGCGCATCCATGAAGTGCGCGAAGATTGCCATCCGCACGATTTCGCCGCGCCAAGGTTTCTCTCCCTCCGGGCCCGTTCCGAGCATCAGCGGCCCCTTACTCCATTTGGCCGTATCGAGCAATAGATCGGCTTTTTCCGCGGTCTGGCTGCCGCTGGCATAGGCGACAAGTCGTCCGTTCCGTCCGGACAAGATCACATGCAATCGCTTGCCAGCGACGACCTCGCCAAGATTGATATCCACATACTCTTGATCAGCCGCTGCGACGCGGGCCACCAGCCACGCGCCCTTTTGCTCCAGTTCCAGGCTTGGGGCTGATCGCGGCCCAAGGCTGAACAACATACCGCCGGGGCCGTCGTCTACCGACTGAGGCACCAGGACGATCTCGCATGTGAATTCGCCCGATTTCTCCAGCAAAGTCGTAATATCGGCGCCGTCGTCGGTTGCGGCGAACGCCCCGCCAGAAAGCACGATTTTGTTCGCGTCCGCGCTGGCATCGCCTTGGCTTGTCAATTCACTCTGGCGAAAGTTGCCGGTCTGCGGATTGCGACACAGGACGTTGTTGGCGTCGCCTTGAAACAGATACACAGCGTTTGAGCGATTCACCGGCCACATCGGCAACCTGACGGCGATCTGCTCCGCCGATGCTACTCCCGTTTCGTTTGCCCCCACGTTGATCGTCCGGCCATCGGTCAGCCTGGTCAAATCAACCTGCCCTTTGATCACGTCAAGCTGCGTGTTGGCTTTTCCAACCACCAAACGCAACTCCGTGCCGCGAACCGTGGCCATGGCGTGCGGCGTGGCAAAGACCATTGGCCCCCGCTCCTGCTTGGAAACCGTGGCGGCAAGCTCTCCTTGCTCGAGCTTCACGTGCTTGGCCCCGGTTTTGGCGTCCGTGGACACGAAGCTGACCGCGTCGCCGATCATCCGAACGCTCGTGCCATCCTTGTATTTCCACTCGATGGTGCTCCCCGACGTCGAGGTCACCTGGTCGCCGGTGAAAACCGTCTTGCCAAGCTTCGGCTTTACCTGCTGGCCGCTGCGAACAACAACTACATCCCCGCTGACTTCTTCGATCGAGGCAACCGATTTTGGTCCGGGACCCGAAAACTGCCATGCGAGCAGCCCCGCGACAAGCGCCAGGGACACGGCGGCAGCCAGCGAATACTTCAGCCATGCCGAGCGCGGTGGCTGCCGCAGTGGCTTGTCAATCTCCGCCTCGGCGATGGCGCGCAGCTCGGCGACATGGTCGTACATTTCCTCTTCGCCCCGCGTGAAGTCGGCAATCCGCTGCTCGATCTGGGCGAAGAAATTCTGCCTGTCGATGGCCAGCTTCTGGCTCAAGTGATCGTCGAGCAGCATCTGCTCGCGAAGCTCGACTGCCTTGTGCGGATCGTCGCGCAGCAGGGCCACCAGCCGGTCGAGATCGGATTCTTCCAGGCTCGACGGATCTTCGAGAAAGCGAAGTATGAGGGAATTGACGCGTGCCATGACTGATGCGTTTCACGAGCCAGCGGCCGAACCTCAGGGATTTGAAACAAGCGAGGGAAACGCTCATTGGTCGATCGAACGTTTCCCACCGCTTGCGTTTCGGGCTATTGTTATGTCTCGCACGCCAGCCGCCTGTTGATGCACTCCTTGAGGCCTTGCCGAATGCGAAACAGGGCCACGCGAATCGCCTCGGCTGTGGATTGCAGCCGCTCGGCAATCGTGGCGCTCGGCAACTCTTGTTCGTACTTCATTTCCAGCATCCGCCGGCTTTCCGGCGGCAGTTTTTGATAGCAACCGTCGAGTGCCGCCCGCACCGGCCCTTCGGCCAGCAGCGGCTCCCCCTCCTGCTCGGCACGCAGGAAGATCTCCACCAGCGCCTCCCGCTGGAGCCGCGCTCGCCGAGACATGCGGCGGAAGTAATTCAAACACAAATTCCGCGCGATCCCCTTGAGCCACTGTTTGGGCTGGACATTCTCCGGGATGCGATCGTAGAAGCGGTACAGCTCCACGTATACATCCTGAGCGACGTCGTCGACGTCATGGCGCGGCACCCCCATTCCCGCGATGTACGCGCGGATGTGGGTCTGCGTCTGACGGACCACCTCGTCAAACTCGAGCGGCTGGGCCTCGTCCATCCTCTGCTCCCCGGATATTGGGTGGTCAGTCAAACGCGGCTCGTTACATGGTATGCCCGCTGGCAACGTGATCGGTCATCGTTTCGCCAGCAGGTCGGAGGAACGTCACCAATGCGATGACTCGCTTCCGCTGCAACCTTATGCCCAGCAGAGCCTTACGACCGCCTTACCGTCGCCGCAGGCTTCCCAGTGCATTGTTGCGACCTTGTGACTCGACAAGTCCCATGCCAACGGCGAACATGGAAAGGTCCGACTGCCGACTACCCGTTCCAGGAGCAACGAGATGGGATTCCGCCATGTTCGCCATTTCGGGGGCACTATGTTATTCGCGGCGGCACTCCTGCTATGCCGCCAGGCCAGACCTTGGGACGACCCGTCGGATACGCCCAAAAACAAACCGCGGCTCGTGGACCGTGGCGAGTACGTGGAGGATACCGAGACGGAACTGCTGTGGCAAAAGGACGGCAGCGCCTCGGGCAGGAAGAATTTCTATGAGGCCGCCGAATACGCCAAGAACCTCAAACTTGGCGGCTTGACTGGCTGGCGCGTCCCCACGGCAAAGGAACTGGCAACCATTTTTCCTGCCGCGAAGCCGCCTTTCACCAATACCGGGTATCGCAAGGAGCAATACGCCCCCGGCGCCGGCGAGTTCCGCTCCTACTGGACCAGCGATCTGGACAAGCGGCTGGAGGATTACGCCTATGTCTACCAGTGGTATGCCGACGGCGGGGCTAATAATTGCTTTGCGAGCAAGAACTACGCTTCTGTCCGCTGCGTCCGCGACGCGCGCGGCGTGAAACTGGCCGATGCCGTCAAGCCAGAGCCGCTGGACGAAAAGACCACCAAACGCGTCAACGAGCTGATTAGTCAGCTTGGAGACGAGAGTTTTCAGAAGCGCGATGCGGCCGAGAAGGAATTGGTTAAGCTGGGCCGGAAAGTCGTACCGTTGTTGACCGAAGCCCTGGAAAAGGCGAACGATCCAGAGGTGGAATTTCGGTTGG
>DASRJP010000307.1:0-7457 GCA_035649415.1 Pirellulaceae bacterium | reverse complement strand
GTGCTCGCCGCGCTGCGAAGCGAAGGTTGCACCGTGGACGAGAAGACCGAGGATTCCCAGTTCGGCAAATTCGGCTGGGTGATGGACCCTGAGGGAAATCGCATCGAGCTGTGGCAACCGCCGGGCCAGGCTGGGTGAGCGGGCGACTTGCGGCGACGTCACCGCGAGTGACGATCCAGATTTGGCGGCGGCGGTTAAAATGGGAACGTTCGATGGCAAGCAAACATGCCAAGTAAACTGATGACACAGGAGAAACCGCGCGGAGAGAATCATGGGCGAAAGGAAAACACGCATCCTGGTGGCCTGTGTGCGGCGCGCCTACACGCGGCTCTTCGCCATCCTCTCCGGCTACGAGCTGACGTACGTCACCTCGCTGGCCGACGCGCGCGTTGCCCTGCAAGCTGACGATTTTGATCTGATCCTGATCGGGCGCTACTTCGACGAGTCGAGGATGTTCGATCTGCTTCAGGACGTGCGAGCCGACGCACGATTTCAATTCGTGCCGGTAGCTTGTTTTCGAGGCATTGCCGCGGATGCGCAAGGGAAGGCTGGTTTGGAAGGAGTCGAGTCGGCATGCAAGAACATGGGTGCCAACGCATACTTCGACCTGCCCGCCTATCCGGACGATGCGCTGGGTAATGCGGCGGTCCGACAGGTCGTCGATGGATTGCTGGGCGCAGTCTGACAAGGCGAAGGGATAGGGAATTAGCCGGGACGGCACACGGAGTGTGCCTGCTACGGTTTAGTGATTCAGCGTAAACTCCGCGCTGTTCACCAGCGCCCAGAGGATGTTGCTCCAGGCCTTCTGCCGCTCGCCGGGGGACGATTTTTCCAGGTGTCCGACGAAGATTGTCCGCTCGTCATCCGTGGGGAACCGCGAGAGCGTGGCCAAAAACAACGTCTCAACTCGATCAGCATCAGCCAAAAACGGTGCTTCGAGCGCGCCTAGCAGCGGGCTGCGCGCCGGGTCGGTTGCTTCGCTGGTTTCGCCGCCGTTCATGCTGGTAAGTGCTTGGAGAATCCCCGCCTGGTATTCCAGCGGCGAGCGGCCCCCCGCTTCCATCTTGGCGATGAACGCCAGCCGCCGCGGATCGAGGAGCGAGCTGGAGACGTTCTGTCCCGGAAACATGGCTTGCGGCTGCCGGTTGAGGACCCGGTTCAGCGAATCGTAAACCTGCTCGGCAGTCAGCGTCTTGACCGCCATCGCGGCAAACAGCTCCGGCGGCGGCTCCTTGTCGCTGGTCCAGCGGCTGGTGCGCTGGTACGCCTCGGTATTGGCCAGCGTGCGGTATAGCTCGCGAAGGTCGAAGCCGCTGGCAACGAAATACTGCGTCAACTCCTCGAACAGCTCCGGATGGCTCGGCAGGTTGTGGGGACCGAGATCATCGACCGGCTCGACCAGCCCGCGGCCAAAGAGGTGATACCAGACGCGGTTCACGCCGGCCCGCGGCAAATACGGATTGTCGCGTGAGGCCATCCAGATCGCCAGTTGCTCGCGGCGCGTCCCCAGCTCGCCGGAATCGGGCGCAATGCCGCCGGGATATTTTGGAAACACCACTTCGTCCGTTTTGGGATGCTTCACTTCTCCTTCGTCACGGTCCACGATTCGCCGCACCATCTGCAGCGGCTCGCCGTCAGCCGGCCGCTGGAGCCGGGCGAAGAATGCGGCGTAGCCCCAGAAGTCAGGCTGTTTCCAGGTGTGGTCGAAGGGGTGATCGTGGCACTGGGCGCACTCGATATGGAGCCCCAGGAAGATGCGGGCCGTGCTGGCCGCGAGCTTCTCCGGCGCCAGGTCGAGCGACGTGTAGTAGAGGGCAGGGCCAAGCTCATTGCCGTCGGTGGCCACGAGCAGGTCGGAGACCATATTGTCGTAGCGGAGATTTTCGACGAATCGCTGCCGCAGCCAGTTCTGCACGCCGACAACATTGTTGATCTGCTCAAGGTTGAGGTCCCCCGGGAGCATGATGTTTCGCCAGGTGTTGGCCAGATGCGTCGCGTGGGCCGGCGATTCCAGCAGGGAGTCGATCAACCGCGCCCGCTTGTCCGGCCGCGTATCGGCCAGGAAAGCCCGCACTTCCGCCACCCGCGGCACAACGCCGGTCAGGTCGAGGTAGATGCGGCGGAGAAACTCGGCATCGTCCGATAACGGGGCCGCTTCGATGCCGGCCGACTTGAGCTTCTCCGCAATTCGCTCGTCGATCTGGCGAATCATGGCGGCCCGAGCAGCGGCGGGGTCGCGAACGTCCGCTTCGTCGGCACGCAAAAGACCGCAGGAGATTGCCAACAAACCCGTCGCCAGCAGGAACCGAGACATGACCAGCCTCCTAAGTCAGACGAGACGTCTGTTATTGTAATGTTTCGGCTGCCGGACTGGCAAATCCGGCGTGAAGCAAGTCGATTTCCTCTCGCCGGGGGAGCGACGGCTGCGCCCCGGCGCGGGTGACGGCAATGCCCGCGGCAACAGTGGCAAACCGGGCTGCATCGACCAGGCGCTGACCTTCCGCCAGGGCGACGGCCAGCGCGCCGCTGAACGCGTCCCCCGCGGCAGTCGCATCGACCGGCTGCACCGGGACCGCTGGAATGACGACAGCCGCGGCGTTTTTTTCCACCACGACGCAGCCGCGCGCTCCGAGGGTGACAATCACGTGACCAGCGCCTCGCGACTGTATCAATCGCCCCGCAGCCATGGCGCTTTCTGCCGAATCGACGCTGGTTTCTGCCAGCATTGCCGCCTCGTGCTCGTTCGGGGTCAATACGTCCGCCAGCCGCCAAAGTGGTGCGGCCTCGTGTGCTGCCAGTGCCGGCGCTGGGTTGAGGATGGTCGTCGCGCCGGCTGCTCTCGCGCGGGCCAGACCGCGGCCAACGGTTTCGCGAGGTGATTCCAAACTGGCCAGAAATACTTTGGCCGCTGAAAACAGGTCTGGCGGCAGACCATCGACGTCGCCGGCGGACAAGCAGGAATTCGCGCCGCTGGCCACGCTGATCATGTTCTCCCCGTGCGGGTCGACGAGGATCAGCGCGACGCCGGTCGCCACGCCGGGGACCACCCGAATCCAGCGGCAATCGATCCCTTCGGCGGCCAGCCCCGCCAGCGCCTGCTGGCCGAACCGGTCGTCCCCTACCGCGGCCAGAAAGACAACCGTCTCCCGGCCGGCTCTGGCGGCGGCCACCGCCTGGTTGGCCCCTTTGCCGCCCGGGGCCTCGAAAAATTCTCCCCCCAGCACGGTTTCACCCGGCCGCGGGAGCCTGGGTCCGCGAATGACCAGGTCGGTATTAATGGAACCAAGGATAACGATGGGCATGGCTGATGCGTGATGTCGAACCTTGTCGCAAATCCGTGCGTATTCAGAGGTTTGAGGCCCTACCTTAATCCAATTGCGGGACTATGTTAATCTGCTGGTCTGCCAAGCGACCAGCGAAACCCTGCCAGACATTTCGGGAGATGCATTCATGTATTGCCGTTGGATCGGATCGATCGGTTGCCTGGGACTAGTTGGGTTTGTGCTGATGTCTTTGGCGCAGGCTCAGAACGCGGCCCAGCCCAAGGGGGAGAAGGCCGCCAAGGCGGCAGTGGACGATCAGGCCGAGGTCAAGGGGGATGCCAAGGCCGCCCCCGAATCATCCGCCGCGCGGGAAGCCTTCGACAAAAAGATCGAAGAATGGAAATCCATGCTCAAGGAGCTGCGCAAGCTCAAGCTCGATTTTCAAACCGCGCCCGAGGCTGAGCACGAGAAATTTCGCGAACAGTGGGGGGCGGTGATCGCCAAGGGACAGGCCATGATGCCGGAGCTGCGCGAACTGGCCCTGGCGGCGTACGACGAGGCGGGAGGCGCCGATCCGCAGCTCGAGCGGTTTCTGGTCAAGTTCGTGCTCGACGCGGTGCAGATGGACGAATTTGAAGTGGCCTACGACCTGGGCATGAAACTGCTGGAAAAGGGGGCCACAGACAAGCGGCTCTCCGAGTCCGTGGGGGTGGCGGCCTTTTGCACTAACCGTTTCGATGACGCGGACAAGTACCTGCAAATGGCCAAGAGCGGCGGCGTCCTTTCCGACCTGGGAAATGAAAATCTCCCATTGATCGCCGTCACGCGCGATCTGTGGGCCAAGGAAGCCGAGATTCGCAAGCAGGAAGAAGCCGCCGACGACCTGCCGCGCGTCAAACTGACAACCACCAAGGGGGAAATTGTCCTGGAACTGTTTGAGAACCAGGCTCCCGAAACGGTCGGCAACTTCATTCATCTGGTGGAAAAGAAATTCTACGACGGGCTGACTTTCCACCGAGTGCTGCAACACTTCGTGGCGCAGGGGGGCGATCCCAAAGGTGACGGCACCGGCGGCCCAGGCTGGACCATTTACGACGAGGTCAACCGCGAGGACTACCGCCGCCACTTCCGCGGCTGCTTGAGCATGGCCAAAACGGCCGATCCCAACACCGGCGGTTCGCAGTTCTTTTTGACTTACAAGCAGACGCCGAATCTCGACGGCAAGCACACCTGCTTCGGCCGGGTCATCTCAGGCTTGGAGGTGGTGTCCCACTTGCAGCGAATCAATCCCGATCTGCCGAAGGCCGGCGAGGTCCCCGACAAGATCGTCAAGGCGGAAGTGATCCGCAAACGCGAGCATGCGTACGTTCCGAAGAAGGTCGAACAGTAATCAGCGGCGTCAGACTGGCGGACTATTGCAACCGGCCAGGCAACCATCGTTTTCAAGGAGTATGGCATGAGGCTGGTCTGGCTCGGAACCGGGTGCATTGCATGCTGGGCAATGGTCGGCCTGTCGGCGCTGGCGCAGGAAAAAAACAGCAAAGAGGAAAAGGCGCCTGCCGCCGCGGCGACAAAAGCCAAAGAAAAGGCCAAGGAGAAAGCCAAAGAAGAGCCGCAAGCTCCCGCCCAGCCCAGCGAGCCCAAGGCCACCGCCGAGCAGTTTCCCGAGCTTTACAAACGCTGGCAGGAGCTGAATGGACGACTGAACGAGCTGGAAGTGCAGTTTTCCAAAGCCCCCAGCGCCGAAGAGAAGAAGGTTATCCGCTCTCGTTACACGGTGCTCGTCGCGGAGACGGAAAAACTCCTTCCGCAGCTTCGCTCGGCGGCTGAGGCCGCTTTTGCCGCCGCGCCGGGCAAGGACCCGGACGTGACCAAGATCGTGATGGGACTGGTGGCGTTCGAATATCACCGCGATGACTACGAGGCGGCGATCAAGCTGGCCCAGGCGCTGTTCGATGCCCAAGTGACAGAGCCGGCGCTATATGCCGTCGCCGGCGCCGCGGCGTTTCACTGCGACGACTACGACCAGGCCGAGAAGTGGATGACCGTGGCCAAGGACGCCAACAAGCTCGATACCGAGGCGACGGCTCTTCTCACCGATCTTACCAAGCGCCGCGACGTGTGGGCCAAGGAACAGGAGATCCGCCAGAAGGAAGCGGAAGCCGACGACTTGCCACGGGTGAAGCTGGAAACGAGCAAGGGGACGATCGTGGTGGAGTTATTTGAGAACGAGGCGCCGCAGACCGTCGGCAACTTCATCAGCCTCGTGGAAGCGAAGAAATACGACGGCACGCTGTTTCATCGCGTGCTTCCCGGCTTCATGGCGCAGGGGGGCGAACTACTTGGATCGCCGGGGGGCGGCCCCGGTTACACGATCTACGATGAACTTGAAGGCGATAACTACCGCCGGCATTTTCGCGGCAGCCTCAGCATGGCCAATACCGGACAGCCCAATTCGGGCAGCTCCCAGTTCTTTTTGACCTTCCGCGCCACCACGCACCTGGATGGCAAGCATACGGTCTTCGGCCGCATCATCGAAGGAATCGACGTCCTCGCCAAGCTTCAGCGCCGCAACCCGGCCGCCGGACCGGCCCTCGACTTGCCCGCGGCGGACAAGATCGTCAAGGCGGAAGTGCTCCGCAATCGCGAGCACGAATACAAGCCGACGAAGGTGGAAAAGAAGGTTGAGCCGGCCGGAGGGAAAGAGAAGGCCAAGACAAAAGAGGGAAAGAAGTCTCCCTAGCCGGAGTCCAACAGACTTCGGAAAGCGGTTTTGATTCCCCGGCCCACTCTGATACTCCGATTCGTACCCGGAGGGCGTTGTCCTCCGGCTAGGGAGAGCGCCCATGCACCTTTCCGGCCACGTCTTCCTGATCACCGGCGGCGCTTCCGGGCTAGGCGCGGCGACGGCGCGTCGGTTCGTCGAGCAGGGGGCCAAGGTCGTCATCGCCGATCTGAATGCCCAGGCGGGGGAGAAATTCGCGGGTGAGCTGGGCGCGGGACGGGCGCTGTTTCAGGCGACCGACGTCACGCAGGCCGACAGCGCCCAGGCGGCGATCGCGGCAGCCCTGCGGACCTTCGGCGGCCTGCACAGCCTGGTCAATTGCGCGGGCATTCTTGGCGGAGCACGCGTCGTCGGCCGCGACGGTCCGCACGACCTGGCGCTATTCGAGAAGGTGATCCAGGTCAACCTGGTCGGCACCTTCAACATGGTGCGGCTGGCGGCCGCGGCCATGGCAGCCAGTGCGCCAAGTGCGGACGGCGAGCGGGGAGTGATCATCAACACGTCATCGGTCGCGGCCTTCGAAGGGCAGATTGGCCAGGCGGCCTATTCGGCCAGCAAGGGTGGCGTGGCCAGCATGACCCTGCCGATCGCGAGGGAGCTGGCCCGCTTCGGCATTCGCGTGGTGGCCATCGCGCCGGGCATTTTCGAAACGGCCATGATGGCCGGCGCGCCCGAGGCAATTCGCCAGTCGCTGGAAGCACAAGCCGTCTTTCCGCCGCGGCTGGGGCGGGCCGAAGAGTATGCGCAATTCGCCCAGCAGATCGTCGAGAATCCGATGCTCAACGGCTGCGTCGTTCGCCTCGACGGCGCGGTGCGGATGGCGGCAAAGTGAGCTCCTTTGATTCGTATTAACACCAAGGCACGAAGGCACTAAGACACGAAGCCAAGTACAATCGGTAAAAATCCAGTGCCCACTTCGTGACTCCTTTGTGCCTTGGTGCCTTCGTGGTAAGCCCTCTCCATCGATTAGTTCTCCTCGCCGTCGCCGCCGTTCTCTGCCGCCCGCTCCTTGCCGACGGACCCGCGGACAACATCCCCACCAATGTCCGCCGCATCCCCAAGCTGGGCATCGACGTTCCGGCGGACAAACGGCAGGAGCTAGAAGCAGGGCTCAAGGAGCTGCGGAGCGCGATCGACGAGGTGCGGCAGAAAAACCTGCCGCAGGTGAGTGAGCTGCTGCCCGATGTGGAGATTTTTTACAAGGCAGTCCACGACGCGCTTGTCTACCAGGAATTCTTCGATCCCAAGGAGTTGGACGAGGCCGCGAGGCAGCTTGCCGCCGGAAAAAACCGCGCGCGAGAGCTGATGGCACTGAAGCCCAATCAAAAGCCGTCGTGGGCAAGCGAGACCGGCCTGGTCGTCCGCGGCTACGTCTCCAAGATCGACGGCAGCGTGCAGCCGTATGGGCT
>DASRJP010000306.1:0-3825 GCA_035649415.1 Pirellulaceae bacterium | reverse complement strand
GCGACTGGCCTGGTCTCTTCCACCGCCACGCCACCCAGTTCGCGGCAGGCAAATTCCGGGCTCCAGCGAACCTCTTTCAGGCTCGCGCCCTGTTTGGCAACCGCGTCGCGGAACGTGCCGTAATTGGGGAGGTCGGCCGCCTTTGCCGGCGGCTCCGATCTCGTCGCCTGATCCGAGGAGAAATCATTCCGCCTGAAAGTTTCCCATTCCAGGATCCCGCGGCGGAATCCATCGCTGTACTCGGGATAGGGCATGTCGACCGTCACCAGCAGTCGATCCTTCTTGGTCTGCGACTGGCCCACGGAGACGAACTTGAGGTCCTCCAGGCTCGCCAGCAGCTCCTTTGCCGAGGCCTTGCCGATTTCGATCTCCAGAATCACGTGCCCAAACAGGTGCAGCCGGTCGCGCGGAACGGACAAGCGGCTCCCCTTGAGTGCCGCCTCGACGTCCGAGAGGGCTACATCCTTTGCCATGGGAAAGGCGATGTACCGCTGGTCGCCATGCGTGACAATCTTCACCTCCCGCTCGTCGTCATATTTCCACAGTTTGTCGGCCAGTGCCCCCGTGAGCTTTTCGGCGCTCGCCTGGGCGCTTTTGGCCGTGACGCCGTCGATTGGCAGGTAGAGCCGGGGAGGCCCTCCGGCCAGCAGCGTGGCGGGGAGCAGCAGCAGTGACACCATGACCAGGGAAAGTTTGCGAAGCATGGCAGGACTCCGGTAAGGAAGGAACCAAGCGGGCGTTTCCGGAATCGTAGTCGTCTGCAAACACATGAAAAAGTTGTTAGTTGTATAAATCTATAACATAAAAAATTGTTTTTGGAGCAGCCCGATCGGCCCGTCGCTCCGCAGTCCACGGCGAATTCGACGCGCTTTGGCAGATAGAATGGGACCTTATACCGCGTGCGATTGCCTCGCTTGCCGTACCTCAGAATTGATCCATCTACCGTGAACCAACTAGCGCCACGTCCGCTGACCCTCTGCGGCGCGCTGCTGCTGGGCTTGTGTGCCGTGGCCCGCGGCGACGAGGCCCAGGAGCAATTCGCGAAAACAGTGAAGCCGCTACTGATGCGGAAATGCTTCGAGTGCCATTCCAGCAAGGCGGACGAACTCAAGGGGAACCTCAAGCTCGAAAGCCCGGCCGACATTCTCAAAGGCGGCGACAGCGGCCCCGCCGTCAAGGAAGGGGACGTCGAGGAAAGTCTGCTATTGAGGGCCATCCGCTACCAGATCGAAGACAAGCAGATGCCTCCCAGCGGCAAGCTCGACGACGAAGACATCAAACTCGTGGAAGATTGGGTGAGAGCGCTGGGAAAGAAGTAGCGGTACTACGCAGTTCCTCTCCGGCGCACCATGCCGTCGCGGCCCACCTACGCGTCGATTCTCACACCCGCCGGCCGCGGCGCAGTCGCGACGGTCGCGGTGCACGGTCCGCAAGCGGCCGAGCTGGTCGCGCGGAGGCTGGTAGTCGGCGAGAAACAGCCGCCGACGCTTGATCTCGGCCGCATCCGCCTGCGTCAGTTTCGCGGCCTGGCCGGCAGCACGGAGGAATTGATCGTCGTAGTAATCAGCCCAGAAGACGTCGAAATCCACTGCCACGGCGGACCGGCCGCGGCCAATGCAATCGCCGAGGCCCTGGCGGCCGAGGGCGCGCAGCGAATCGACTGGCAACAGTGGGCCGAACTCGTGGACGACGATCTGATCCGCGCCGAGGCCCGCCTGGCACTGGCCGAAGCGCGGACCGAGCGGACCTGCGCCATCTTGCTGGACCAATATCGCGGCGCGCTGGCCGCCGCACTCGCTCAAATCGAGCAGCTCCTGGACGCCGGGCAGCGGCAAGCGGCACAGGAGCGACTGGCACGGCTGCAATCGCTTGCGACCTGCGGATCGCACCTGACGCGTCCCTGGCAGGTGGTGCTGGCGGGCGCGCCCAACGTCGGCAAGAGCAGCCTGATCAACGCGCTGGTCGGCTATCAGCGCGCCATCGTCTTCGACCAGCCGGGGACGACGCGCGACGTGCTGGCGGCCGCGACGGCCGTCGACGGCTGGCCGGTCGAGCTAATGGACACGGCCGGCCTTCGCGGTCCGGTCGATGCGCTCGAAGCCGCCGGCATCGAGCAGACCCGCCGCCAGCTCGCGCAAGCGGACATCGTGCTGGCGATCGAGGATGTTTCGCTGCCGTCAGCGCCGGCCAATGAACTTCCAGCGAGCGCGATTGCCGTGCTCAACAAGTGCGACTTGCTAAGCGCCAGCCTGCGCGAGCAGCGCCTGGCACAATCTCCCCACGCCTGCCTCGTCAGCGCCAAAACGGGCGAAGGGCTTGATCAATTGTGTGCCGCCATCAGCCGGCAGCTAGTCCCTGCGATTCCGCTCCCCGGCGAAGCAGTCCCTTTCACCCCGCGGCAGTTGGATTTGTTTGAGTCGCTGTCCGCAACGCGCGTGTGATTTGATCGTGCTCTCTTTCTTTCTCTTCCGCCGGAACCAACGATTCAGCCCGCTGATCCTGAGGTCGTGGGTCAGGTTGATCGCAGCTTTCGAACTGGTCAGTAAGCAGAAAGAAGGCCGGTAATGGCGGTTCGCGTCGCATATGGCGGACTGCGATTGGGAGAAAGCTTCTGGCGAGCCGCCAACGTGACTTGGCCATTCGCCTCGTGGAAGCTGAGTTCCGATTCACTGGAAGTGAGCCTTGGACTCGGGCCAATTTGCTTGCGCCGTTTCACATTCGCACGGACTGAAGTAAGAGTATTACGGCCGTGTAACGGAATGCTCAGCTTTGGAGTGCAGATTGAGCATACAAAAGCCAAGTATCCGCCATTTATCGTGTTCTGGTCATTCACGGTCGACCGATTGCTGGCAGATGCCGAATTGGCAGGGTTTCCGATTTCAAGCTGACAACCAATTCTGCTCCACCGAACCTTCCTCCTTCCCGCACCAATCCGCTACAATGCGCCGAGGGGAACCAGGAGCTGCGCTATGCGGACGATCATTGCCGCGGCCATCGCTTGCTCGCTCGGGCTCGGTGCATCTGGAAGCGCCTTCGCCCAGAACAACGCCCCCACCACCGTCCAGCTCCCCACCTTCAGCTTCTTCACCGTCCAGACGGCGGTCTCCGTCCCCGATAGCGGCGGAGCGTATCTCGGCGGCGTTTCCCGCGCGTACAACAGCTCCACCACCCGCGGTCTTCCCTTCTGGGCCAAGACTCCCTGGCTCTCGCCGCTGGGCGGCAGCCGCGGCATTGCCAGCGGCGTGGATGCCGGCGGCGTCAGCGTGCACGCCACGATCATCGACCACGAAGAGCTGGACAAGGCGGTGCTGAGCGAAGCCGCCGCGCGGCGCGTGCCTCCCAGCGAGACCGACCTCAAGGCGGAGCACCTATCGAGAAAATCGGGCGATGGCAATGACGCGGCGCCGCTGTCCAGCGTTGCAGCGATTCGCGCCCAGCAAACGGCCGAGGTGGCCGAGCAGGCCGAGAAGGCAGCCGCTCTGTTCGCCAAGGCGCAGGAAATGGAAGCCGCCAACAAACCGGGCCAGGCGAGGATCTACTACCGCATGGCCGCCCGGCATGCCGACGACGATCTCAAGCAGCAGATCTCCGCGCGGCTGGCGGCACTGAAGTAGCCGCACGGGCCCCCCATGGTGCCGAGGTGTCCCGAGAACGAGGCGACCACGAAGGCACCAAGACACGAAATTTCACGAAGACAGTGATCGTGCATTTGTTTTTCATTGATTGCTCCTCCACTTCGTGACTCCTTCGGGCCTTCGTGTCTTGGTGGTAAACCCGCGCAGGTTGTTCATGAGCCACTCGCCGACACTGCTCCGCCTGCGCCTC
>DASRJP010000305.1:0-2363 GCA_035649415.1 Pirellulaceae bacterium | reverse complement strand
GTCGTCCATGATTCCCTTCACTTCGGCCGCCTTGCCCGGCGACAGATCGACCACGTTGACGTGGGTCACGCCGGCATACCGCCGCTCCGCCTTGCTCGGCGGCCAGCACATCAGCTCGACGCAGGAGTAGCCCGCGGATTTGGCGAATTTGGCAACTTCTTTGAGCGACAGTTCGGGGAGAATGGCGGAGACGAAACCGAGTTGCATCATGGAAAGGGTCTCACCACGAAGGCACGAAGACACCAAGGAATCACAAAGATGGATCAGGAGGAGCCGAGGGGTATCTTAGTGAAACTTCGTGCCTTCGTGTCTTGGTGGTGACCGAACTAAAGGCACGGCTTGCCGCCAACCAGGACTTGAACGGCTTTGCCGCGAAGTTTCATGTTCGCCAGCGGCGTGTTGGATGACTTCGAGTGAAACTTTTCTGGATCGACGGTCCATTCGAAGCGCGGGTCGATGATCGTCACGTCGGCATCGGCGCCGATAGCAAGCGTGCCTTTGGAAAGTCCCAGCACGCGGGCCGGGTTGATCGTCAATTTGGCCAGTGCCGACGGCCAGTCGAGATGCCCCGGTTCGATCAGCTTCGTGATGACCAGTGCCAGCGTCGTTTCCAGGCTGACCATGCCGAACGGGGCCAGATCGAGCTCCTGCATTTTCTTCTCGCTGGCTCGTGGAGCGTGGCAGCTCGCAATCACGTCGATCGTGCCATCGGCCAGGCCGGCCATGCAGGCGTCCACGTCAGCCTGCGAGCGCAGCGGCGGATTGAGCTTGCAATTCGCATCGAACGACCGCAGCGACTCGTCCGTAAGCGTGAAGTTGATCGGGGCGACTTCGGAGCTGATACGAATGCCGCGGCGCTTCACCCGGCGGATCAGCTCGACGCTGCCGGCAGTGGAGATATTCATCAGGTGCAAGCGGCCGCCGGTTGATTCCGCCAGACGCAGGTCGCGGCTGACCATCACGTCCTCCGCTTCTGCCGGCATTCCCCCCAGCCCCAGCACCATGCTCGTCCGCCCCTCGTGCATCACGCCGCCGCGCGACAAATCGAGCACCTCGGGATGGTTAAGGATCGGCCGGTCGAACATCAAGCAGTATTCGAGGGCCCGCCGGAGGAGGTCCGTGTTGTAGATCGGCAGCGACGCGTCGCTGAAGGCCACGGCGCCGGCCTCGACTAGCGAGCCGATCTCGGCCAGTTCCTTTCCCTCGCGGTTCTTGCTGACGCAGGCGATCACAAAGACGTTACAGCGGTGCGCCCGGGCCGCCTTCTGTCGCACAAACTCGACCCCGGCCGGCGTATCGATCGGCGGATCGGTTTCGGCCGTGCAGGCAATCGACGTATAGCCGCCGGCGATTGCCGCGGCAGTACCGGTCTCAATCGTTTCATCTTCCTCACACCCTGGCTCGCGAAGTTGCGTGTGAATATCGACCAGCCCCGGCGAAACGATCAGGTCCTTGGCGTCGATAACCTCGTCGTCGCGATTTGGCGCCACATCAAATGCCGCGATCCGGCCGTCTTCGATCAAGACGGCGGTCACACGATCCAGGTCCTGGCTGGGATCGATGACGCGGCCGTTGGTAATGACAAGTCTTGGCATGGTGTTCTCACCACTCACTCCGTCCCAAGCTCTGCTTGGGACGAAACCGGCCGAAGCTCTGCTTCGAGGCGCCTCGCGATGAGCGAAGCGGAGCTTCGTTGCTTGCGGTCCCAAGCGGAGCTTGGGACCGAGTTACTCACCACTCACCTCGCGTTTCCCATTACCAGCCACAGCACGGCCATCCTCACTGCCAGGCCATTGGTCACCTGCTCCAGGATTACGCTGTGCGGCCCGTCGGCGACGTCGGGAGTGATTTCCACGCCGCGGTTGATCGGGCCCGGCGCCATGATCAGGATGTCATCCTTGGCGCGGCTCATCCGCTCGCGGTTCATGGCGTACAGCAGCGCGTACTCGCGCACCGACGGGAACGGCCGCGTGTGCTGCCGCTCGAACTGAATGCGGAGCAAGTTGAGCACGTCGCACCGCGGCAGAATTTCGTCGAGGTGGTAGGCGACCTCAACGCCAAATTCTTCCCACTGCTTGGAAACGAGCGTGGCCGGGCCGCAGAGAATGACGTGCGCCCCGAGCTTCGTCAGCCCCCAGATGTTCGAGCGGGCCGTGCGGCTGTGGGCGATGTCGCCGACCAGGGCCACGGTCAGCCCCGCCAGAGTGCCGCGGCGCTGGCGGATGGTGAGAATATCGAGCAGCCCTTGCGTCGGATGTTCGTGGGGACCATCGCCGGCATTGATCACCGAGCAGTCGAGGTTTTTGGCCAGGAGATGTGGCGTCCCCGGCGTGTGATGGCGGATGACGACCGCATCGACGTTC
>DASRJP010000304.1:0-6337 GCA_035649415.1 Pirellulaceae bacterium | reverse complement strand
AGCCGTTTGGGACCGACTCCGCGCCGTAGCTCCTTGCGGCGTCGCTCCTTATGGCTGAGTCGGTTGCGCCTGTTCGCCTCGAGATGAGTCGGTTCGGTGTCGCGCTTCGCACGGGTCGGCATTCGCGTTTGGCAGCCCGTCCCTGGGCAATTCTGTCGATCATTCCATCGCCTGCTTTTCCGGTCGGCGCCGCTGTCCTCGATGTCGGAAAGTCGGGCGTATTCGGGTGCAAAACTGGCCTGCTCCTGGGCATCAATTCGCCAGCAACCTCTTTGTCTGGCGGGCTTTGCGAAAAATCGGGCGGACACAGCTCATCTTTCCCAAACTGCCCGGTCGCGTCGACTTTCCGCCCGTTTTGGGCGTTTTTCGAGGCGGGCAGAAAGTCCTCGGACGCTAGAAAAGCAACAGCCCGGGAATTCGGATCTCGGTAGGTTCGCTGGCTCGACATGGCCTGTTCTCCGGCGATACGGGGCACGAGCGGACTTTTGAGCCTAAGCGCTCAATAGTACACATTGTACTCATTTGTATACACAAGAAAACTATCGGCGGTACAATGTCGCCGCCTGGTCGGGATTGCGGCAGGTGTCACGCCGTGAAAAGGGTGCCATGTGCATCTTGCACATGCGGAGCTGCCGCTGGGCCAGCCATCACCGACGATGCCGGGCCGGAACGTCTTCTGAAAGGACGTTGCCCCACCCAGCGAGCATTCCACCTACAAAAGCTTGACGAGCCGGTTTGGACTGGCGGGTAAAATGAGGTTGTTGCCCGGGGCCACGTCCTGTCAACCACCAACATGCTCGGAGTCTTCGGCAATGGCCGAGTCACGCTCGGGTCCGCATGTCCGAAACGGACATGGCACACCTTTCGATGCCACTCGCCGACTTGCCACAATACGGCTTGCGGCCCTCCCGCGCTACGCATCATGCCGGCTTGCGGTACGTGCGTCAAAGACTTAATCAGCAAAGTCGCTTGTCTTGCAATTGGAGGAAGCTGTGACCGCTCGTAATATTACGTGGACTGTTCTTGGAGTACTACTGGTTTGCATCGTCCTCGGGTGTATTGCACTACAAGCAGCGACCTACTTTAGACGGCCGATGTTTTACGATGAATTTGCCCGCAGTGACCGGTCATTCCTGTGGCAATGGTACAGGATGGAGATTGTGTTTGACGAGGCAGGAAATGGGGTAATTGCCGACTCGGTGCTTAATACGGTTGTGAAATTTGAGGCGATTACGGCTGCTGGAGATGACTCGGACGATGCGCGTCATCTGGCCGGTTCCATTCTGTCCAGCTCGCTAAGGGCGCGTAGCGACGGAGGCGCTGCATTTCGGTCGCAGGCGGGCGTCGACTTTGTCGTTCCGCGTGTGAAGGACCGATTGGTCGTGTTTGATTCAAAGGGACATCGGACGATGTTTCCAATTCAGCCAGGGACTGCATTCGAGGTCCGCCGACGAATTATGGAAGGAATGCCGTTAGACAAGTTGATTGACGTTAAGTCTCGGCAGGACTCTGATAGGGAAGTTGAGTGAATGCCAGGTAAAGTCCACGTAAACGCCATCGATCCTCCGTCCAAATGTGACGGCACACCGCCGTCGGGATGCCCCGCGAGCCACTTCGAAACCAAGATTTGCAGCCGGAGCAGCGGCCTGCCAGAATACGGCTGGCGGCCCGTCGGTGATGAACGCCGAATGTTGTCCAGCGAGCGACAGTAAGATGACCAGTTCACGTGTTCCCAGGAACGGCGGCCGAGAGCGGCGCACTTTCGACCCCGACCAATGCCGGCCTCTTGATCCTACGCCGTCCGGTAGAATCGGAGCCATTTTCTCGGATTGGCCCGAAGGTGTGTGCGCCGCCGGTTTGTTGCTCTTCCTTTATCCCCTTACCGCTTTCTTCCACTTCTTTCCCAATCCGGCCGCCGACGCAATTTTCTATGCAGTCCTCGTGTGCGGTTTTGCTGGGATTGGCCTTTTGTACTCCGTCCGGCGGTTCAAGTGGTGGACCAGTTTATAGTCGGCGCCGGCAGGTGGCACACTTTGGATCGCGACGTCGCCACGTCTCGTGGGTGCAGTCGAGGTTTGCTGCCGGGGCAGCGGCCTGTCAGAATACGGCATGCGGCCCGTCAGTGATGGATGCCGAATTCGCCCTTCCCACTGTCGGCGGCCGAAAGTGCCTCGTTTTTGACACCGATGGCGCCACGGGTCCGTCAGAATACCTGCGATGATCTCCAATCGCCGACCAAACCAGTACAGCTTACGGTTCCTACTGGGCGGAGTGACAATCCTCGCGCTGGCACTGGGTACAGGAACATGCGTGTATCGTGCTTTTGTTGTACCCCACGACGATCCGTCCATTGGGCCGATCCACGATGTCGCTTTCTGTCCGGATGGGAAGCAATTCGTGACCGGCAATCAAGATGGCACGGTGCGGCTTTGGGACGTTCAGACTGGAAATGAATTGCGGTCGTTCGGAAAACAACGTCCGGCCGTTACCTGCGTTGCAGTGTCCTCCGATGGCCGTTTCATCGCTGCGAATTGGAACGACGGGCCGTCCGCCCAATGCGGCACGGTGATCTGGAATTTGGCAACGGGAATTGAAATTCGCAAGTGTGTAGGCCATACCGGCATGGTGAATGCCGTCGCGTTCACGCGGGATAATCGGCGCATTATCTCCGCCGGGAGCGATCAGACGGTGAGGGTTTGGAATCTGGCGACCGGTCGCGAAGTGTTTTGCCTTCGTGGCCACGAAGCAGAGATTAACGCGGTGTGTGTGTCGGCAGACGGCCAATACGTCTTGTCCGCCGCAGGTGACAACTGGGGTAGTCAATTGCACGATCCAACTCTGCGGCTATGGTCGCTAACCGACGGCTCGCAGGTTCGAATCTTCAAAGGCCATTCAGGCGCGGTGTACGGCTGCGCCATGACGCCGGACGGCAAACTGGCTGCCTCGGCATCGTGGGACGGAACGATTCGCATCTGGAACGTCGCCACTGGCGAGCAGATTCGTTGTTTCGGCGATGGGTCTGATTTCAACACAGTGGCCATTCACCCTAATGGCCGATGGCTGGTTTCTGGCTCGGGATTCACAGACGGGAAGGTTTTACTTTGGGATTTGACCACCGGGGAGCAGCTACGAAGCTTTGATTGTGACACGGTTGTCCGCGGAGTTGACTTTTCGCCTGACGGAATGTTAGTCGCATCGGCTCACGGCAATTTCGCTGGCCGGCCGGCAAGGGGATTCAGCCTTACGGGGATGGAGTCCTATGTCCACGACGGCGTGGCGATCCTCTGGAAAGTGGAGAACGATGAGAAAGTGCTCCAGGTGGGTGACTCGGCGGGTGGCCCGGTTTCAGTTCCCTGATCGCCACGCACTCAACGCTGATTCGGCCAGCCGTCCTTACGTTGCTCATTCACAATCACCCCCGCTCATTGACCGGCACAGACACATCGTCTTTAATGCGCTGCTAGGGGCCAAGGGGTTTTCTGCCGCCAGGAGCCGGCCATGCGCGCAGTTGCCGCTTTGTGTCTGACTCTCGGGCTGCTCCTGGCCCAAACTGCCGCCGGACAGCAGCCGGCCGATGCCGCCGCCAAAAGCGAGGCCACACCCGCGGCCAAGGCGCTCGCCGCATTCAAGGCCGAAGCGGGACAGTTCAACATCTCCGTCGAGGGCAGCGAGAGCGACAAACTTGCGCTGGAAAAAGAGCCCGTGCTGCGGTGGACCAATCCGGCCCGCACCGGCGAGGACGGAGCGCTGTTCGTGTGGGCCAGCAAGAGCGGGCGGCCCGCAGTGATCGGCACGATTTTTACCTATCGGCTCGGGGACAAAGCCAACCGCAAGCACGAGCTGCATTCGCTGGCCCTGGCGCCATTGTCGGCGGAGTTCAAGGGGCAAACGGTCTGGTCGCCGCGGGAGGCGGGACTTTCCTTTCAGCCGCTGGAAAAGGCGCCGGCCGTTGCCGCCACCGGTCGCCAGCGTCTGTCGCAAATGAAGGCCCTGGCCCGCGACTTCTCCGCCAGCATGCGCGACATGCAGGACGAGCAGTATCAGCTCCGCCTGCTGACCCAGCCGCTGGTCCGCTACGAGCCGAAGGACGAGCAGGTGCTCGACGGCGCGATCTTCGCCTTCTCGCTGGGGACCGACCCCGAGGTGCTGCTGATCATCGAAGCCCGCGGCAGCAAAGACAGCCACCAGTGGCAGTACGCCCTGGCCCGATTCCACTACATCGAGATCACCGTCCAGCACCTTGACCGCCAGGTGTGGCGGGCCGAGCCGCTGAAGGGGTTTGACAACCTCAATCTCGGCGCCGCCCAGGGCCGCGAGTCGATCTACACGACGTATCACGTGCAGCGGAACATACCGCTGGAGTGAAGGGCTGGGCAGGAGTCACGGCTCAGGGTTCAGGCGAGCGGGGCGGCGTCAGCCCCCCGGTGTGCGCGATTCCGAGTTCCCCCATTGATCACGGGCCTGAATCAAATAGCGGAAATGCAAAATGATCATTGCAAAATGCAAAATGCAAATTTCAGCAGAGGAGAATCTCAGGGCATTTTGACTTTTGCATTTTGCACTGGTCATTTTGCCTTGCTTGCAGCGCGCTGCCAATTGATTCACGCGCTCTGACCTCTGACCTCTCCCTCCGCCCCCTGCGCTGCCTAGCTTCTCTTGCTTCCCTGAAGGTTCTCCGCTACGGTTCGCCGCTTGCCAGCGCCGCTTACGCGCAAATGGGATCGGCTGCATGCGTCTGCTATTTGGTCGTCGGCAGTTCCTGGCGGGAACTGCTTTGGCGGGAATCTGCTGTGCCGCCGGCTGCGGCACGATTTTTTATCCCGAGCGGCGCGGGCAGCCCTCAGGAAGGCTCGACTGGGGCGTCGTGCTGCTGGACGGGATTGGCCTGCTCTTGTTTTTCGTGCCGGGCGTGGTCGCGTTCGCGGTCGATTTCGCTAGCGGTGCGATTTACCTCCCGCCCGATCCGCCCCCTTATCCACCCGCGGGCGATGTGCCCATCGAACTCTCCCAGATCAAGCTCGAGCGCGACCGCCTGACGCCGATCGAGATTGCCCGGGCGGTTTCGGCCGAGACGGGTCGCGACTTCAAGCTGGAAGAGGGCCGGTACTACACCGCCAGGCTGAGCGATTTGGATGGATTCTGGCCGGCGCTGGATGGTCTGGCGGCTGAAACTGCATAGCGTGCACTTTCTCGGCCCGGGCCGGCACAAGAGTTCAAGGGATCTCCATCGCAAATTTGAGCGCACGATTCACTTCGTCCATTTTCCCGCGCGACAAACGCACAATCCGGCTAATGAGACGGGCCTTGGGAACCGTCAGCAGGACGTCACAATTCACCACGCAGTTTTTTGGCACGCCGTCGGCGCGAGTTAGCGCGACTTCGCACGCCAATTGATGAACGGTCGTTGAAATCTGCGCGACCACGACTTGATCTCGCACCGCCACTGCCGCAGACCGGGTGAGAATGAGCACCGGACGGCGACCCAGCGGAGGCGGCAGGTCTGCCCACCACACTTCGCTACGATCCATTGTCGGTGATGTCCCAAGTCTCTGATTCCATGATCTCTGGCGTCAGGGCAATGGACGCTTCGGCCCACTGGTCGTCGGTATCGCTCGGCACATTCTGAAATTCGATATAGTCGAGCAGGATTTGACGCGCCAGAGTGGCGCCGTCCTGGCCTTGCGACGCGGCCAGCGAGTCGAGTTGCTTTTGTTGCGCCGGATCGAGTTCAATCGAAATCATGGTTGAGGGTCACCTTGCAGGCGCGTGCCTATCACTACTCTATCTCGATTTGCACAGCGCGGCCACTCAGATTCGACATTGGCCGACCGAAGGTCACCGCTCTTCCTTGGCAAAATATGGCGGCGTGCTGTTGTAGTGCAGCAGGTTGTAGGGCGGGATGAGATCTGCGGGCGTCGTCGTGGTCACCAGCTCGCACGCGATGCCGTAGTGCCAGGGGTGATCCGCCAGACGGACCTCGCGGCCGACGTAGTTCATCTTATTTCCCCAGGCACGGCCGGTGCCGGCCAGATCAAAGCGGTCGATTTTCTGCTGCGAGCGGTCGTAAGAAACCTCGCCGAGGAGCCGCAGCTCGCAGCCGCGCGTCTCCGGCTTGTCGCGCGACTCGTCGCCAAAATCCTTGCCGAGCCTGGCATAGCCATCGACGCGCAGCAGCACCTGCCGCTCGTCGGCTTTCTCCACGGTGAGCGTGAGCGTACTCTCGCGCAGCGGCACTGAGTTGACGCTCCCTTCCATGTAGTCGATGCCGATGGTGCTGTAGAACCGCTTCTGGATTGCCGGCGAAGCTTCGACCTTCACGCCCGGTTTCGGATCGGCC
>DASRJP010000303.1:0-3538 GCA_035649415.1 Pirellulaceae bacterium | reverse complement strand
CCAGTGCAACCTGTACGACGGCATGGTGGCCATCGCGACAGGTCGTGCCTCGCCGGTGGGGGAGCTCTACAACGACGTGCCGGACCGCATTTCCGACTCGGCTTTTTTTATCGGGGCCGGTTATGCGGCTGGCGGCCATGTGGTCCTCGGATACGCCGCCGCGCTGGCGGCGATGTTTACGGCGTATGTTCGTGCCGTGGGCAAAGCAGGAGGAGCTAAGCAAGAGTTCTGCGGGCCGATGGCCAAGCAGCACCGGATGGCGCTCTTGACGGTTGTCGCCGTGTACTGCGCACTGGCGCCAAAGTCATGGCAGCCGACTTGGGGCACTTCGCCGGATATAACTTTCGGCATTCCGGCGATTGCCCTGGCCGTGATCACGCTCGGAAGCATCGTCACGGCCGTGCGGCGGCTGCTGCGGATCGCCCGGCAACTGCGGGAGCCGCACGCATGAAGCTGGAGAGTCTCGCGCGGCTGTTTGACGCGCGGTACGCCTTCACAGAGCCCGTGACGCTGTGGATCACCGCCGGGCTGGCGATCGTGCTGGCGGTCATTCCGCTGGTGATCTGGCTGTTGTCGGCGACGGGCAAAGTAAGCGCCAAGCTTCGCGGCGAACTGCTCCTTCGGTACTACGCCTGGCTGGTGATCATCCCAGTGCTGGTTGTCCCAGTGCTCCTTGGCGCATTCTGGACGATCGTCGGCATTGGCCTCTTGAGCCTGTTTTGCTACCGCGAGTACGCACGGGCCACGGGACTGGTGCGGGAGAAGTGGGTCAGCTTTCTGGTCGTCGTCGGCGTCATGGTGTTGACGCTGGCCACGCTCGATCACTGGTACCGGCTGTTCATGGCGCTTACGTCGCTCACGGTGACGGCAATCGCCGCGTTTGCCATCCTCCAGGATCGGCCGCAGGGATACATCCAGCGCGTGGCGCTGGCGATATTCGGGTATCTATTGTTCGGGGTCTGCCTGGGACATCTGGGCTACCTGGCCAACGACACGCACTACCGGCCACTGATCATACTCGTCTTTCTGGCAGTGGAGATGAACGACGTGTTCGCATTTTGCTGCGGCAAGACGCTCGGCCGGAGCAAGCTTTGTCCCAATACAAGCCCCAACAAGACGGTGGCCGGAGCGGTGGGGGCGCTCGTGCTGACGACGCTGCTGGTGGCCGGACTGGGGTGGTTCATTTTCGCGGGCACAGCGCTGGCGAGCGTGCCGCATTTGCTGGGGCTGGGAGCACTGATCAGCATTGCCGGCCAGTTCGGCGACCTGACCCTCTCGTCGATCAAGCGCGATCTGGGAATCAAGGACATGGCGGCGACGATTCCCGGCCATGGCGGTCTCCTTGACCGGTTCGACAGCATCCTGCTGGCAGCGCCAGTGGTGTTTCACTACGTCAACTACTTCGTCGGCGTCGGAGTCGATCAACCGCCGCATGTGTTTACGAGCTTGTTGGGTATCGGACCGAAGTGATGCAACCCTGGAAACTCGAGCCCGCCCGCGATCACGGCCTTGCGCCGCTGGAGCGCTTTCGCAGCCTGAAGCGCGAAAGCGGGCTGATCTCCACGGTGCTGCACCGCCTGTGGTGGAGCACGGTCCGGGTCTACTTGCGGCTGTGGCATTCGCTACGAGTCGAGGGGCGCGAGCATCTGCCGGCGACGCCGCCGTTTGTCATGGTCGCCAATCACGCCAGCCATCTCGACGCCCTGGTGCTGGCGTCCGTGCTGTCGCACGAGCATCGCGACCGGATCTTTCCGATTGCCGCCGGCGATGTGTTCTTCGAGACTCCCGCCGCCTCGGCATTCTCGGCCCTGATGCTCAACGCGCTGCCGATGTGGAGGAAGAAGTGCGGCCCGCACCACATGGAGCAGCTGCGCGAGCGGCTGATCGGCGATCCGTGCGCTTACATCCTCTTTCCAGAAGGGACTCGCAGCCGCGACGGTACAATGGCGCCGTTCAAAGCCGGACTGGGAATGCTGGTCGCCCAGACCGACGTGCCGGTCATTCCCTGCTGCCTGGATGGCTGCCATCTCGCCATGCCGCCGGACGCGCGACTGCCGCGGCGGCGGCCGATTGGCCTGTCGATTGGCCCCCCGCTGAGTTTTGGCGACGTGCCACACGAGCGCGAGGGGTGGAAGAGCGTGGCGGCGCGAGTGGAGGAGGCGGTAAGGGCATTACTCGGTCGTTCGGCGACCACTGAGATGAGAAAGAATGACCAATGACCAAGCCCCAATGACCAATGTGGGCAAGTTCATTGGTCATTGGGGCTTGGTCATTGGTCATTTGCCTTCACCGTCATTCGGTCTATCAGTTCCCGACATATTTGGCATACACCGTCCGCGCCTCCGCCACGTCTTCGGTCCCACCGATGACCGCTCGGCCGTCGGGGAACACGGTGACTTGGAACTTGTCGATGGCAGCGCGGACCAGGTAGCGATTCTTGGTCACGCTGCCGACGGCGGCCAGCTTGTCGGCAAGCTGGTCGAGCGAGATCGGCTCGCGGCCGGGGAAGCTGAGCTGCACCGAGTTCCGGCCGCAGAGGACGGCCGTGTGACTGCCGCGCTTGGCCTCTAGCCAGGGAAACTCGCGGCCGCTGCACGTGGGGCAGCTCGATCGATCGCCGAACGAATCGAGCTTGATCTGCCGCAGTTGGTTGTCCCACAGGTCGATGACATTCCAGGTGCGACTGGTCGCTTCGCTATGGCCGGAGAGAATTTTGAGCGCCTCGTTGGCTTGAATCGAGGCGACGACGCCAATGATCGTTCCCAGAATGCCGGCGCTGTCGCAAGTCGGCGTCGTCCCCGGCGGCGGCGGCTCGGGCATGAGGCACCGCAGGCAGGGCGTCTGGCCGGGGAGGATCGTCAGCACCTGCCCTTCGGCCCCGATGCAGCCGCCATAGACCCACGGCACTTTGAACTTGAGTGCCGCATCATTGAGCAAAAACCGCGTTTCAAAGTTGTCGGTGCCATCGACGAGGCAATCGACGCCGCCCATCAGCCGGCTGATATTGGCGGCGTCGACGTCGTCCACAATCGCTTCGATCTCGATCTGCGAATTGATCTTGTCCAGCCGATTCTTGGCCGCAATCGCCTTCGGCAGTCCGGCCGCAACATCCTCTTCGTCGTAGAGCACCTGCCGCTGGAGGTTGTTGAGCTCCAAAAAATCGCGATCGACGATCCGCAAGTGCCCCACGCCCGCCCTGGCCAGCGTATTGGCTAGCACCGATCCCAGCGCCCCGCAGCCGACGATCAGCGCCCGGCTGGCGAGCAGTTTTTCCTGCCCCTGTTTGCCAATCGGCGCATAGCGCATCTGGCGCACGTAGCGGGCCAGGCGCGGGTCGGCATTCGTGGAAGGCTCATTAGACATGGTTCCATTAGACGATGTACCCGGCAAACTGCCCATACGGCGCCAGGTCGCGCTGGAGCCGGTCGCACTCCATGCGCGCTGCCAGGATTTCATACATCTCGTCGAGCGGCCGGAACGCAATCACCGGCCTGGCCAGGCCTGCGGCCCATTGACCGAACGACGCTTCGCTGGTCAC
>DASRJP010000302.1:0-10683 GCA_035649415.1 Pirellulaceae bacterium | reverse complement strand
GAGGAGATACCGCTCAACCAGGGGCTGCTCAAGCCGATGGAGTTCATCCTGCCCGAGTGCCTGCTCAACCCGCCGGCGCGCGAGCGCCCCGAGGATTGTGCGGCCATCGCCTGCGGCAACGTCGAAACGAGCCAGCGCGTGGTCGATTCGCTCTTGGGGGCATTCCAATTGGCGGCGGCCAGCCAGGGGACAATGAACAATCTGCTCTTTGGCGATTCCACATTCGGCTACTACGAGACGATCTGCGGGGGCAGCGGCGCGACGGCCAATGCCGCCGGGGCGGATGCCATCCACACGCATATGACCAACACGCGGCTGACCGATCCAGAAGTACTGGAGCGGCGCTTTCCGGCGCGGCTGCTGGAGTTTTCAATCCGCCGAAGCTCGGGCGGACGCGGCAAACACCGCGGGGGCGACGGCGTCGTGCGCCGAATTGAATTTCTCAGGGAGCTAACGGTCTCAATTCTCTCACAGCGCCGGGGACCCTTTCTGCCGTATGGCATGGAGGGCGGCGAGCCCGGACAATTGGGCCGAAACCTCCTTCGCCGCGCCGACGGCCGCGTGGAGGAACTGCCGGCGCTAGCACAGTTCAACGTGCAGCCGGGAGACGTGCTAACCATCGAGACGCCAGGCGGCGGAGGCTGGGGCAAGCCAAGCGGGTAGGCGGAGGTCAACGACCTCCGGGATCGACGCCGCATTCCGGAGAATGTTGTCCTCCGGCTAAGTGCTTCACTTCGCCTGCCGATGGGCTTCGGCCACAATTGACTCCTCAATTCCTGGCGCCCAGATCGTCGGCAGGCCGTAGTACACCATCGCGCCGCCCCCTTCGTAGCCCCCTTCCATGAGCACCCGCCGCGACGGAATGTAGGCCATCACGTCGTTGGAATAGCCGGCGACCCATGTGCGCGAGCCGGTCAGCTCACTCTTGAGCCGCACGGCGAAATCGACGACGACTTCGCCACCGAGGAATAGCCACTGCACATCCGGGCCGAACTTCCAGCACTGAACGGGATAAGGATACGTCGGGAGCAGGGGCTGGCCAGCATCAACGTCTTCCAGCAGCGTCTTGGCCCTGGCGGCGACGTACTTGTCCTTCGACTGCGTATCGGCCACGAGCTGGTCGCGCGTCGGCAGCGCTGACAGTGGTGCTTCGATCTCGGCATAGGTTGTCCCCAGCGAGCCGGTCACGGGCGTCATTGGCGCGGTCAGCACGTCTTCGACGGCGGTGGCGAGTCGCGCGCCATATTCCATCGCCTTCTCCACGGTCCGCCGCGGCAGCGGGTTCTGGTCACCGCCGCAGCCCTGCCAAAAGAGAGCTATGCACTCGGGGTGCATTTTTTCCACGGCGATCTGGGCAAAGCCGGGGTAGTCGCCAGACCATTGATACGACGACAATACCGTTGCATGGCAAGCATAGCCGATCGCCACGGCGGTCAGCTTGCCATCCTTGTCGCGGACCGCCAGCACTGGCACATCGTGATCGAAGGGCCCCACAAGCCGGCCGGCGCCCCGCAACTGAGGCACATCGGTCTCCTTGTTATTGCGGCGATTGACAGCAAAGGTCGCTTTTCCGCTCCCCCAGGAAATCTGGCTTGGGGCGAGCTTGTCGATCGCTTCGACCACTGCCGCAGCGATTTTTTCCTCCAGCAGCGTCGCGTAGCTGTCCACCTGGGCTTTCTGCTCGTCGTTGAGCATCAGGTAGTGCATAGGGCGCAGGTTTCGCGCGACGACCGGGCCGGTATGCGTGTGCGAGCAATTGATGGCGATCTGTTCGCGCCTCAGCCCATGCTTTGCTTGCAGCCGACTGCAAATCGATTGCGACAGCGGCCGATCGATGCCGACCAGATCGAGCGTGATCAGCACCGCCCGATGACCACTGGGGTCCTCGAGCACCAGTGCCTTGGCCCACAGGTCGGTGAGTTTCTCCTCAGCGACGTGATCTCGCGACGCATACCCGGCCATCCACATGAAGGTCGGCGGCGTAATGTTGGCTTTGGCCGCACCGGCGCTCCAGACGTCGCCAGCACGAGCCAGACCTGCGAACAGCGTCCCATACGCAAGCAACGAGGCGATCCACAGCGTCAAGCAACTCGCTGGTCGAGACATGAAAGCCCTTTCGTAGAGGCTCGCTGGACAAAGGCACGTAAGAATGATGAGGTGCCAGAATTCTATCAGCCGGCAATACTTCCTGGGCAGTCAGCCGGTCGCGATCCACCGCACTCCGCCCACTGGCGAAGGCTCGACTAGCTTAAGTCTGGGATCTACTCTCGTCCGCGCCGGGCCCTAGCGCTTCGACTCGATCAGCCGCCGCTCGTCGACGAGAAACAGTTCTCCGCTGTCCAGGTCGCGGAGGGCCCGGTAGCCAGCACGGAAGTCGTTAGCGCGCTCCATCCGCCGATGCGAGACCATGAGCGAGCGAAATTCAGTGGGGTCGATGTAGCGAACCACATCCTCAGTGACAGCACCGGTGGAGCCGTCTTCCCTGGAATCCATCAGGGCAGCCTTCATTGGTGAGCACCTTGAAGAAAATCGAGAGATCCATCGACCGTCAGATTCTAGCCGGTGCCTTTGGGGGAGCGAACCCCCCGGTGGAATTTGGGGCGCAACCCATGTGCTTGCTTCGGCTTGTGAAAAGTGGCTCGGCGAAATCGAGCCTGCTGGGGGGGTGACAAGCTGTCGCTAGCGTCCGTTTTCGCTAGCACTCCTCGCCTGCCTGTTCAGGGCGTTTTCCTGACCGGATAATCGGCCCAGCCGCGGACTGCCATGCACCTCGCCCCCTCCGTGCTTCCACACTCTGCTAACTGCCGCGAATTTGTGCCATGAAAATCACCCAGGTCGTCTGCCAGATTCTTCGCATTCCCAGCATCCAGGCCAAAACGGCCAGTTCGCAGGACAGCGTCTTGGTCCGGATTGGCACCGATGACGGCGTGGAAGGAATTGGCGAAGCCGACTCTTCACCGGAAATGGTCAAAGCGGCCATCGACGCCCCCTTCTCGCACAACATCATGTGCGGCCTGAGACTCCTTCTCCTCGGGGAAAACCCTCTGGAGACCGATCGCCTGTGGCAGAAGATGTATCGAAAGACGATGTACGCCGGCCGCACGAGCGTGATGATCACAGCCATGGCCGCCATCGACATGGCCCTGTGGGACCTCAAAGGAAAAGTCTTCGGCCAGCCGATCCATCGGCTTCTCGGCGGCAAACATCACGACCGGATTCAGGCCTACGCCTCGATCCTCTTTGGCAAGGACGGCAAGGAAACGGCTCAGATCGCTCGCCGCTGGCGGGAGTATGGCTACAAAGCGATCAAGTTCGGCTGGGAGCCGATGGGGCAGAGCGAATTGCTCGACATTGACCTTGTACGCGGAGGCCGCGACGGAATCGGCGACGGCACGTTGCTGATTGATGCCGGCTGCGTCTGGGACGCCCGCACGGCACTGGCCCGGGCCCGGGCCTTTGCCGAGTTTAAGATCGGCTGGCTGGAAGAGCCGCTGTCCCCCGACGACTACGAGGGCTACCGCTGGCTCCGCGACAAGAGCCCGGTGCCCATTGCCGCCGGCGAGGAAGAGTGTGGCCGGTTCGCATTCCGCCCGCTAATCGACGGCCGCTGCCTGGACGTGTACCAGGTAGATATCTCGCGAAACGGATTCACGGAGGCGGCCTACATCCGTCAGCGCGTGGAAGAGATCGGCGCGAAGCTCTGCAACCATTGCTACACTAGCCCCGTGACCGTCGCGGCCAGCTTACACTGGCTGGCGACCTGCAAGGACGCCTTCATCTTCGAGGACTGCGTGGAAGATTCGCCGCTGCGTCATGAGCTGACGACTGAGAAAGTCCAGGCTGCCGGCGGCGCCATTGCGGTCCCCGACGGACCCGGCCTGGGGATCGAGCTGAACGAGGATTTCGTAAAGCGGTACTTGATCAGCGAATCGCGCTGAGGACGTACGCAATATCAAACGCAGTTGATCTACCAGCGCCGTCGGCATAGATTCTGCGTAGATGCAGCGCACGACCGGGTCGAGCGATTTTGGCTTACGGAGGACCGAGCTATGCTTCATCTCACGAGGCAAGCGCGAGGCGCAGGAGGCTCTGCGATCACCCGCCGGGAATGGCTCGAGCTTGGCGGTCTGGGGATGCTCGGCATGAGCCTGCCGAACCTGCTTCGGGCCGAAGAGAAGCACCGGGTCGCTCCGTCGGGAAGCGCGGTCGGCACGGCCCGCTCCTGCATCGTCCTCTGGCTCGCCGGCGGGCCTTCTCAACCCGACATGTGGGACATGAAGCTCGACGCCCCCGTGGAAATCCGCGGCGCGTTCAAACCGATTGCCACTACGGTCCCCGGCATTCACATGTGCGAGCATTTAACGCACGTCGCCCGTCAGGCCCACAACGTCACGATCATCCGCTCCGCCCATCATCGGGTCGGGCACGCACACTGTGCGGCGGCCTATTACGCCCTGTCGGGCGACAACCGGGGCGATACTTTTGTCAACTTCGGTGCTGGGCCCAACGACCATCCGGGGACCGGCGCGGTCCTCTCCCGCCTCGCACCGACCGATGCGCCCATCCCGCCATTCGTAACCGCCCCGTACATCATGACCGAGGGGCTTGGCGGCCCGCCTTCCCCCGGAATCTACGGCGGCTGGATGGGGCCAGCCTACGATCCGTTCGAGATCGACAAACACCGCGGCGATGCGGAGGACCCCAACTCCAGCAAGTTCGGCTTTCCGGCGCTGACGCTGCGGGCCGATGTTGATCCCCGCCGCCTAGACGGCCGCCGCAGCCTCATGAGCGACTTCAACGAGCGCGTGGACGCCTTGGCGCAGTGCGGTGTCGGCCGCAAGCTCGACAACCACCAACAGCGGGCCTTCACGCTCCTGACATCCGACATGACCCGCCAGGCTTTCGACCTGTCGAAGGAGGCCGAATCGCTGCGGGAGCGCTATGGGCGCAACTGCTATGGCCAAAGTTGTCTGCTGGCCCGCCGGCTCGTCGAGGCGGGAACCCGGATGGTCCTTGTTCGTTGGGCTCCCGACTGCAACGCCACTTGGGATACCCACGGCACCATCGCCAACCAGCCGCCGGCATTCGAGGTCCTCAAGGGAACGCTCCTTCCCCAACTTGATGCGGGGTTGGGAACGCTGCTGGAGGACTTGCAGCAGCAAGGGCTTCTCGAGGAAACGCTTGTGGTCGTGATGGGGGAGTTTGGCCGCAGTCCGAAGGTAAATCCCTGGGCCGGCCGCGACCACTGGCCCCGGTGTTATAGTGTGCTGCTCGCCGGCGGCGGCGTTCGCGGCGGCCATCTCTTCGGCAAATCGGGCCGCCTGGGAGAGGATCCGACCGAAGACCCCGTCACGCCGCACGACATCGTCGCCACGCTCTACAGCCTCCTCGGCTTACCGCCAGAGACGCAGATTGCCGACCGCCAGGGCCGCCCCGTGCAAGTCGGTTGTCATGGTCAGGTGATCCGCGGGGTAATTGCCTAACAGCGCTTGGAGTGACCGCGGCGTGAAACTTAGCTTCCTCTTCTATGAACCGATTCCTGATCTTACGGAACTAGACCGCCGCATGGAGCGCATCGCGGCACTCGGCTATCAGGGGATCGAGCTGTCCGCCAGTCATCCGGCGCCATATCCGGCGGAGGACGTGCTGGCCCTTTCGCGCAAGCACTCGCTGCCGGTCGTTTCGATGCTTTCCGGCTGGTCGTACGGACACGAAGGCTTGAGCCTGGCCAGCCCGCTAGCCGAAATCCGCCGGCGGGCCGTCGAACGGCTGATCGACTATGCCAATTACACTGCCACGCTTGGCGCGGTGCTGGTGGTCGGACTGATGCAGGGGCTGCGCTCCGATGAATCGGACGAAGCCGCGGCACAAGAACGGATTGCCGCCGGGCTAAAAGACGCCGCGGCGGGGGCCGCCTGGCTCGGCGGAACGATCGTGCTGGAGCCGGTCAACCACTTGCAAGTTGGCTTCAATCACACGGCGGCGGAAGCGGCAGCGATGGTCGAGCGATGCGGCTCCGGTCTTAGCTACATGCTCGATACAATCCACCTGAACATTGAAGAACGCTCGCTCCTGGGTACGATTCGGCTCCACGGCAGGCGCATCCGCCACTTTCATCTTTGCGAGACCAATGGCGGCCTGTTTGGGACGGGAAATCTGGATTTTTCCGCCGTGCTACGCGCGCTCAGCGAAGCCGGTTACGCGCACTACGCGTCCGTGAAGATCTACCGCATGGCGGGATGGGAAGAGGCGGCTCGCAGCGCCATGTCGTTTCTAAGCCGCGTCCGCGAGCAGAACCGGGCAGGCTAGCGCGATTTTTCCCGCTCGGCAATGATTTCCAGAATGCGGCGGGTTTGCATTTCGATCCTTTCAGCAGCGCTGGGTGGGCCCGACGTAGCGGCGATGATCTGACCCAGTCTCGCTTTGACCTCCGCCGATTCGGCCTTGGCCAACTCTTCTTCAATCAGCTTGCGGGCGAGGGCGAAGTGGGTAGTCAATTGCCGCGTGGCCTCTTCGCGGACGGCGTACTCCTCGTCATCGAGCTGCTTGAGCCACTCTTTGATCGACGCGTCCCCCGCCGGAGCAGCGGGACCGCCCAGCTTGTCAGCCAGAATTGTCTTGGCCGAATCTCCAGCGGCTGCGAGAGTCCAGAACGAACGATAGGCGATGGAAGCGTCGTTGCTGGAGAGCGACCGCCAATGCTTCTCGACTTCCTCGGGCGTCAGCTTGAGCGGGCCGCCGCGCGACAATCCCGTGGCGTCGATGCCGTCCAGCTCCTCGATGCTCCGCGCCAGGTAGATATGGTCGAAGTAGCCGGCAGTGCCGTCGAAGGTGGTCAGTGCGATGCCGTGAATTTCCCGCTCGCCGAAATCCTTGAACAGATCGATGGTGACGACGGTCCACTCTTGGGGAAGTGTCTCTCCCAAGGTTTGCGTGGCCCAGCCGAATTTGTTCGCGCCAGACGTGTAGCGGATATTCCAGTCTCGCTCGTCGTGCAATTGCACCATGATGCCGCTCAGGCCATCCGACTTCCAGGCGAACCGCAGATAGCGATATTCCCCTTCCTTCGGCTTCTCCGTGATGCGGTAGGCCCAGCCGGGGATGAAGTTGCAATATCGCTGGAAGACGGTGATCTTGATCGCCTCGCGGCCGGAAAACACGACGTCCGTCTCGACTTGTCCTTCCCCCGGATCTCCTTGAGGATTCGTCAATTTGGGAAGCAACTCCGCCGCGCTGTCCTCCAGCAGGCAGGCGACTCCCGTGGGCAGGTTTTCGGCAGGCAAACAGGTTCGTGCCGGCAGGCACGCCAGAACTAGCAGGATCGCAAGTCGGCTGGGACGGATCATGGTCTCTCCGAGCGATAAACCGAACTCGCAGTATACACCCCACGCCACGCCGGGCGTGTCTCAAATATGTAACGGCAGAGCGGCCGAGATCGTTTTGTGCTATTCGCCTAGTATTCCTGCAGCGCGGAAGCAGCCCGGGCACTCTGGGCCGCAAACTTCCTACCCAGCCGTCGTCTCGCCGCCCCGGATCGTCAGCACTTCGCCCGAGATATAGCCAGAATCCGCCTCCGACTCGAAAAACACAAATGCCGGCCGCTTCCTTTGCGTCGTGACAGCCATGGAATGCTCCTTGTGCGTGGCGCGTGCGAATGATGCTTCGAGTGGGGAGCAACTCAAATGCCAATGGAGCGGGCAGGTAGTCGCTGGGCCGGTACCCAGCCTCAGATTGCAGCAGTCAAAGCAAAAGGACCCAGAAAGGGCGCCCAGATGCCGCTGCTACTTGTTCGGCTCGCGCCAAAAAAACGCGTGCCATACCAGCAGACACGCGCCGCACACGAGGAGGCTGTCGGCAATGTTGAAGTTGGGCCAGGTGAGCTGCTTGAAGTTCCAGCAGAACAGAATCCAGTCCCGGACCGCGTGCTCGAAACCTTTGTTCTCCATCACGGCCGGCAGCGGCTGCATCGACGCCAGGCCAAACCCCAACCGGTCATACAGGTTGCCGAGAATGCCGCCCGAAATGCAGCCCAATGCCCCCGTCAAAAGCCCGTCGCGTGCCGCCCGCAGCACAAACAGCCAGACCAGCACGCCACAGGCCGCCCCGACCGACAGCAGCGCGAAGTACACGCTCCATCCGCTGCCCATGCCGAATAGCGCACCCGTGTTGAGTGACGTTTCAATGCCGACATAGCCTTCCACCAACCACACGATCGACCGCTGCCCCGGCAGACCTCGCCAGCGGAAAATCAATTCCTTGCTCACCAGGTCGGCGGCACAGCCGGCCAGCGCGATGGAAAAGAACAGCACGTACCGACTGAGGGGAATGCCGTTGATCAAGCGGCCAGCCGCGGGGGTGCGATCGTGGGACTTTTCGGGCGGCGATGAAGATTTGTCTCTGACGGGAGCCCGCTCGCGAGGGGAGGGACCGGGCACGTCCTGCCGACTGCGGTCGGACCCGGACATGTCAGCGGGCCGAGACTTTGTCGGCGCACTTGACGCAGTGGGGGGTATACGGGAGGACATTCAGCCGCTGCTTGGGAATTTTCGCCTCGCACTCCGTACAGACACCATAGACCCCGTCTTCGATCCGCTCAAGAGCGCTTTCGATCAACCCCAACGTGCTGCCATCGTGCTCCATCAGACTGAGGGTGAATTCCTGCTCGAAGGCGTCGGTCCCCATGTCGGCCATGTGGATCGGCATGCTGGAAAGGTCGCCGCTCGATTCGCTGCGGGTCTTGCGAAGTGCCGCATCCGCCATGGTCGTGACATCGCCGCGGAGCCGGTCGCGGAGCGCCAGGAGTTGGTTCTTGTAGATCTTCATCTCGCGCTTGTTCATCTGAACTCTCCCGATCGATGCGCAACCCGCACCGAAACCTCATTGCCGACTCTTGCCCACAGCCAGCGGCAGTCGCGTGACCTATAGCCCAGCTATTGTAATTTGGCCGCGCGGCGACTGTCAAACGGGGGACTGTGGCCGTCGCGCCGCGAGAGAGGTGCTTGTGCGAAGCGAAAATCGGCCAGCGCACGAGAGTACATAAGCGGAGAGCGATGTATCAATTCCTGCGTCCAAACGCGACGACCTGACGCGGTTCCACTCAGCACACCCCGCTGGCCGCCTCGCGACCGCCAGACTCGCGGTCTCCCGCACCAGTTCGCGTGCCAGCACTGAGTCAAACCTGACAAAATCCCGCAAATCGGAACCTGTCATGAGTCCATCACGTCGAATACGGCGTTTCAATTTATGGCCGAGGGCCTGACCGCCCCCGGCTCGCCGTATACCCGGCGCCCTCCTTTGGAAGAGGCTTTCCTTATTCATAGTTTCTAACTCGGAACGGCTTCGCCCTGCGCGAGGCCAGGAGCGGCATTCATGGCAACTGCTGAATTGAGCGTCTTCTCAGGCGCTATCGAAGTCCCTTTACCCGGCGGCCAGAGAGCCCACCAGCCGCGGCACCGCATTCAGGAGGTGCGATTGCAGCAGGGGATGAGCCTGCGGAGCGCGGCCCGGCAGCTTCAGACCGACGTCCGCTCCGTGCGGGCCCAGGAGCAGCCGACGTGCGATCTGCGGCTGAGCGACCTGTATCGCTGGCAGTCGGTCCTGGAAGTGCCGATTGAGGAGTTACTCGTGGAGTCGAGCACCCCTCTGTCGCGGCCGGTGGCCGAGCGGGCCAAGATGGTCCGCGTCATGAAGACGGCCCTCTCGATACAGGAGAGTGCTGCTTCCCCATCGGTAAACCGGATGGCGGCCAACCTGGTGGAGCAGCTCGTGGAGCTGATGCCGGAGTTGAAAGAGGTCGCACCGTGGCACACGGTGGGCGTGCGGCGGAGCCTGGACGATCTGGGCCGGATTGCGGAGCAGCCGATCGACCATGACGGGCTGTTCGGTGGCATGAGCGATTAGGACAGGTTCAACCGTCGACTGTAGGACAGGTTTTCAACCGTGCTGTCGTAGGACAGGTTTTCAACCTGTCCAGCAATGAGTTTCGATCAGGCCGGGGATTCGATCCTCGGCCTGATTTTTTTGAGACAGGTTGGAAACCTGTCCTACGGCTACTCGATGAATCGGCGCAGCAGGACGCACTTGTCGGTGTTGTGCCGCTTGCCTGGTTCGTAGGCGGCGGGGACCGTGCGGTCGATGATCGAGAAGAACCGATGCCGGACCGTGTTGCCTGAATCGGCCCCGATCTCCTGCCCGAGGCGATAGCCGTCGGGATGAGCCACATCGACACCGTTGGGATTCGGCTCAACCTCGAAGTAGCCGACGGTGATCCAGACGGCAAAGACGTTGGACTGGGTGCTGAAAACGTTGCCGATCTTCTGGAACGCCTGGTATTCGAAGTAGGCGTTACGATTCGGGTCGTTGTAGTTGTAGATCGGGTTGTTGGGAACGTCGAACAGCGGGGTGTCAGTGGGGATTGGAGTGGGCACCGGTGCCGTCTGCGGGGACGTATTCACATAAGAGCTCCGAAGCTGGGTCGCCTCCGCCGGCGCCAGACGACGCATGTCGGCCACGTCCGGCATGAGATCGGCCGCATCCGCCGGACGGAATGGATTGGCAAACCGCGTGGGATAACGGTAATCCATCGCCAAGACCGGTTGGGGGTTAGCTGGGTCGCCGAATCCCTGGCGACTCAAAATCACGCCGCGGCGGAACGCCTGATTTTGCGCCGCATTTCCCGGGAAG
>DASRJP010000301.1:0-2730 GCA_035649415.1 Pirellulaceae bacterium | reverse complement strand
TTGGCGGCATATGCGGCTTACGACTTGCGAGACGCACCTCGATCCCCACACCCTCATACTCTCACACCCCGACACTCACTCCGCATTCAGTACTCCACATTCCGCATTCGCTATGGCCCCTCCACAGTCACTGCCATCACCACCGGCGCCGTCGCGTCGTCTCCCTTGAGCAGCTCGAGCTCCTTGACCGGCTCGGCCCGCTGCGGCTGCACCGACAGAAAGCGAATCTGCTGGCCGCGAAGCTGATAGGCGAATTTTGACCCCGGTACATCGACTCGCCTGATGTAGTCGGCAAAATGCTCGCCGTTGAGCAGCTTATGATCCTCGGTCTGGCCGTCCTCATAGTGCAGCCGCAGGATCAGCGTCACCGATCCCTTTTCGCTGTACGGATAACCCCAGCCTGAAACGCCCGAAAGCAGGTGAATCGCTTTGGTCGGGCCGTTCACCGCCAGCTTCACGCTCTTGGGCATTTTCGGTGGAATGGTTCCTTGTGGGCCGTAGAAAAGCACGACGTTCGGCCGCTGCTCGCCGTTGGGATCGACGAGCACGAACGGCACTCCCTCGAACGTCTTGGGAGTCCAGTCGCGGAAGATCAACCGCTCGGCTGCGGCGTCCTCGCTGTAGAACATCCCCTTGGTGCTGACTGCCGTGGCGATCTTGTCCAGCGGCAGCGGCAGGAATTTGCCGCGCTGGGTGAGGAACTCGAGCAAGTTCGTGATGTCCTCCTGCGAAACTTGCTTCTCGAAGCCCTCGGGCATGAGTGACTTGGGCGAGGCGATGAGCTGCTCGATGTCCTCCCGCTGGAGCGTGTGCTTCTTGGCCTCGGAGTCGATCAGCTCGATCGACGTTTTGGTCTCGGATGCTAGTAGGCCGCTGAGCGTTTCTCCCTCCGTCGTCAGCACCGAGTAGACGCGGAAGTTGCCTTCCACGCTCTTGCTGGGGTCGATCATCTGTTCCAGCAGCTCGGTCTTTGGATGCACCGCCATGCCGGTCAGGTCCGGCCCGATCTTGGCCCCTTCGCCGGAATGAGTGTGGCATTTGGCGCACTGCTTGGTAAAAACGACCTTTCCCGCCGCTGCATCCCCTTTCTTCTTGGTCAGCGGCAACAATTCTTCGAAGACCTTCTGCCGGTCGGCATTGGGGAGCCCGCCTCCTTTGGCCAGCAGGTCACGGGCCTGGCGGGCGATGCGGCGGTCGGGATGTGCCGCCAGGGCCTGCTTTTGATCGAGCGACAGGACTCCCAAATCGGCGGTCCCTTTCTCTGCCGCGTCCAGCAGCGCTCGCGTCCATTCGGCGCGCGATAGGAGCAGCCGCAGTGCGGCCGGCTTGATGGCCGGCGTCCACTTGCCCATCCGCTCGATGACGGATGTGGCGACGGCGGGTGATTCGCTCTGCCGGAGCGCATCAAGCAGGCCGGCGGCCAGCTCGGGTGACGTGCGCGCGGTAATCAGGTCCAAGAGTGTCACAGCCGTCTCTTCATCCGACCGGCGGAATGCCACTAGCTGCGTCGCGGCATCAGTTCGCTCCTTGTCCGACTTGGCGTCGTCTTGAAGCACAGTTAGGAATGATTGGGCGATTTCGGCGGCGAACTTGTCGAGCTTGCTCGTGCCGAGCTTGGCGGCCAGCGTGAGGAGCTGGCCGCGAGCGGCGGGGGTGGCGTGCTCAAACACTCTAACGAGCGCGGCTTCCTGTTCGGTAGTCAATTCCAGCTCTTTGTCGCGCGGCCAGCCGCGTGCGAGGCCGGTGACAATAGCCTCGGCGACGGCGGGACGTGCTTTCGTGAGGTCGTCAAAGGAGCGCCCCAAATTAGCGCTGCCGCCGCGAGCTACGTGTTCCGCAACAATAGTGATTCGCTCGATAGCGCGGGCATCCTCGATCTTTTTGTCGTTGGCGGCTATCGAGAGAAAATGATCTCCGTGTGCCGCGGCCGCCGCCGTCACCGCATCGAGGATCCATCGGTCGCGCCACTCCGATTCTTGCAGCAGCCAGACTGTCGCCGCAGCGGCCATCTCATCGCTAGGCCAATCCGCTAGCGCAAGAAAGGCAGCCAGTGACAATTGGCCCTGCTCATTTCCCACTGCAAATGCGTCGCCCTGGACAATCGCTCTCAGGATTAGCTTCGAATGCGGCGCCACCTGAAGCGTGTTGCGCACGACCCCACTCGACTTGTTATAGAGTCCCGCGAGCGTTAATTCGTAAACCTCTCGCGATTGTGCGTCCTTGAATGCTCCGAGAGCTTGCAGCGTCCACAGTGCGTGAATTGCACCGACATTGAGGCCAAGATCGTCAACCGACTTATTACTTACGAGTTCCGTCAGGCTTGGCACGACGTCCTTGTTCCCCCGCTCGACCAGCAGCCGCTGGGCATGCCGCCGCCAGAAGAGGTTGTCACTCTTGAGGGCCGCGACGAGCTGGTCGGGAGTTTCCAGTAGGACAGGTTTCCAACCTGTCATGTCCGTTTTGTTTTCTTGGGACAGGTTGGAAACCTGTCCTACGTAGGCGAGCCGATAGACGCGCCCATGCTTCTTGTCGCGGAGTTCCGTTTCGTACGCCGCGCCGCGGCCGGTGCGGAAGCCTTGCGGCGTGGGATTGTGCTGGACGATGTAGTTGTACCAGTCGAGGACCCAGACATTGCCGTCGGGGCCGACCTCGGCCATGATCGGCGCGGTCCATTCGTCATGGCTGGCAAACAGGTTCCAGGAGTTTTTGCTTTTGAACCCCGCGCCGTCG
>DASRJP010000300.1:0-53211 GCA_035649415.1 Pirellulaceae bacterium | reverse complement strand
CCAACCGATCGACACGACCCCATCGTGGGGGTGCTTGGCGAACAATTCCGTCGCCCAAACGAGCAAGTCCGGACCCAGCACATTCTCGACGGCATCCAGAATCCGCGGATGGATGGCCAACTTGTGCGCCCAGTGCAGGTCCAGGTGCATTTGACGCACTTCCACCGTGCGCGGCCGTCCGCCGAGCTGCCGCTCGAGATCGTCGCACGCGCGGCGATAGTAGTCCGCCTCGTCACTCGCAAGAACACGGATGGGAAAGACGATGCCGTGCTCTTGGAACCGGTTTTGTTCGGCTCGTGTGAGGAGTTTTGACACGTGATCTCGCGGTGCTATTCAACGACCCAATTAGCAGAATGAGGTGACCCTACGCCGGCTATTCCGGGTTGAATCCCATTGCAAACGCCGGACCAAGTTGAAGATTTCCCGTGTTCTTCCATATTATCCCTCAGGCGCCGGCATGGGGCACCGACCGCACGAAACGATCGACCAACTGCTGATAAATTGGGTTTTCCATGTCGTTAAAGTGACCGTACCCTGGGCAGATTTCCAGAACATGATTCGCAATCCGCTGGGCCATCTGCCGCTGCACTTGCGCGGGCACCATGCGATCGTCTTCTCCTCCGATGACCAGCGTCGGACAGGTGATTCGCTGCACCAGCGCGCGGTGATCGACGTCGAGCAGTTCCAGCAGGATGTTTTTTAGTCGCTCAGGGTCGCGCCGTGCGGCTGCGCCAGAGAGCTTTAGAGGCTCTGTTTGCGAAAGAACCTCAGCGGGCGGACGGTACTTGTGCTCGATCATTTCCCAGACCTGTTCGCTTCCCGCTTGCTTGGCAAGTCTAAGCCATTGCTCAAACACCTTTCTGGTTGGATCGCTCACGTGATCGTACGTGGAGGAAAGGATTAATCCAGAGATCAGGTCCGGGCGCTCGACTGCCGCCCACTGGCCGATGGGACCGGCCGCACTTACACACTCCCATACCGCGGGTCCAAAGTTCAATTGCTGGACCGTGCGAATCATGTCCCGCGCATGCCGCTCAATGCCAAAGCGCTCAGGAATAGGGTCGCGCCGACTGAGAATCAGCAGCCGGCAGTCCCGTGCGCGATGGCGGTAAAACCAGGCGAGATAGGCGGCCACTTCGACGCACGTTCGCAGGCCATCGGCAGCGCCAGGCACGATTACCATGGCGAGCGGACCGCTGCCGATCGTGACGTAAGGTTTGACAGCGCCGTCCGGCTCAGTGAGATGACCGGCGTCAAACCTTGCGAGCGACATGGCGCCAGCGCCAAAAGAATCGAATCCCGTCTCCTCTCACGGTATGCCGTCCGGGCACCAGCGGCAAGGTTATTTGCTTCAAGAAACATCAAGCGGGGAGTCGTACCAGGTGGCGACTCCCCGCAGACAAGCGTCCGTCGTTCAGCGCTATGCGCTCCAACCTATTCGGGCTTCTTGGTCTCGTCGGTGGCTTCCTTGACCTTTTCCTTGACGTCTTCTGCGGCTCTCTTGGTGTCTTCCGTGGCCTTTTCGATCCCTTCCTTCGCGGATTCGAGGGCCTTCGAAGATTCTTCGGTGACACCCTTCAAAGCGTCGGTAGCCGACTTGGCCGCTTCGTCCATCTTGGCCGCCGCGTCTTTCGCGGCTTGGGCGGCATCGTCGATTTTCTTATCGGCCTCGGTCTTGCCGCAACCGGCCACGAACAATCCGACCACAGCGAGTGCCGCGAGCATCCAAAACCTGTTCATCGGTAGGTCCTTCTATTGGGAGTGAGCCGCGTCCCGGCGGATTCCACCCTGGAATGCCGATACCTCGGCAGTGATTCACGCGCCATTGGGAATGATCTCCGGCCGAGCCGGATTATTCCCACGGGGAAGTGTAGGTTCTAGCAGAATTTAGAGCTCTTGGAATTAGGGATATACGTAAGACGTTAGAGTCAAGCACGTTGCGACGATTGGACCCCTGCCGGAAGAGTGCCGACGACCGGCAGCGAGGGTCACCGGCAATTGGCAAGAAATTCCACCAGATCGCGAAGCTCGAATTTGCTTAGCCGCTTAGTCAGTTCCTCGGGCATCGAGGACTTCCCCTCCTTGCGGCCCTCGATGTCCTCTTTGCGAATCGAAACCAGCTTTCCCTCGGCGGTCATCAACTCAACCTGCGCATCGTCTTCTCGCTTGACAATGCCTGTGTGAATCTGCCCGTCCAAATCGCGGATCACGGCTGTTTCAAATCCCTTGGCGATCGCCTTATTCGGATCGATGAGCGACTCCAGCAAGTAATCTCGTTTCTTCTCCGCAGCCACCTTGCTCAGGTCGGGGCCCACTTCGCCGCCGGTTCCGCCGATCTTGTGGCAGCGGACGCACGACAGCTCCGTCCGCTCGTAAATGTGCCGGCCGCGCTCCGCGTCACCCCCTTCCAGACAGTCGCCGTGCGCGGCAAGGGGATGCTCCTTGAGCTGCCGGCTTTGATAGTCCTCAATCTTCGCCGCCAGTTCTCCGGACGGGCGCTTTGCCGCGGCATCGAGCAGATCGAGCCGGCTATGCAGGGGAAATCGTCCGGCCAGCAGCTCATCCATCGCCTTGTTGAGGATGGCGGTCGATTGCGAGCCTTTGGTGCCGCCGAGCACCGCCAGCGCTGATTGGCGCTCAAAGATTTCGCCCGACATGGCGGCGGTCTCTAGTTCCGCAAGCGCGTCCGATGGCCTCCGCTCGAGCAGCGCCCGCCGCGCCGCCGCTCGCACGTGTGGTGACGCGTCGACAAGCCCGGTCTCGATCGCATCGTCAAGCGCAGGGTCCTTGATCATCGCCAGGCCCAAGAGCGCATCGGCCCGGTGCCGCTCGGGCTGCGACGCGTCGGCAAATCGCTTTTGCAGCTCGGGACCAACCTCCTTAATTCCCAGCTCGGCCGCAATCTTGACCGCTTCGGCAGATACTTTCGCCGAGCCGGAAAAGAGTCCCGTCAACGATTTTTTTAGTGCTGCGGTCGCAATGCCTCGATCACGCGGCGAAAGCGGCCGCCAGAAATTCAGCACGCGGTCCTTGGGGGACGGCTTGTCCCAAGAGCGCAGCATGGCGAGTGATTCCAGGCGCATCGCTTCGGGAGCATCTGTCTGGCTGGCATACCTGGCCAGCGCCTCGGCATTTTCGGCTTGTCCCAGGCGGTAATGAGCATTGAGCACGCGGCGCAACAGCGCATCATCCTGACTTTTGCGAGAAATGGTTGCCGCCAGCTTGGGCAGCAGAGATTCAATGGGCAGGTCGTGAATGGCGCGAGCGGCTTCGACGACGAGCGTCGGATCGGAGTCGTCGAGAAACATGGCAATCTGTTCGGACTTCAGCCGTCGCATTGCCAGCAGCAAACCCATCCGCGCCGCGGCCGACGGATGCTGTGCCGCCGCGGCCAATTTCTCGCCGCTTGCCGATCCGGCCAGGCCCATGACGCCGCCGTGACGCAGAACTGCGTCCCGATCGGCATTCTCTTCCAGCATGGTCAAAAGCGGCGCGACTGCTTCACGCTGGCCCAGTTTGCCAAGTGCGACCGCGGCAAAATATCGAACACGCGAACTGTCGTCCTTCAGCAGTTTGACTAGGCTGTCGAAAGCCGTGGTGAGCTTCAACTCGCCCAAAACTTTGGCGGCCTGCGCGCGAACTTCGGGCTCTTCATCGTCGAGCAGTTTCGCCAGCCGCAATTCCGCCTGGCCGAGGGTGCCCGTGCGGCCCATTTGCCACAGGCCCCAAATGCCGTGCAACCGCGCCAGCAGCGAGTCGCCATCGGTGGCCACCTTGGCCATGAAAGACACCTGATGCTGCTCGGCGAGTGCGAACTGCGCTTCTTGCCGCACGCGACGGTCGGCGTGCGACAGCAGCTTGATTAACTCGTCGGGGGAGCGCTGAGAAAAACCTTCACTCAGCAGCCGCTTAACCTCTTGCACTTGCGGCGAGCCGATCAAATCGGGAGAGAAGTAACGGTAGATCCGTCCTTTGCCTTCCCCTTCCCAGCCATCGACCCAGTCCAACAGATAGATCGCGCCGTCTGGACCGAAATCGATGTCGGTCGCCAGGACGCTCCACAGCGACTGCTCCTCATCGATCAACTCGAACGAAGCCCCCTTGGGCCTGACGCGAAACGTCCTCACACCGCTGTTGACGGGAGTGCCGCGGAAATCGCAGAGGAAAAAACGATCGCGAAAGTGGTCGGGAAGGCCGGTACCCGGATAGTAAGCCAGGCCCGAGGGACCGTCGGCGAAGTTGGCAATCGGCGGGACGATGTACGCCGGCTGACCGTCGGTCTGCGGGTACCAGATCTTCTCGCGATTGAACGGCCCGCGGTCGGGCAAATACTGATACTCCATTCGCCAGCCGCTGTCTCCACCTTCGACCACATACACCCAGCGGGCCCGATCGCCGCTGTCGGAGTTGTTATCGCCTGTGAACAGATTGCCGTAATCGTCAAACGCCAGCTCCTGCGGGTTGCGGAGGCCAGTGGCGAACATCTCCAGGTGCGAACCGTCCAGCTCGCAGCGCAGCACGGCACCGCATTGCGGATTAATGATGCGATTGCCTTCCTGCGTGACCACGTTGAATCCGCGGTCGCCGATGCTGAAGTAGAGCCGGCCATCGGGGCCGAGAATCAGCCCGTGCATATCGTGCCCACGGAAGGCGAAGCGGACGCCGTAGCCCCAGTGGAGCTTATCGCGCTGGTTGGCATGGCCGTCGCCATCATCGTCCCGCAGCCGCCACAAGTGCGGAATGTTCGTGTAGAACACGTCCTTGCCGCGAACGAGCACGCCGGCCCCAGTCCCTTCTTCGATCGCGTTGAAGCCGTCGACAAAAACGGTGGCGTCGTCCGCAGTGCCGTCGCCGTCCTTGTCGAGCACGAGCCGAATCCGATCATCATGCCGCGTATACTCGCTGGCCTTGTCCCCAAGATGCTTGCGGATATAGGCCACGCGGTCCTCGACCGTCTGCGCTGCCAGGTCGTCGTCCAGCCAGTGGCCGTGATCGCGGTTGTCTTCGATGCCGCGTTTCTGTCGGAACGTTTCGCAGACCCACACGCGGCCTCGATGATCGACGCAAAACGCCACCGGATTGGCCACCAGCGGCTCAGCGGCAAATAATTCAACCTTCAGGCCGGCGGGGACGCGAAAGCCGCCGATGGCCTCCCGCCCTTCGCTGGAGGCGGCGGCGATCTTTGGCGTTTGCGGCTGGTTTTCGAACTGGCCGACTGCTGGAGGCGCGGGAATTGCGATTATCGCGACAATGACCGCCAGGGGAGCCAACCGCACTGCGAATCGAAGCATCGCCAGCCTCACGCCGAGGGTTTCTTGACGCCGCGGCGGCGGCGCGGAAGATGGAAGGGTGGGATCGTTGGGACAGGCAGCCTTGCAATCCTAATTTGTCAGCGATTTTATGACAATCGTCGGCGGCTCGCGCTGAGACAATACTAAAGCGTTGAGCCCCACTTGCGAGGCATCATGGCAGTCCGTTGTTCCAAGTGCGGCGAAGAACTCCTCGGGCCCGTCAACCGCTGCTGGAAATGCGGGCAGACATTTGCCACGCTCCCCGATGCCGCTGGATTGCCGCCGGTGCGGCGCGAGACGACTCAGGTTCCGGCAGCCGCCCCGCCGGCTCGTGCGGCGGGGGAGGGAACGGCGGCCGCGGCCGCGGCCGCCCCCGTGCTGCCGCTTGAGCCTGTTCAAACCGCAGGCAATCCGGCAGCGGTCGCAGCCGCAGACGCACCAGGCGCAATCCGCACCGGCTCCCCCTTTGCGCCCGGCGCTGTGATGGCTCCGGTCGCACCTTCGCAGACCGTTGGCCACGGAGCAACGCTGACGACGAGAAACCGACCCAAAGCGCCCCCCACAAGCGACCTGATTCGAGACCAGGTGGCCGTGGCAGGCGCCATTGCCGCCATCGTGCTCGGCGCTTTTGGGCTTTCGGTCTCGTGGATGACGAACCCAACGGCGATCATCGGCGGCGCCCTGATTGCTATTCTGGGCCTGGTCATGGGAATGTGGGGATTGCATTCGCGACGGCGCGGTTGGGCCCTGTTTGGCATGCTCGTCTGCGTCGCGGCCATCGCGCTGGCCAGCTACAGCGGCGCGATGCTGCTCTACGAAGCTCGCCTGGAAGAACGGGAAGCGGAAGGGCAAATCGTCGAACCGTGATTCCGCGTTCGCTCAGCTTTCAGCCTCCGAGTCGCTCAGCCAGTCCACGATCGCTTCGGCCGTTCCCAGATTGGTAGCCAGCGGGATGCTGTGCACGTCGCACACCCGCATCAATGCCGAGACGTCCGGCTCGTGCGGCTGGGCCGTCAGCGGGTCGCGGAAGAAGATCACCGCCGTGACCTTTCCTTCGGCAACCCGGCCGCCGATGATCAGGTCCCCCCCTTCCGGTCCGTGGGCCACGCATTCGATGGCCAGTCCCAGCTCCTTCACCAGCAACTGGCCCGTGCTGCCCGTGGCGATCAGGCGATGCCGGGCAAAGAGTGCCTTGTGACGGCGGACAAAATCGACAATCGCGAGCTTTTTCTGGTCGTGAGCGATGAGGGCAATCACAAACTGCTCCTGAAGGTTTCCCCCAAGGGACGGTTTAACCTGGCAGCAGTTTACGCCCCAAACGCGGACAATGCACCGCAAGCCTCGTGGCATGCCACATCGGCGGCCAATCCTCCCACCCGGCATTTACCTAACCCGCTGCGTTTGAACCATTTGCCGCCGTGAGGGCACCCAGTGGCAAAGGAGCGACAAAGGCCGGCCGATGTCGCATCCGACACGCAAAACGGTTAGAATTCCCAGTTGGTGGTCCCGCGATGGGGACCGGGCCCAGAACGTCTGCCAGGAACGTGCCCGTGCAGCCTTTGGACGTCGAAGCCACGACTCGGGAGTACTTCCTGCGGATTCACCGCGCTGCGCTGGTGCTGTGCGGCAATCCGTGGGATGCCGACGATCTGGCCCAAGAGACGTTCCTGGTGCTGGCTCGCCAGGGGGGAGATTTTCAGGGACGCAGCAGCGTCTACACGTGGCTGTACGGAATTCTGCTCAACTTAGAGCGGCGCGAGCGACGCCGCTGCGGCTTGCGACGAAGAAAGCTGCGCGTGCTGTGGGACAACGAGACGAGCAGCGAGCGGAGCTCCCCGGGGGCCGACGCTCCGGTGGAAGTGGCGGAATGGAAGAAGAGCTTGTGGGCTCGCGTGGCGCAGTTGCCGGAAGGCCAGCGACAGTCGCTGGTGCTGCGGTTCAGCGAAGGGCTCAGGTACGAAGAGATTGCCGAGGTGCTCGGCTGCCCGCTGGGGACCGTGAAGTCGCGGATTTTCCACGGTCTGGCCGGCGTGCGTCGGATTTTGGAGCTTGAGGGGGAGGAAGCGCGTCGTCTTCCGCCGTTTCCTAGCGAGGACATTTCACATGCGGTTTGATTCGCAGCCTGTTCCTGGGGACGAGGCATATCCCGCGCGGGATGGGCAACTTGAATTGCCGGACGACCTGGCGCTGATGGGGGAGCAGTTGCGCGACGACGCGCAGCGATTGGCTTCGTCTTATCCGGCGCACGCGGGACCAGTGGTCGAAGTTGTGGCAGCGCTGCAGTCGGCGGCAAGTCCGCGCCGGGCTCGTCGCGACCTGCTGGTAAGCGGTGCGGTCGGTGGCCTGGTGGCGCTGGTGCTGCTCGTCATGTTCACCGTTGGACTGGGGAATTTTGTCCAGCGTGGCGATCGCCAGACGGCGCCGCCGCAGACCGCGGACAACCATCGCGCAACCAATGCTGCGGATAAGACGACGACTTTGGCTGCAGCTCCTCGCGAAGAGCCGGATGCCAAATCGATTGTCGCGTTACCCGGCGAGCTGCTCACTCCGGCCAGTTTTACTGGCGCGGTCCCGGCAGTTACGCCCGCCGTGCTTACCAGCGGCATTACGGGGCCGGAAATGGAGGCGTGGATGGATTTGCGGCAGGATGAACTGGAGACCGATCGCGACAGCCTTGAGTTCTGAAGCGGCCCGATGGTCGATGTTATGCGGCGATTTTTCCCAAAAGCGATTTGCCTGGCGGCGGTATTTTCTCTGGCTTTCTGGCTAAATGTGGCAGCGCAGGAAACGCCCGACCCGGGCGAGTGGATCAAGCCGGCCAGGCAGTTGCACGCGAGCATGGTGACGCTGCGCGTCTCGTGCAAGGAAGAGGCCAAAGCCGGTCCCGCGGACGCCGCCGCGCCTGGGGGGACTTCGTCCAAACCGCAGCCGGCAGACGAGGGCGGCGACGGCGTACGTGAGAAAAGCAAACAGACCGTTAGCGAAGCAGACAAGAACTGCCGGCGTCCCTGCTCGGTCGTCGTCTGTTCGGGCGTGTGTGTGGCGCCGAACCGAGTGGTCACGGCCGTCACGGTCAGTTCCGATTCGAAAATCCGCCTGACGTTCCCCGGCGGCAAACAAGACGACGCTCATCTGCGCGTCGTGGACGAGTTTTCGGGACTGGTGCTGCTCGATTCGCCGAATTGCCCGGCCAAGCCGCTGGAATTGACGTCGGAACTTCCCGAGGAAGGTTCCACCGTCATGACGGCCGCCGCCTGGGGAGTGGAAAAGCCGCTTGTCTTTCAAGGCATGGTCAGCGGAACCGGCCACATGTTGTCGGGAATGTGCTACCCGCCGCTTTTGGTCTGTCAATTGCCGACGACAAGCACGTCCACTGGATCGGCGATCGTAAATCGAGAAGGGAAGCTGGTTGGCGTCGTGGTGGGGTCTGATCCCGCGGCAAGGCACCAGGGCTGGATGACGTATGCTGTCCCGGCGTCGCACGTGCAGCGGCTGCTGCGGGCGTGCGAAGCGGTCGATAAGGAAGGGCACGAGCGATCGGTCGTGGTCCTCAAGCGGCGGCGGCCGAAGGTCGGCTGGGTGCTGGAGAGCGACGGGGAAACGATCAAGGTCGAGCGGATTCTCAGCGAGGGCCCGGCCGAAAAAGCGGGGATCAAGAAAGGGGACCTGGTGCTAAAGGCGGAGGGGGTGCAAATCCGCTCGATTTACCAGGCCCATTCGCACACGATGTGCAAGCAGGCGGGCGATACTTTGACCTACAGCATTCAGCGCGGCGATCAGATCCTGGATCTGGTTGTCGTGCTGGGGGGCGCCGTGGAGGTGGAGTCGCTGCCAGCGGACAAGCTCCCCGAATTCGTGCAACCGAAGCTGGAGTTCGGAAGAGACGAACGGGGGCTGTATTACGTCAAGCCCTATCGCGCGACGGAGGCAGGTGCAAAATCGCCGGACAGCGAAAAGACGCGGCTGGAGCAGCTGGAGCGGGAGAACCAGGCGCTCAGGGCGCTGCTGAAGGAGCTGCCCAACATTCCGCAAAAGTCGCCATAACCCTCTGGCGGAATTGGCTTTCCCCCCGGCCGCCGAATCCAAATTCCCAGCCCGGCTTTTCACACATGCGTAGAATGGCCTCAGAGGCTGGCTGCCCATGCTTTCCTTTTGTGTAAACCGGTGGATGCACCTGCTCGCCGCGGCACTAGTTGCGGTATGGCCCGCGGCGGCGGCCAGCGCCTGCTGCTGCGCCGCTGGTCAGGCTCAAGACGCTGAAAATAATTGCCAACGAGGTTGCTGTGCCGGCGATGCCGCGGCTGGTTCCCAGGCGAGCCCCTCGGCGGATTTTTGTCAGCATTGCTGCCCGTCGGCGGAAGATCGCACGAGTTGCGGCTGCGGTCAAAGCTGCGGTGCGATCGAGCGCGATCTGAGCGGGACGTCGCAGCCATCGTGGCGTAGCTTCGGCGCAGCGCCAGTCATCACGTGGCACGATCTGCGCCTCGAGTTTGCATCAGCGCCGAACGTCGCAATTGGCGCGACATCGATTCCCACTCGCTCCGTGCGCGTCTTGTATTGCGTCTGGCGGAACTAATCCGTTCGCGGCCGCGGATTCTGTGCCGCGGCATTTAATTGTGGATCGAGCATCGGTGGCGCTTGGCGCTGCCGTGCTAGAGGCGCTGTTCTGCGCCTGCGAAATCGAATTCGAATCAACTAACAAGTAAGGATCCCAAGATGAACGCGATTGCTCTGCTGTTTGCTTCCCTGTTTGCCCCTGCGATGACGGCTGCCGCAGCCTGTTGCTGCGGTCCGGCCTGCGATTGCCAGGCTTGCGCATGTGCCTGCGACAAGTGCGGCTGCGGCTGCAAGGAGGGGTCCGTCTGCGACTGCGGCCAGTGTGGCTGCAAGACGGACGCGGCGGCCAATGCACAGGACAAGGGCTGCGCCAGCGGCTGCTGCCAGTAACCAGTTCACGGCCAGGGATGAGGCAAGGCCGTGCAGAGCCGCCGGGTGCTCGTCATCCGGCGGCTCGCCTTTTCGCAGGCAGGTTTTCAACCTGACTGGACAGGATGAAATCCTGTCCTACGTGGCCACTTCGCTCTCTTCCCGCGGCACGAAGTGAAAATTCTGGCTTTGGCTGAAGAAGGCCAGCGGGTTTTCGTAAACGATCTTGCGGATGAGCGACTCCGGGTGCTTGCGCCGCCGCATCTCCATGATGAAGTCGGGGACGGCCGTCGGCTTGCTCGGCCCCCAGTCGCCGGCGCTATTGACCATCAATCGATCAGCGCCGTACTTCTCGATGATGTCGCAGGCCCGGGCCGGCGTGCACTTCGTTACCGGATACAAAGTCATTCCGGCCCAGAAACCTTCGTCGAGCACGTGCCGCACCGTGTGCTCCTCCACGTGATCGACCAGCACGCGGCTGCGATCGAGCCGGCTGTCGCCGATCAGCATGTCGAGGATCATCCGCGTCCCCTGGTATTTGTCCTCCAGATGGGGCGTGTGAATCAAAATCTGCTGCTCGTACTTGGCGGCCAGGTCGAGGTGCTCGAGGAACACGATCGCTTCGTTTTTGGTGTTCTTGTTGAGGCCGATCTCGCCGATCCCTAGCACATTCGGCTTGTCGAGAAACTCGGGGATCATGGCGATCACTTCCCGCGAGAGCGAGACGTTCTCCGCCTCCTTGGCGTTGATGCACAGCCAGGTGTAATGCTGAATGCCGTACTGGCCGGCCCGCTTGGGCTCGATCTCGGTGAGCTGGCGAAAGTAGTCGCGAAAACCGTGGACGGTGCCGCGGTCGAAGCCCGCCCAGAACGCCGGTTCGGACAGGGCCACGCAGCCCATGCGGGCCAGGGTTTCATAGTCATCCGTGATCCGGCTGACCATGTGGATATGGGGGTCGATGTAGTCCATTTCAGATTGCAGATTTCAGATTTCGGATTGGATTGCTTAACGCGGCTTTACTTTCAGGCTCTGCTGCCACTGGCTGTCGTACGGCCGCGAGAAGACGAGCTGCACCTGCTCGGCCCGCTCCTCGGCACTCCCTTTGATCAGCACGTCCAGTCCTTCGCGGATGCGGGCCAGCCGCGGGTCGCCTGCGACGTCGCCTTCGGCTCGCTCGAGCCGGTCGAGTGCCGCCGCCAGTTCGAGGATCTTCGCGCGAACTTCCAGGAACTCGCGATTGAGGACTTCCGGCGCAGTAAGTGGAAGAGGCATGGCCAGTCTCCAGCAGCAGATCGGCGGTCGACAGCAGTCGCTCGCTCGTTCCCTCCAGTTTCCGCCGCGCTGGTGGGAAAATCAAGCCGCAGGTGAATGGAGACGCGGCTGCTGACCGCATAGGCAAGAAATGAGGCGTGGCGAACGCTCGCGGCACTTGTTATTAAGCTGGGCCCGGGTAACGGCCGCCGGTTAATCCGTTACCGGCTGAAGCGTCGGCACTTGAGTAACGGGCTTCACACTCACTGGCTCGTCATCGCTGGGCTCGTCGCCCGAGTCCTGCCCTTCGGCCAGCTCATCGTCGACCAACCCCGTCGGAATCGGTGCGGGATCGGAATCCTTGCCGTAAATCAGGTGCGTCACGACCAGCACTTGCTCGGCGGCATCGTCCAGGTGAAAGCTGGACTGCGAGCTGGTCGATGCTCCGGCCGGATACTGGTGCATGGTCGGCTGATGGACGCTGGGGCCGTCCGCAGGGGAAGTCTCAATTCCCTCGCTGCCAATGTGAAAGACCGGTTCAGCAGATTGCATGGGAGGCTCGGCCGCGGTGGGATACGTCTGCTCTGGTACCGTAGCGCCAAAGGGGCCGGCCTGAGGCGCGGTACCGATTGTCGGCTGCGTTGTTTGAGGCTGGGAAGCGAGCGGCCCGCTGGCACCGAACTGAGGTGTTTCGACAGCGCTGGGCGGTGCACCGGCGGTGCCGCCGTTGATTTGTGCGAGCATGTCTCGCGCCGTCGTCAGGCCGGGATCCAGTTCCAGCGCCTGCTGGAGATGGCGGCGGGCCACGTCGGTCTGCCCACGATGGTTGAGTAAAAACGCCAAGTTGTAATGTGCCGCGGCCGGGGAGTGGACCGACTGCAGTTGCCGCAGCGCTTCGTCGGTGCGTCCGGCTTCGACGAGCACCGTCGCCAGGTTATTGCGATAGCTCGGCTTGCTCGACTCGATCTCGACTGCCTTGTGCAGCGTGGCGACGGCACTGGCCAGGTCGCGCTTGCGGGCGTAGCACAGTCCCAGATCGTTGTATAAGAGGGCGCTGGAAGGATGCGCCTTGAGGGCCTTCTGGTAAGTGCCGATAGCCAGGTCGGGGCGGCCTTGCCGATCCTGGAGCCGAGCCAGGCTGACCAGGGCGGTCAGGTTCGTGGGCTCGGCCTTCACTGCTTTTTCATACTCTAGCTGTGCCTTGCCAAAATCCTGGCGGCTTTCGAGCAGGCGGCCCGTGGCGATGTAGGTGCTCGCGCTGATCTTCGCCGGCTTGGAATCAAGGCTGACCGGGTCGTCGGCCGGGATGGTCTTGGACTTGATCGTCAAAGCGCTGGTGACCGCTCCCGTGGTCGATTTCCAGGCCTTGGCTACGGGATTCGTCGCTGCACCCGCAGCGGCCGGTGCGGCGGCCGGAGTGGGGCTTCCGCCGAACATGGCCGGCGCTTTGCAGCCGAAAATGCTTCCCGAAAGACCCAAAACGACGGCCAATTGCCAGTGCCGAGCGCGGTCCACGACGCACCTCCCAAAGGGGGACGATATCTCCGCTTTGGCCGCCGGTGGGCGGCCGCTAACTCGCGGTCCGGGGGTTGAGCCAGGGTGGAGTTGACCCTGCCTCATTTCTCATCATCGTCCCCGACTGATTGGCCGCTAAAACTGAAATTGGTGCTACGACGCCATCGGGTGATAAATGCGGCGAAAGCGGCAAATGAGGCAAGACCTTTCCCGGACAGGGATTCCTGATTGCCGCCGATCGCAACGCATTGATAGCCAACCAGTTCCTGCCAAAGGGGGGCAGCCCTAGACGGATGCTATCGCCATTCCCCCAGGCTATAATGCGGCGAATCGTTCGTTACAAAACTATTTGGCGTGCTGGGCCGACTTACCTTGCGCCGCGCATCGCCACCGTCCCTTCCGAGCCACCCCATGTCGGATGTTGCTGCCAGCCCTCTCCGCGACCATACGGCCTCCGTCGTCTCACGATTGCATGCCTTGCGGCGGCAGATTGCCGCCTGGTTCTGGGTGGAGGGCTTGTCTCGCGTCCTCTGGACGGCGCTGGCCGTTTTTGCGATCGACCTGGGTATCGACTGGTTCTTCCGCATGGACGTGCCGCAGCGGGCAGTGATGCTGCTAATCATGGTGGGGACTATCGCCGCAGTGGCCTGGCGGCGGCTAATGCGACCGCTTTCGGTCCGCCTGAGCGACGACGCCCTGGCACTGCAAGTCGAAGACCGCAACAAGCTGCTCGGGCAGGGCATGATCAGCGCGCTTCAGCTGTCGCGAATCGAAGATCACGCCCAGCGAGGCATGTCGCCGGCGTTGGTGCGGCAAACGGTCATCTCAGGCGCTCAAGCCGCGCAAAGCGTGGATTTCGGACGGGTCCTCGATCAACGCGAATTCCGCCTCAACGCCACGATCCTGGCGGGGGCGGTCCTGTTGCTCTTGGTCGGCGCGGTCGGGGTGGCCCGCAGCCAGCCGCTGGCGATCTGGTTCAACCGCAATCTGCTTTTGGGTGATAAGGTCTGGCCGCAGAAGACCTATCTCGTGGTGAAGCGCGCCGAAAACGGCCGAGTCAAGTTCCCTCGCGGTGAGGACTGGACGCAGGTGGTGGAAGTGACCCCCGATAGTCAGGTCGTGCCGGAAATCGTGTTCATCGATTTCCGTCGCACGCGGGCCCGCAACTCGCAAGCGATGAAGAAGTCGGGCGAGCGGCAATTCGAAGCAGTCTTCAGCAATGTGATCGAGCCATTCGAGTTCCGCGCCCGCGGTGGAGATGCTTTCACCCCTTGGATTCGCGTCGAGCTCGTCGAGCAGCCGGCAGTGGACGAGCTGCATCTGGAAATCACGCCGCCGAAATACACCGGCGAGGGGCGCCAGCAACTGGAGCCGGGAAAGGGACCGTACTTCGTCTTGCAGGGAACCAGCCTGGCGCTTTCCGGCAAGGCCAACAAGCCGCTGGTGCGGGCTGAGCTGGTCATGGAAGGCAAGCCGATGCCGCTGGATCTGAAAACTGAAGCGAAAGAGTTTTCCGGCTCTGTATCGCCCCAGCAGCTTATCGCGGGGCAGTATGTCATCGAGCTCGAGGACACCGAAGGGCTCACGTCGCGGCGTCCGACGACGTTTGGATTGCGGCTGCGGGCTGATCGGGAGCCGCGGGTGCGTGCCAAGCTGGTCGGCGTCTCCGGGATGGTCGTCCCCCAGGCCCGCGTGCCGCTGGAGTGCCGCGTGACAGACGACTACGCCGTAACAAACGTGGAAGTCTCGTACGTGTGGCGGGATGAAATGACGCAGCAGCCCAACCAGGGGACGGTCGAGCTCCCCGCCGCCAAGGATGGCCTGGGAAAGCGCGAGCTGGGCCTTAGCGATGTGGTCGAGCTGGCGCCGCTCAAGCTCCCGACCGGCACGAGTCTCAATTTCCACATCGCCGCCAGTGACAACGACGACATCACCGGTCCCAACGTCGGCAAGTCGTCCGATTTCCTGTTGCGGATCGTCAGCGAAGAGGAGCTGCGAACCGATCTATTGCGGCGCGAAAAGGAGCAGCGGCAGGAGCTGGAGCGGCTGCTCAAGCAACAGGAGGACCTGCTGACCGACTGCCAGGCCCTCCAGGCGGGGCTCACGAACGCGGCCTTGGCCAGCGAGCAGAAGGACCAGCTCATGCAGTACCAGCGGCGGCAAAAGGTCATTGGCACGAATGTCGGCGCGATTGCCGAGCGGCTGGCCGGCATTGTCACCGAGGTGCTCAATAATCGCCTGGAAGATCCGTCGGGGCGGCTGGAGAAGCGTCTCAAGGAGGACATCATTCAGCCGCTGTCGGAGATCGCCGAATTGGCCGTGCCAGACGCGGTACAGAATCTCGACCGGACCAGGCGTCAGGCCGCTGAAGTCGCTCCTCGCAACGAGGCGCTTGCTACGACCGTCACACGGCAAAAAGAGATTGCCGACGCCATGCGCGAGATCCTCAAGCACATGGTCAAGGCGGAAGGATATCAGGAAGCCGTCAACCTGCTGTATGAGATCCAGAAAACACAGCAGGACGTTTACGACCGGACCGTCAAGGAGAAGCAGGAACGAATCAAGGGGATTATTGAAGGGCGTGGAGAGAAGCCGGAATAAGATTTTCGCTTTACGAATTGCCATCAGGTCCGTCATACTGTTAGTGGGGTAATTGCCAGGAGGCTGATCATGGGCCGTCGCATCTTGGTTTGTGTGTTCGGTGCAATCTTTGTCGCCCTGGCGATCGGGCAGGAGCCGGCGCCGCAGCCGACAGGTAGCAAAACGCCGCTGGGCGTCCGCCAGCAGCGCGTCGAGCAGATGACGGAGGAGCTGGAGCGCCGTTTCACGTCGCTGATCCAAACGCTCCAGCAGGCTGAACCAGAGCGGGCCAAGCGGCTTCAGGACGCGCTGAACGAGGCCAAAAAGCTTCAGCTCAAGGACCGGATGGGGGCCATCGTCAAGGCGCTCGATTCGACAAAGCTCGATACCGCCAGCGACAGCCAGAAGGCAGTGCTGGCAGACATCCGCGCACTCTTGGCCCTGCTGCTGGATGAGAAGAGCGACCGGGACAAGGCCCGCGAGGAATACGAGCGTTTGCAGCAGTGGAAGCGCGACATCGAGAGCATCATCCAGGCCGAGAAAGGGGAGAAACGCGAAGCGGACAAGGTCGCCAACAAAGAGAAAACCATGGCTTCGCTGGAAGCCAAGATCAAAGCGATGGAGGCGTTGATCGAGCAGGAAAAGGGAGTCATTGCGGCCACCGAAGCGGCTCGAAGCGAGGGAATTCAAGCTCTCAGCAAAGTCGCCGGCCAGCAAGAGCAGGTTCGCAATGCCACCGAGAAGCTGGCGGACCAGATCGCCAAGGAAGCGGGCGATGTGCCGCAGCCCAAGGAAAGTCAGCCGGCAGAAGCGAAAGCCCCCGGTGAAGGCAGCTCGCCAGAATCGAAACCGGCCGAGGGGAGCAAGTCAGGCGAGGGAAGCAAGGGCGCCAAAGGCTCGAAGTCGGGAGAGGGTTCCAAGTCAGGAGAGGGCTCCAAGTCAGGCGAAGGCTCTAAATCCGGCGAGGGTTCCAAGTCAGGAGAAGGAAGCAAATCGGGCGAAGGATCGCAGTCGGGTGAAGGGAGTCAGTCGCAGTCCAGCCCGCAGCGTCCGCCCGAGCCGGGAGAAAAGCCGCTCCGTCAGGCAGCACAAAACCAGAAGCAGGCCGAAGGAAGCTTGCAGCAAGGCAAAGGCAAGGCGGCCGAGCAGGATGAAAAGACGGCACTCGAAAATCTCCAGCGGGCTTTGGCAGAGCTGAAGAAGGAGCAGCAGCGGATCGCCTCACTGCCTCCTGAGCACTTGGAAAAGCTGGCCAAGAAGCAGGACGAAATCGCCCAGAAAACGGGCGACGTACAGCAGAAGATGGAGGAAGCGGCCAAGAAAGGCGGCGGCAGCTCCGGCGGCGGAAAATCAGGGGATGGCCAGTCCGGCGGCGGCGGTCAGCCCGGCCAGCAGCGCGTGGCCCAGGCTCAAAAGAACATGCAGCAGGCCGGCGGCGGCCTCCGCAAGCAAGATCCACAGGATGCTTCTCGCCAGGAGCAGAAGGCGATCAAGGAGCTGGAGCAGGCGATCCAGGAAATCGAAGAGCGGCTGGCACAGCTCCGCGAGGAAACGCAGCTCGAGAAGCTCGCGCGGCTCGAGCGGCGGTTTACCGAAATGCTCTCGATCCAGAAGGGTCTCACCGCGGAGACTGAAGCCTATGAGAAGAAGAAACAATCCGCCGCCGGTGCGGAGCTGACGCGCCCCGAAAAGATCAAGGTCCGCGCCATCGGCGACGAGGAACGACGCATGGAAGCCGTTACCATTGGTGAAAACAAGAAGGGAAAGGGGCTCGCCGGGCAGGCGCAGGAAGCGCTCGACATCCTGATCGATGACGGCACCAGCGTCGTGTTTCCGGACGTCGTGCAGCAGCTCCGCGACGACCTGATCACCGTCGGCGGCCTGCTCGACGAGGTGCGGCTCGATTCCTACACCCTTAGTATGCAGAAGGAAATCGAGACCACGCTCGAGGAGCTGATCGAAGCTCTCAAGCAAGCCCAGCAGCAGAAAGAAGGGGGCGGCGGCGGTGGTGGCGGCGGCGGAGGCGACCCGCCCTTGCTTCCCAACTCGGCCGAGCTGAAGCTGCTGCGGGCGGCGCAGATGCGCGTCAATCGCCGCACGCAGGCTTTCGATGCTAGCCGGCCCGGCACGGGCGACCTCGACGGCACTCAGAAGAACGAGGTGCAGAATATCGCCAATCGCCAGTCCGAAATTGCCGAAATGACCCAAAAGATCCTGGAACGGATCGAAAGTGAACCGTAGGATATCAATCGTGGGCGGGCGCCCTCGCCTGCCTATAGCCTAAAGGAGCCGTTCTCATGTTGCGTCCACTTGCCTCGGTTCTGGCGACTCTCGTCCTGGCGGTCTCGCCAGCCCTTGCCGCGGAGAATCTCAGCGACAAGGTCCTCGATGACTTTGTTGCCGCCGTGAAGAACAACAAGGAAATCAAGGCTGAGGCGATTACCAAGGCCGTGGAGATCGTGACCGCTCTGCGTGCGGAGCCCGATGCCAAGCCGCTGGCGATTACCGAGGGACTACGGGAGCTGTATCCCGACTTCCGCGACGCCCTGGCGACGCTGGGAGAAGAGAACCTGAATGCGGCAATTACCGCGCTGGGCAAACTCCGCGACGCCAGCGATCCCTACCTGGCGGCTGAAGCCTCGTACTATCTGGCGCGGGCCTACTTGCTTGAGGAGCGGTTTGAGGACGCGCTGCCGCTGCTGGAAGACGCCGCCGGAAAATGGGCCGGCAAGACGACCCGTGACGGTGAAGCGATGTTCCTTCGCGGCGTGGCCTACAGCCAGCTTTTGCAGCAGAAGGAAGCCACCGAGTGCCTGACGAAATTCCTCAGCGACTTCCCAGACGCCCCCGAGCGGATGCGGGTCGGCGCTTTCCGCCAACTGGAGGTGTTGAAACTCTACCAGGAGGGAACGCTCACCGACGTGCAACTGCGGATGGACTTTAGCCGCCGCAAATTGACGCTCGAGGATACGGGCAAGACCACCCGTGAACAGCAGGACAAGATCATTGACATCCTGGCCAAGCTCATCAAGGAAGCCGAAGAACGCGAGTGCAACTGCAAAGGTGGCGGCAGCGGCAAAAAACAGGGGCAGAAGCAAGGCAAGGGAAGCGACCAGGAAAGCCAGGCCCAAGGACAGGGACAGTCGCAGGGTGGAAGTAGCGGCGGAAATAGCAAGGGGACCGACACCGACACAGTGAAGCGGCTCCATCGCGGCGGCCCACAGAGCCCCTGGAGCCACCTCCGCGATCGCGAGCGCGATCCGGTGTTCAACGCCATCAAGGAAAAGTACCCCGCCCGCTACCAGCAACTCATCGAGCAGTACTACAAGAGCTTTGCCGACGAGTCGGAGGGCTAACCGCGGAAGGCGTGCTCGGTGTGCCAACTCGGTGGCTGGTGCTGAGCCAGCGAAGCTAGGACCTCATCGGCCACGGCCTTCGCCAACACCACCAGATCACTCGCGACTGACGCAGAGTACAATACGGTTATGTCGCGGCTGACCCTGCTAGCGCTGGCTTTTGCAATTGCACTGGCCACTTGCGCCGGCGCGCAGGGGCCGGCGAACTTTCAGCCGTCAATCCAGCTTCTCGACGGCCAGTCTGTGCCTCTGTCGGGCATCTCGATTGCCGGCGGCAAGGTCACCGGCCAGGGACTGCCGGCAAGTCTCACGCTTGACGACCTGCGCCAGATTCAGGTTGCGCCCGCCGCCGCTGCGCCTAAAGAAACGGGGATTCAGATCCAACTGGTTGGCGGCGGCCTGCTGCGGGCCAATTCGCTCACGATCGGAAACGACGTCTGCCAGGTGAGTGCTGCCGGCGTGAAAAACTTGTCCATTCCACTGGAAAAGGTCCGCGCCATTCGCATTGGTCCGGCCGCGAAAATCGAGGCGGTCGACAAGGCGATTGCGGCGCCATCCGCAGAATTCGACCGGCTGTTTCTGAAAGTGCAGGAGGAGGTGGAGAGCGTCAGCGGCGTGACCGTCTCCCTCTCGAGCGAAGAACTCAAGGCGCAAATCGAAGGCGCCGACCAAGCGATCCCGCGCAGTCGGTTGGTGGCGCTGGTCGTCGCGCAGCCGACGGCGAAGGACGAGGTGACGCCCGCCACTGTGACGCTCCGCGACGGTTCAACCCTCCCCTGCCAGATCGACAGTCTGCAAGAGGGAAAGCTCCTGGCTTTGTTGCCACCCGGTGGAAAGCTCGAAATCCCTTGGTCAGCGGTCGCCTCGGTGTCCATCCGCTCGCGGCGCGTTGCTTACCTTTCGGACCTCGAGCCGACAACGATCGAGCAGCGGTCGATCGCTTTTCTCGATGTCCCATGGAGACGGGATCGATCCGTCATGGGGCGACCGTTGACGCTCGCCAATCGCACCTTCGAGAAAGGAATCGGCGTTCACGCCACGAGCAGGCTGACGTTCGCGGTCAGTGGCAAATACGATGAGCTGGCTGCCGAGATCGGCATCGACGCCGAAACGGCAGGCAAAGGGGACTGCGTTTTCTCCGTCTTGGCTGACGGCGAAAGCGTTTTTTCCCAGCGCGTCAAAGGCAGCGACCCGCCGCGGTCGATTCGCGTGGACATACGCGGCAAGCAGGAGGTCACGCTAATCGTCGATGCCGGCGAGGGACTCGATCTGGCCGACCACGCCGATTGGTGCGACGTGCGGTTGATTAAAGGCATTTCGGGGACATCAGCGCCTCCGTAGTCCTGTCACCATTAGGGCGAGCGGTGGGCGTAAAGCCCTCCGGTTGATCCACCAAAGATTCCGATGCATCGCACTCCGTTTTTCTCGCTGGTCGTCGCCGCCGCACTTGGCGGTCAATCCCTCGCCCAGGACGCCGCCGAAACGATTTCCTCGGCCGATCTCGCCGCGGTGAAAGCTGCCCAGGCCCAGCGCGCGCAAGCCATCGAATCGGTCTACGGCGCCGTCGTCGCCATTTTTGGCAACGACCGCGGCGGCGGAGGCTCGGGCGTGCTGTACGACCCGGCCGGCTATGCCCTCACCAATCACCACGTCGTCGCCGCCGGCGGCGTCGAAGGCTGGGCCGGGCTGGCCGACGGCCATCTTTACCGCTGGACTCTCGTCGGGACCGATCCGGGCGGCGACGTGGCCATCATCCAGCTGCGCGGCAAAAAGGAATTCTCCGTCGCTCCCATCGGCGATTCCGAGCAGGTTCGCGTTGGCGATTGGGCAATGGCCATGGGAAATCCGTTCGTCCTGGCGGAGGATTTTCGCCCGACGGTGACGCTGGGCATCGTCAGCGGCATCCACCGCTTTCAGGAAGGCTCCGGCCTTAACCAGCTTGTGTACGGCAACTGCATTCAGGTGGACAGCTCCATCAACCCCGGCAATTCCGGCGGGCCACTGTTCAACGTCCGCGGCGAAGTGATTGGCATCAATGGCCGCGGCAGCTTCGAGGAGCGCGGCCGCGTCAACGTTGGCCTCGGTTATGCTATTTCCTCCAACCAGATCAAGCTGTTCATCCCCGAGCTGCTCTCGACCAAGGTGGCGCAGCACGGCACGCTAGATGCCATCTTCGGCACTCGCGAGGCCGGCGTCATTTGCCACACTGTCAATCTCGACGCTCCGATCGCCAAAGCAGGGATGCAGCTTGGCGACAAACTGGTGGCCTTCGAAGATTTCCCGATCAGCGAAGCCAACCAGTTCACTAATCTCGTCTCGATGTATCCCGCCGGCTGGCCCGCGAAAGTCACCTGGGAACGGGACGGGACTCGGCAGTCAGCACACGTGCGTCTCAGCTCGCTTCCCTACGAGCCCATCGTCAAGCAGCCGAACAAGCCTGACGAGGAGAAAAAGCCCTCGCCTCGTCCTGCGCCACAGCCGCCCCCTGGAGGCCGCCCTCCCGATGGCTTTCCGCCGGGAAAAAAGCCGGTGCCGCGTCTGCCGCTGCCGGGTGAAAAATCGGCGCCGTCATCGCCAGCGCCGGTGTTGTCGGCTGCCGGCAAGATTCGCGATGCGAATTTGAACCGCACCATTGCGGAACAGATTGTCGCTCGCTGGCTCAGCCATTGCCGCGGAAAGGATATTTCCATCGCCGGCCTGCGAATGGAGGACCAGCTTGTTCGCAGCGGCGAAACGGTCGGCAAGCAGGTATTGCAAATGGCGAACGACGGCCGCATTCGCGTCGATTGCGAATTGGACGGCAAGGGCCGCTCGCTGGTCTACGACGGGAGCGGCTACTGGATGGTGACTGCCGGCGGCGTGCAGTCGATCACTCAGTCGCGCGCACTGCGCGACCCGCACTTCTGCCAGGCGGCGGTGCTGGCCGCACTATTTGGCGACAAGCCGCTGGCCCGCTACGGATCGCTGGCCCTGGACGGCTCGGACGAAGGTCGCAGCCGGCTATGCTATCGGCTCAGTGTCACCGACCCTGAAAGCGAGCAGCTCTTTGTCTGGCTGAGCGTGTTTGACGACGATGGCCGTCCGCAAGTGCAGCTCCAGAAGTCAGGGGTGGGCATCGACGACGACGAATCAATTCCGGCCGTAATTTACGAAGAATGGAAAGAGCAGGAGGGGCTGCTAGTGCCGCAGAGGCGGACGCTCGTTCTGGGATTGGATGAGCACTCCGAGCTGACGTGCGTCAACCAGTCCGTCGCGATTGGCAAGCTGGACGACGCCCTATTCCAGGTCCCACCGCAGCCGACGAAATAACCCGGATCTTGTCCCATGAACTCGAGAGCTTCCTTGGCCGCCATCGTTCTGCTCAGCGGGCTCCCTGCTTGGGACAGCGCGGCGGCGGACGACGCACCAGGCATCGCGGGCACATTTGCGCCAGCGGTGGAACAGGCGCAGCGGCGGACCGTAAAGATTTTTGGCGCCGGGATAGGCCGCAGCCCGGGCTATGCCACCGGGCTCATCGTTTCTGCCCAGGGGGAAATCCTCACGACGCAAGGCGTATTCCTGGCCGGGGACAACCTCCGCGTCACGCTCGCCGATGGCACTACGCACACCGCCCAGGTGGTCCGCCGCAGCCAAAAGCTGCTTGTAGCACTCCTGAAAATCGACACGATAACGCAAGAGTATTTCGAGCTGGATGAGAAGCCGGTTGCCGCCAAGGGGGACTGGATCCTGGGCGTGAGCAACGCGTTCAAGGTGGCCGATGGAGCGGAGCCACTCTCGGTAAACATCGGCGTACTTTCGCTGCGGACGCGGCTCGATGCCCGTCGCGGCTACCAGGATTTTCCTTACGACGGCGACGTCTATCTGATCGACGCCATCACCAGCAATCCGGGCGCGGCTGGCGGCGCCGTCATCAATATCGACGGCCGCCTCGTGGGGATGATCGGCAAAGTAATTGAATCGCGGGCAACAAACACGCGGCTGAATTACGCCATCCCCGCCGACATGCTGAAAGCCTTCGTGGACGGCAAGGAGTCCCCCATGGTGGCATCGACGAACCCGCCGACCGCAGGAGCCAAGGCGGAGCTCGGCATTCGTCTGTTTGCCCTCGGCGGACGCAAGAGCCCGGCCTACATCGACCGCGTGATTCCTGGTTCGCCCGCGGCACAGGCGGGACTGAGAACGGATGACTTGATCGTTTCGATCGCCGGCCAGGTGGTCCGCGACGGCGGCGACTACCAGCGAATCGTCCAAACGCTCCGCCCCGGCAGCGAAGTGCTACTGGAAGTGAAGCGGAAGGACGATCTCTTGAGTGTGAAGATCACGCCGGCGGCCCAGCCATGAACATCATGACGCCAACAAATCGGAAGGAGCCACGGATGAACACGGATCTGCACGGATTTGATTCCTTCCGATCCGTGTGCATCCGTGTTCATCCGTGGCTAATCTCCGTCGGCTTGCAATTGGCCCTGCTGAGTGTGTCAGTGGCCTCCGCGCAACAACCGGTTACCAGCGAAACTCTCCGCGGCACCCTCCTGGCCCCCAAGGCGTTCCGCGCCGCTGCTGACAAAGCCCTGCCCAGTTTGGTCACAATCGAAGGCTTCGGCGGCCTGGCGGCCGGCAGCGGCATAGGCAAGGGAATTCATGCCCCCGGCGAAGGTCCGACGACCGGCGTCGTCCTTTCCTCCGACGGTTATATCGTCACGAGCACCTACAACTTCCTTCGCAAGCCGCCCGTGATCACCGTGCGCTTTGCCAACGGGCAGCGCAAAGTAGCCAAGCTTCTGGGTCAGGACAAGACTCGCAAAATTTGCGTCCTGAAGGTCGAGGGTGTCAGCGGACTGGTGGCGCCCGAGTTTGCGCCCCGCGAGGAGTTGCATGTCGGCCAGTGGGTGGTCGCTTTGGGGATTGGCTTCGGGGACAACGAGCCCGCATTAACCGCTGGAATCATTTCGGCCGCCAGCCGCATTTCTGCCAAGGCAATCCAGACCGATGCCAACCTGAGTCCGGCCAATTACGGCGGGCCGCTGATCGATCTCGACGGCCGCGTGGTCGGCATCTGCGTCCCACTCTCGCCCGGTGGCAAGCAGGAAGGGGCCGGCTCCGAGTGGTACGACAGCGGGATCGGTTTCGCAGTGCCGCTGTACGGTCTGGATAACGTCATCGCAGCGCTCAAGGAAGGCAAGACGCTCGAGCCGGCATTCCTGGGCGTGCAAACGCAGGCTACTGGCACGCCTTCCATCGGAGCGATAATCCAGCAGGTGCTCGCCGGCTCCCCCGCAGAAAAGGCGGGTCTCAAAGTCGGAGACGACATCGTCTCGGTCGGCGGCACGCGGATCATTGACGTCGGCCATTTGTCGGTGGTCATCGGCCGCTACGTCGCCGGCGACAAGGTGGAATTGGTCGTTCTCCGCGGCGAGGAGGAGCTGACGGTTTCGGCGGAACTGGCCGTTGCGCCGGCTCAAACCACGCCGATGCCCAATCCATTCCGGCCAGGAGAAACGCCGAAGCCGGAGCCGGAAAAGCCTGCGCCAAACAAGTCGCCGAACGAAGATAAGTGAGTTTCGGGCCGTTGCTCGCCTCCTGCCCGTTCTGGGCGTCGATTGCTACATTGGAGCACGGTTTGTTTTGCGTCTGGGCCTCGCGTTGGCGCTGCATTCCGATTGAAGCCGTATGCCCAAAATCACCAAGCTCCTCTGCGCCAACCGCAGCGAAATTGCGATCCGCGTCTTCCGCAGCGCTCACGAGCTGGGCATTCGCACGGTGGCCATCTACGCCCACGAGGACCGCTTCGCCCTGCACCGCTTCAAGGCCGATGAGGCCTACCAGGTCGGCCAGTCCGGCGAGCCGATCCGCGCCTATCTCAACATTCCGGCCATCATTGAGATCGCCACGCGCTACGGCATCGACGCCATTCACCCCGGCTACGGATTTCTATCGGAAAACCCCGAACTGGCCAAAGCCTGCCGCGAGGCCAGTATCACGTTCGTCGGCCCGCATGAAGAAGCCCTTCGCCAGCTCGGCGACAAGACTTTCGCCCGCGAGCTGGCCCGCAAGGTCAATGTGCCGATCCTCGGCGGCAGCGACGCCATCAAGGATGCCGCCGAAGGAAAGAAGCTTGCCGCCAGGCTCGGTTACCCGGTGATCCTCAAGGCGGCCAAGGGTGGCGGTGGCCGCGGCATGCGGGTGGTGCAATCCGACAAGGAGTTTGCCGCCGCCTTCGATCAGGCCCGCCGCGAGTCGCAATCCGCCTTCGGCAGTCCCGACGTCTTTCTGGAAAAGTACATCACCAGCGCCAGCCACATCGAGGTGCAACTGCTGGGGGACAAGCACGGGAATCTGGTGCACCTCTGGGAGCGCGACTGTTCCGTCCAGCGGCGGCATCAGAAGGTGATCGAGATCGCCCCGGCGCCCAACCTTGATCCAGCCGTGCGGCAGGCAGTGTGTGACGCCGCCATCCAGATCGGCAAGGCGGTCCATTACGAGAACGCCGGCACGGTGGAGTTCCTCGTCGATCGCGACACGAACCAGTTCTACTTCATCGAGGTCAACCCGCGGATCCAGGTCGAGCACACCGTCACTGAGGAGGTGACCGGCGTGGACATCGTCAAGTCGCAGATCCTCATCGCCCAGGGGACGCCGCTGGATGACCCTGAGATTGGCCTCGGTTCGCAGGAGGCGATTCGCACCACGGGCTACGCCCTCCAGTGCCGCGTTACGACGGAGGACCCGACGAACAACTTCATGCCCGACTATGGCCGCATCGCGCACTATCGCTCGGCGGCAGGAATGGGCATTCGCCTCGACGCGGGCACCGCGTTTTCCGGTGCGACGGTCAACCCTTTCTACGACTCGCTGCTGGTGAAGGTCACCGCCCGCGGCCGGCGGTTCGGCGACGCCTGCCTGCGGATGGAGCGCTGCCTCCAGGAATTCCGCGTCCGCGGCGTAAAGACGAACCTCCAATTCCTCATCAAGCTGGTCACCCATCCGACGTTCCTAGCCGGTGCCTGCACCACGCGGTTCATCGACGACACGCCCGAGCTGTTCGAGCTTCCCAGGCGGCAGGACCGGGCGACAAAAATCCTCCGCTACCTCGGCGAAATCGCCGTCAACGGTAATCCCCTGGTCAAGGGACTTCCCAGGGCGACACGCCGCACTCCCGCGCCGCTGCCGGCACTCGAAAAGAAAGGCTGCCCGCCGCCACGGGGAACGCGCGACAAGCTCAAGGAGCTGGGACCGCAGAAATTCGCAAAGTGGATCCTCGACCAGAAGCGGCTGCTGATCACTGACACGACGTTCCGCGACGCGCACCAGTCGCTGCTGGCGACCAGATTCCGCACCAGGGACCTGCTCAACATTGCCGAGGTCTATGCCCACAATGTCCCGGAGCTGTTTTCGCTGGAGATGTGGGGGGGCGCGACATTCGACACCAGCATGCGGTTTTTGAAGGAGTGCCCTTGGCAACGACTGGCCGACCTGCGCGGCAAGATACCCAACATCCTCTTCCAGATGCTGTTCCGGGCCAGCAACGCCGTCGGGTACGCCAGCTACCCCGACAACGTCGTCGCGGAATTCTGCCGCGAGTCAGCGCAGGCCGGGATGGACATATTTCGCATCTTCGACGCCCTCAACTGGGTGCCGAACATGCGGGTGGCGATGGAAGCCGTACAGAAAACCGGTGCGATCTGCGAGCCGGCGATCTGCTACACGGGCGACATCCTCGATCCCAAGCGGTCGAAGTACAACCTCAAGTACTACGTCGAGCTGGCCAAGGAGCTGGAGAAGCTCGGCGCGCACATCCTGGCCATCAAGGACATGGCCGGACTTTGCAAGCCATATGCCGCCGAACTGCTTGTCAAAACCTTGAAGCAAGAGTGCGGCATTCCGGTCCACTTCCACACGCACGACACGGCCGGCATGCAGGCCGCCTCAATCGTCAAAGGGGCCGAAGTCAAACTCGACATTGCCGACGGCGCGATGGCCGCCATGAGCGGCGGCACATCGCAGCCGAACCTGAACGCGGTCGTCGAGGCCCTGCGTTTCACACCGCGCGACACCGGCCTGTCGGCCGAGCGGCTGAACGAGATCAGCGACTACTGGCAGGCGGTCCGCGAGTTCTACCTGCCGTTTGACAGCGTCATGCCGCCGGCGACCGCCGATCTTTACAGCCACGAGATGCCCGGCGGGCAATACACCAACCTCTACCAGCAGGCGCGGGCCCTGGGGCTGGCCGAGCAGTGGACGACCATCTGCAAGACCTACGCCGAGGTCAACCAGCTCTTGGGGGACATCGTCAAGGTCACGCCGACGAGCAAGGCGGTCGGCGACCTGGCACTGTTCATGGTCGCCAACAACCTGTCGGCCAAGGACATCGTGGAAGGGGACCGCGAGCTGGCATTCCCCGAGTCGGTGATCGACCTCCTCTCGGGAATGATGGGCATTCCCCCCGGCGGCTTTCCCGAGAAGGTGCAAAAGCGGATTCTCAAGGACCGAAAGGCCCTCACCGGCCGTCCCGGCGAGTCGTTGCCTCCAGCGGACTTTGCCGCCGCCAAGGAAAAGGTCGCGCAGAAGACGGGGCGCGAAGCAAGCCAGCGCGACGTGCTTTCGTATCTCCTCTACCCCAAAGTGTTCGAGGAATTCGCCAACCATCAGAAGCTCTACTCCGACACGAGCATGCTTCCCACGCCAGTCTTCTTCTACGGCCAGGAGACAGGCGAGGAGCTGAATGCCGAGATCGAAGAAGGAAAGATGCTGATCGTCAAATTCCTGACGATCAGCGAGCCGCACTTGGACGGGACCAGGACGGTGTTCTTCGAGCTCAACGGCCAGCCGCGGGAAGTGAGTGTGATCGACAAGTCGCTCGAGTCGTCGGCCGCCCGCAGCGTTCAGGCCGACCCGAGCAACCCCAAGCACGTCGGCGCCTCGATGCCCGGCATGGTGGTCACCGTCGGCGTCAAGGTCGGCGACAAGGTGAAACCGGGGCAGAAGCTGCTGACGCTGGAGGCCATGAAAATGGAAACCAACGTCACCAGCGACGTGAAAGGGACTGTCGAATCGGTCCTCGTCAAACCAGGCAGCCGCGTGGAAACCGGGGACTTGCTGCTGACGATGCAATAAGTAGCAGGCACGCTCCGTGTGCCGTCGGCAAGCGAAATTAAGTCCAGTAGCGGTCCTGGAGTTCAGTCATGCCAAAGCTAACATGCCCCTGCGGATACGTTCATAATCTAACGCCGATTCCTGACGATGGTTGGTTGACCGTCCGCGACCGCGACTACGAAGCTCTGATCGACGCGGAACTGGGTGCCCTCGCCGGCGACGATGTGCGGAGTTCCCGCCGGATCGACCTCTGGCGACGCCTCTATGAATGCCCTAATTGTGCTCGCCTCATGTGGAGTTTGCCTGGCGATCACTGTGAAAAGTTTCGGACGTATAATCTGGAATCCAACGACAATTCTTAACGACTCAAAGCACCCTAGCAGCCGCGTGAAGGCTGGGTCCGTTTCAGTGTTTCGATGGCGCGACTCTCGATGTACTATGAGACGATTCAGGTCAACGGCGACAAAGCCGTTGACACGCTGATCGCCCGCCTGGAGGGTTTCCCAAAAACGGGCCAATACCCCTTCTTAATCGGCGACGATTTCCAACGGCAGCGGGCCGAAGAATCACTCAAGTTCAATGACGACGATCCGCGCGACATTGTGGAATCGTCGCTGAGCATGAATGTCGAAGCGTGGATCGCGGAACAAGTTGCTTTGAACGAAGAATTGACACCTTCCGAGAAGCTTCTCGGACCGTGGCCCGGAGAAACCGAGCGAAAGGGCTCTATCGGCCTGCACCTGGACCATCGCGGGTGCGTGAAGCCCCGCGTGTTCATGGGTCTGGCCCGCATCGCAGAGCCATGGCAATTGCCGGCGGTAATGAAATTCGGCGGCTGGAACAGTTGCTCCGAGCCCGCCGTCCACTGTGCCTTTCATCGCTTGTGGCAGGCCGAATATGGCGCCTGGATCACCGGCCTCTCCAATGACACCATTAAGTGCCTTGTGGAACTGCCGCCTCGCGATCCGGATGCCGCGTTAAGACTGGCATGGCAGCAATACTGGTATTGCAACGACATCGTCGATCAAGGCTGCGGCACGATCAGTCGGCTCGCCGCGCAATTGATAAATTCGCCTCATTGGTTTTTCTGGTGGGACTAGAAAGCGTTTAGCTGCGATAAAATGGGGCCTCAATGGCAAACTAGCGTTGGCACTTCGCAGTTCATAATGCTATGAACAGTACGAGCCAATTGGACGATTGGGATCGCGCAGCGAAAGGAGTCACCCATGGCGCCCCGGCGCGGAAAGAAGAAGGAGCGGCGAGGCGCGTCAATCAAGGCAGCGCTGAGTTGGAATTCTCTTACCTGGGATGACCTCGACCGCTGGGCCGGCAGCCGGACTGTGTCCCGGGGGCGAACGTACCAGCGCGGCGGCCGCGTCAGCGAGCTCGTGATTGCGCCGGACGGCAAGCTGTTGGCGACGGTAACCGGCAGCAGGCGCTATGCCAACAGCGTTTGGCTGGAGCCGGATGGGGCGCCCCCCGACGCCCTGGGATCGCTATGCACTTGTCCAGTCGGTTGGCGGTGCAAGCACGCGGTCGCCGTGATTGCCGAGTATCTCCAGATGCTTTCCAACGACCAGACGGCACCGCTGGCCGATGACGACGACCCGCGCTGGGAGAAGCTCACTGGCGACGAGGAAGACTCAGACGGCGGCTGGTCCGACGACGAGGACCAATACGACGACGACCCGGAAGACGATGAAGAGGAAGTTCGATTCCATCGGCGCTGGCGCAGGAAGGCGGCATCGACCTATAGCACATCAAATGCAGAGTGGGACAAGAAGATCGAGGCCCACGTGCGGGCCAAGAGCCACCAGGAACTGGCGGACTTCGTCTGCTCGCTGATAGCGTCATTTCCTCAATTGCGAACCGAATTCCAGGAGCGAGTTGCTCTCCAAGAAGGAGACGTCGATCGCTTCATTTTCCAGGCACGCAAGGAAATTCGTAAAGTCACGGGCGAGTCCGGATGGCGCAACTCCTGGACCGGCGAGGGGCACACGCCCGATTACAGCGGCATCAAAACGCGCCTGACGCGCCTTGTGGAGTCGGGGCATTCCGATTGCGTCGTCGAACTTGGCCGCGACCTCATCCGCCGCGGACTCGAACAAATGGGCCAGTCCGATGATGAAGGGGAAACCGCTACCGCCCTGGGTGAGTGCCTGCCCATCGTCTTTGGCGCCACGGTGAAGTCCAGTTTGACCCCTTGCGAAAAAATCTTGTTCGCGATCGACGCCTGTCTCGAGGATGATTATGGGATCATCGGCGACGAGGTGGACGTGGTCCTAAAAGCGGTCTGGCAGCCGGCGGACTGGTCGGCGGTCGCGGACGCGCTGGCCAAGCGTCTGTCGGCGCCGTCCGGCGGAAAAAAACAACAGTGGTCGAGCAACTACCAGCGCGACCTTGTAAGCAATTGGCTGCTTGACGCCCTATCGCGCTGCGGGCGGGAAAATGAATTAGTTGCGATTTACGAGGCCGAGGCCCGCCGCACTAACAGCTACGAGCGGCTGGTGCGTTACTTGATCGAACAAGACCGCATCGACGACGCGCAGCGCTGGGCCTGCGAGGGGATCGAGCGCACCACAGCCGAGCTCCCTGGAATTGCCGACAGCCTCGCCAAGATGCTGGTCGCCATCGCGGCGCAAAAAAAGGATTGGAAGACGGTAGCTGCCTACGCGGCATGGGAGTTTTACGACGAGCCCTGCGTCCATACCTTCAAGGGCTTGCTCACTGCCGCGCGCAAAGCTGGCTGCCGAGATGCCGTCGAGAAGTGGGCCGAACAGTTTCTGGAAAGCGGTGTTGTTCCCTGGCGGTATGGCCGAGCGTCCAAGGGGGGCGATCGCTCGCTGTCGGTTGACTCGCAGTGGACGCTCCCCATCCCCGATTTTCTCGTTCCCATTTTGAGGATCGACGCGGCAGATGATGGTCCCAACCGCCCCCATTTTGACGTGCTGCTGGAATTGGCGATTGCCGACAAACGCACCGACGACGTGCTGCGGTGGCACGAAAAGCTTCAGGCAGCCGAGCGAGGCAAAAGGCGAGTACTTAGATGGGGGTTCGATTCTTCTTACGACGATCAAGCCGCCGCTGCCGTCGCCAAGTCACACCCCGAAAGAGCGCTGGAGATCTACCGCCGCCGACTCGAAGATAACCTTCTTCACGCCAACCCTTCAGCTTACGAGTCGGCAGCAAATTACCTTCGCCAAATGCGGCCGATACTCAAGTCCCTGAACCGCGAGTCGGAATGGACATCGCTGCTGACCGACATTCGTCAAAAACACAAGAACCGTCCGAAGCTCATGGAAATCCTCGACCGACTGGAAGAGCGGCCGATCGTCGAGGCCAATCATGCCAGACGCCGAAAGTGACACGATCGTGTTTCCTTGCCCGAGCTTTCTGCCCTTCCTCCGAAATGAGCCAGACTTCCATGCCTTCACTTTCTCGTAAACGCGCCCTCGTCACCGGCGGAAGCCGCGGCATTGGCGCGGCAATTGTCAAACGGCTGGCCAGCGAAGGGGCCGATGTGGCGTTCACATTTGCCGCATCGCCGGAGCGGGCGGCAGAAGTGGCGCGGCAGGCGGAGGCGAAGGGAGTGAAGTCGCTGGCCATCCAGGCGGACAGTGCGAGCGCCGAGGCCGTCGTAGCCGCCGTCGAACGGACCGCGGCCGGGCTCGGCGGCATTGACATCCTGGTCAACAATGCCGGCGTGGCGGTCATCGCCCCGATCGACGAGTTCAAGCTGGCTGACTTCGACCGCACCTTCGCGATCAACGTCCGATCCGTCTTTGTCGCGTCCCAGGCGGCACTCGAGCACATGCCCGCGGGCAGTTCGATCATCAACATCGGCAGCACGAATGCCGAGCGGATGCCCTTCGCCGGCGGCGCCGTCTACGCGATGAGCAAGTCGGCCCTCCAGGGGCTGGTCAAAGGGATGGCCCGCGACCTGGGCCCGCGCGGGATCACGGTCAACAACATCCAGCCCGGGCCGGTAGACACCGACATGAATCCTGCGACGGGCAAGTTCGCGGAGATGCTCAAGAGCCTAATGCCCCTGCCGCGGTATGCGACCGGCGACGAGATTGCCGGCATGGTTGCCTACCTCGCCGGTCCCGAGGCCCGCTTCATCACCGGTGCGAGCCTGATGATCGACGGGGGGTTCAGCGCGTAATTCGCTCCTCTGTGCCTCCGCGCCTCTGTGTGAGATCGTCCCAGGCAAATTTCACTAAGAGTCACAGAGCCACAGGGAAGAAGATAAAAGAGCCCAGCCGATGGAAACTCCATTCCACCCTACCGTCATCCACACCCGCCACGTCCTGGCCGTGAAGAACCTGGAAGCTTCCGCCCGCTATTTCCGCGAGCAGCTGGGATTCAAGCGAGATTTCGTCGTCGAAGGCTGGGAGTTCCTATCGCTGGGAAACTTCAAGGTCATGCTGGGGGAGTGCCCGGATGAAGTGCCGGCGGCAGAGACGGGCAACCACTCGTACTTCGCCCACGTGCTCGTGAAGGACGTGGACTCGCTGTTTCTCGCGTATCAAGAGCGCGGCGCGAAATTTCTTTTCCCGGTGGCGGACAAGCCCTGGGGGCTGCGAGAATTCGGTGTGGTAACTCCCGACGGCCATCGGATCTGCTTTGGACAGGAAATCGACTCGTCTCCGAAGTAGGATGGTGGGCTCAATTCTCCAGAGAGCGCCTGATGGGAACCTTTCTACGCTGCATCGGAGCAACCATCGCTGGAATCGTGCTGGCGATTTCGCTGGTGATCGCGGTAGAGCTGTGGAGCAATATGGTCTACCCGCTGCCGCCGGGATCTAAAGGCACGATGGAGGAGATTTGCGCGCACGTCGAGCGGTATCCGCAATGGATTTTAGCCATCGCGGCACTGACCAATGCCAGGTTCCCCGGACCACCAGCGGCCGATTCGTGAAGGCTGGCGCTGGTTAGCGTTCCTCCTAGCACCGGGTTCTTCTCAATTGTTCCCGCGCAGAAAAAAATCGCGAGAATAATTGTAACTTCTGTACACTATGCGGCTTGCGCGGACGATCCCGGCCTGACTGCGGGAATTGAGTGACCAAAGGTGTCAATGCCCCGCGTCTAATTCTTAGGGCCTAGTTGTATTCCTCTCACTCCCCACAGGAACTTAGCCATGTCTACCGCCGCTGAATCGCTTGCCTCCCGCGTGACTACTGCTGCTGCCAACTCTCCACCCCCCCCAGCCGCGCAGCACGGCGGGGGTTATGCACCACAACCCCAGGAAAACGCACAAAGTGGTGCAAAACTCTCGCCGCCTGTTGAGACTCGTAGGATTCCGCCGTCCACTAGCCAATCGTCGCAACCGGCTGCTGCTACGACGGTTTCCAGTGGCGGCTTGGCAGCCATTATTGAGACGCCGCCGCAGCCTGACCGTGAAGTTTTGCAACACCCAGCGTCTGGCGGTGCAGAACCCGCGATTCGGCTCGAGATTTCGCCGTCTCCACAGTCTGGCGAGGAGCGAGCCCTGATTGCCGAGGGATTTGCGCTGCTGGTCAGCGAGGTGCGGCGCACCAACCGCGGCGGCCGGCCAACGGTCATCGACGAACCGATGAAGGCCCGGATTTCGACGCTGATGGGAGCGGGACTGTCGCTGCGGCAAGCGGCGGCCTGCCTGGGAATCAACCACGCGACGATTTCGCGAGCGCTGGTCGCCGATGAGCAGCTCAAGCACGACGTGGAAGTGGCCCGGACGCGGTCCACCCTCCACCCGCTGGCCTGCATCCTCCGCGAGGCCGGCAAGAACTGGAAAGCGGCCGTGTGGCTGCTCGAGCATTTGGGCACCGTCGCTTACAACGAGAAAACGCCCCAGGAAAAGGCCGAAATAAGCGCCAGGTCGTCGGCGATGACCGTCCTGGAGCACCAGTTGAAGGAGCGGATGGTGGCTGAGGCCAGGGCGTCGCTGACGGCGCGGAAAAGGGGAGGCCAATCGCCGGCCCCGTGACGGCAGCGGTAATCGGCGATCCCCAGGCGCGCCGCCGCTGGTCACCTGGTTGCGGCGCTCGGTGCGTACGGCACAACCGCCACAACCGCGCCTCGACTGTGCTGGCGGAATCAGCCCGCTTTCGCCCATCGACAATTCTGCGGCTGCCCTTTCCGTGTGACCTACGATTGTCGGACCACAGGGGGGCCCCTGTGCGCACCTTGATTGCAGCGGAGGAACCAATGTTACCAGCTCGGCGTTTCGATAAATCGGATTTGGGACTAGTCCTGTTTGGCGTACTCACCATCGCAGGCTGCATCGGCGGCTCGGCCTGGTTCTGGCCCTACGTTCGCGAAGCGGCCGCCGGGCCCAAGCCAGTGACGCTGGCCGAGCTGCGCAAGACGGAGAACGTGTTCGCCCTGCCTAGCCGCTGGATCGAATTTCCCGTGACCGAAATGGTGGACACCGAGATCCGCCTGGTGGAAGAAGTCAGCGACCGAGCGGAGTCGAAATACGTCCTGCTGTCGATTGAGGATCGCTATCTCTTTGCGGAGGTTGACGACGATTTTGCCGCCGGTGGCAAAGCGCCTCCCAAGGTGGTGGGTCTATTGCAGGGAAGCAGCGCCCGCGGATACGTCGCCGACGCGCTGGTCCAGTTTTGCCAGGGCAAACCGGATTATGTCCCCAAGCTGCTGCCGTTCGTCTTCCAGGCCGACTACGACGTCCGCGGCTCGGCCTACGCCTTACAGGGTCTGCTCGTTGCCGGAGTAATTATCGGCGCGGTGATGTCCATCGTCGGCATTCGCCGCGGCCTGAGCGGCGGCGCGGCAGACAACGCGGACTACGATGACGATGAAGACCAGTTCCAGGAGTCGGAATACGCCGAGTCGGCGTACGGCGACGATGAAGCCTGATCGGCGTGCGTTTGTGCAGCCGTCCTTCCAAGAATGCCAAGTCGAACTTTCGGAGCCCGTTAATGTATTCTCCCACCCTCTCCCCACCGGCAATAGACGCCAGCCAAAGCGGCCCGATCTACCGCATTCCGACCACTCCAGACGGCATCGCGCCGCCGCAGATCGCCTCGCTGGGGGAGGCTGAGTACCTCCATCGCTACGAGTCGTTTGCCGAGCAGTGTCACCTCGGCTGGCTGTTCGGCTCGTCGGCCGACAAGTACCCGACCTACATCTCCTACAACAGCGCGATCGTGGTCGTCACGCCGCAGGAGTTTACGATCATTCCCTGGGAGGAGGTCACCGAATTCCTGCACCCGACCGGCTTCCGGGCGTCTAATGGCGAGAAATTCACCCTCACCAATGACTTCACTAATTACGGCCCGCTGTTCGAGCGATTTCAAGCGGTCGTTTTGGCCAACGTTCTGCCCAAGGCGCTGATGGCGATTGAGGAAGGGAAGGAATGGGTGTTTACGCCCTTCAAAGAGCTAAGCGCCGGGGAATCCTTCGCCGCGAACATGCTGGGTCAGTCGCTGCTCGACGGCGCCCTGGCGATCAGCACCACCGGCATTCGCTACAAGGACCAGCAGCTCAAGTGGGACGACGTGGCGAGCATTTACGTCACGAACCACTTGTATAATGGCGCCCTTTGCCGAACAACCCTTTCGGTTCGCAAGAACTACGGGCTGTTCGCCAGCCTCGAATTCGACTTCAGCTCGGTCCCCAACTCGTTCCTGCTGACCGAGCTGCTGCCATACGTCTGTCCGCAGCGGCTGCTGGCGCCGAAGACCTAACAGCCGTCGCCCAACGGCCGGGAACTCCTAGGATACACTGGGCAAATGCCCATTGATCTTTCCCGGCTCTACGAAACGGGTCTGCTCGAGCAGATCGAGCACTTTACCGAGCTGGGCTCAACGAGCGATCACGCGCTGCATCTGGCCGCGCAGGACGAATTGCCACTCCCGCTCCTGGTTGTTGCCGAGCGGCAAACGGCCGGCCGCGGCCGCGGCGCCAATCGCTGGTGGGCCGCCGACGGGGCGCTCACGTTTTCGCTGGTAATCGCGCCGCCGGCGGATCAATTGCCGACCGCGAACTGGCCTCGCTTGTCGCTGGCGACCGGACTGGCGATCTGCCAGGCGCTGGAGAGTTTCGCACCCCAGGCCCAGTTTCAGGTCAAGTGGCCCAATGACGTGTACGCTGAAGGGCGAAAGATCAGCGGCATTCTGATCGAGTCGCCGGCGCAGCCCCGCGGCCGCCTGGTGATCGGGGTTGGCGTCAACGTGAACAATTCGCTGGCCAGCGCGCCGGCAGAGATTCGCGGCCTGGCGACGGCGCTTTGCGACCTGGACGGCCGCCAACACGATCTAACGAGCGTCCTGGCGGGCCTTTTGCAGCAACTCGACCTCCACCTCCGAAAAGTGGCCGACATGGCGGCCGTTGCCAGGGACTGGCAGAAGCGGTGTCTGCTCACGGGACAGACAGTCCAAGTTCAATCCGGGACGGAATTGATCACTGGACGTTGCCTGGGAATTGATGAGCAAGGGGCGCTCGTGCTGCAAACGGAAACGGGCCGGCGAGCGGTCGTGTCGGGAACGGTAATCGGCTGGGAGTGATTGAGGCGCAGCGGCTCGCGACTTCGCCCGTAGCGATCTAGAATAAACCTTCGTCAACTCCGCGCTGCCGACCGCCCTTTCAGGCGCAGTGTCATGAAACTCCAGCGAATGGGCCCTTACCGGCTCGACAAGATTCTCGGCCGCGGCGGAATGGGGGCCGTCTATGCTGGCGTCAACGAGCAAACCGGCGAGCGGGCCGCGGTGAAAGTCCTCAACCCCGTGCTGGCTGACGACCAGAGTTTTCGCGAGCGGTTCAAGTCCGAGGTCGAGACGCTCAAGAAGCTGCTGCACCCCAATATCGTGCGGCTGTTTGGCTTCGGCGAGCAGGAAGACCACCTGTTTTACGTCATGGAGCTGGTCGAAGGGCGCAGCCTGCAAGACGAGCTGATCGCTGGACGCCGTTTCAACTGGCGGGAAGTCGCCCGCGTGGGCATCGACGTCGCCGGCGCCCTCAAGCACGCGCACGACCGCGGCATCATCCATCGCGATCTCAAGCCGGCGAACCTGCTGGTCGATTCGCAGGACCACGTCAAGCTCACTGACTTCGGCATTGCCAAGCTCTATGGCGGTACGAACTTGACTGCCGACGGCGGCGTGATTGGCACGGCGGACTACATGGCGCCGGAGCAAGCCGAGGGAAAGCACATCACCGCCCGCTGCGACTTGTATGCTCTAGGGAGCGTGCTGTATGCGCTGTTGACAGGCCGGCCGCCGTTTGCGGGAAAGTCGCTCCCGGAGGTAATCCAGGGACTGCGGTTTGAACGAGCGATTCCCTTGCGGCGGCTTAATCCCGATGTTCCTGAGGAATTCGAAAACATCATCGCGCAATTGCTCGAGAAGGATCCGCAGAAGCGAATCCCCACAGCCGTCGCCCTGGTGCATCGGCTCAAGGCCATGGAGCACGCCTTGTCCCTGGAAACGCGGATCGACCTCGACGGCGGGGACGTAGATGGAGACGGAGCCAAGGGGATTGATGCGGCTCTCGCCAAAGCGCCGCCGGGAGCTACGGCCCCGCTGCCGATTCAAACCGATTTTTCGACCGCCATCCGTCCGACGATGCCGCTGGACGCGGGCGGCCAGGCCGAGCGCAGCGATCGTGGCGGCGCGGTGGCGCTTGCTGCGCCGGGCGCGGCGCAGCAAGAATCAATTCCGGTCACGAACGTCCGACTTGCTACTCGAGCCGACGGGGCCGATTCGGTTGAACCGGTGGAACCGGTGGAACCGGCCGCCAAAAAAACGGTCTTTATGACGGTGTCAGAGGCCGACCTGCACCGCAGTCACGAAGTGCGGCCCGACGAAGACCACTCGCTGGCCGCGTGGTTCAAGCTGGGCGGGATGATCGCGGTGATGCTGCTGCTGGCAGCGGCGCTCATCTACTATGCGACCCGGCCCCCCAGCGCCGACACTCTGTACACAAAGATTAAGGACGCCGAGGAGGCCGGAGGCGAACAATTGGCGAGCGTCGAGGCGGAAGCGATCCGCTTTTTGGCAATGTTTCCCGATGATCCCCGCCGCAGCGACGTCGAGCAATTCCAGCAGCAGATCGAACTGGAGAAGCTCCAGCGCCGCTTCGAGCTGCGGGCCCGCCGCGGAGGCGGCAGTTCGCTCTCTCCCATCGAACGGACCTATGTGGATGCCGTCCGGCAGAGCGCCACCGATCCGACCGGCGCTCTGGCGAAGTTCCAGGGCCTGATTGACGTGTATGACGGCAGCAAACAGCTCGGAAATACGCCGGAAGAGCACCGCACAAGCCAGCAGTGCCTCGACCTTGCCCGCCGACAGATCGAGCGGCTGAGCCGATCGCTGGCTGTCAGCGCCGCTGCGGAGCGGAAGCTGTTAACGGCGCGGCTGGAAGAGGCCAGCGACTTGTCGAAGAGCGACCCGGCCGCCGCACGGCGGGTCTGGCAGGGGATCGTGCGAATGTATGGCGACAAGCCGTGGGCCCGCGAACTGGTCGAGCAGGCGCGCGATAGCCTCGACGGCACTTCGCAGCAGGAAAAATAGTTGCGTTCTACTCCGGCTTGTCCCGCTCGCGGCGGTAGTTTTGCACATACCAAAGCAGCCGCCCCAGCAGCCGGAAGTAAAGGATCAGGCTCGACACCCATAGCACAGCGGCAAAGGGAGCCACCAGGATCGTCCCGACTTGAATCCCCAGCTCGATCAGTGCGATCGAACCCGCCAGCATGATACCCAAGAGCACCGATGCACAGTAAAACAGCAGCCAGCCGTCGCCACGGCGAGACATCGAACCGAGAATCGCGCCCGACACGGGCATGAAAGACCCTTCTGCCAGCATCGAGCCGAAGAGCACCGGGAAAAACATCAGCTCGCTGAAGAGGATCGGAAACGGGGCAAAGAGCATCCCCTCCCTGCCCAGGGCAAAGCAGCCGCTGGCTACTAGCGATCCGGGCAGCGACGCCAGAAACGCGGCCCACGGAATCATCAGCGCCTGTAGCAGCCACTCGGCGATGTTCCAGTCGGGCCAGTTTTCTACCGCGTCGTGCCCATTGGCCGTGTCCTGGGCAATTGCCGCGAGGCATGGAGAAGCGCCTGCCACCATGAATGCCGACAGGACCCCAGACGAGACAATCAGACCCAGCGCGGCATACAACAGCGGCGTGTCGCTCTGGGCACAGTAGATAGCGCCCAAAAACATCCCCACGTCCACGGTCATCACCAGCGAGTAGAGGAGCAGCCGATAGAGCGTGTGGGGATAAAACAGGAACCCCAGAATGCCGTAATAAAACGGGCTCTTCTTCCAGGCTTCCTTGTGGTGCGGATCGGCGGCAAAACCCCACTCGTCGTCGCGAAACCGGCCGCGGTACTGGTTGTCCTCGTCGGGATCGTCCGGCTCGGGCAGCGCCACGACCTGTTTCAAGTCAATCCGCTCCACCGGCGCCGAAACGACGACCTCCTCGCCGTCGTCATCTTCGTCCACGGCCGGCGCGCCGCTGATCGTCATCGTCGTCTCGGTGAGTGCGGCCCTGGGCTGGGGCGGGCGATCCGGCGGTCGCGGTGACGCCGACGTGTCGAGGAATTTCAGCTCGGCATAATCGCCGCGCGGTTCGACCATCGGTTTGTAAGCGGGACGCTGCGGAGGGGCGCTCAGGACGAAGTCCGCCCCGTCGTCGAGCGAGACCGGCGATTGGGCCTTGACTGCCGCCGCTTTGGGAGCAGGCACTTCGTTCTCCGTGTGACAATCGGGGCAGCGCATGAGCGTGCCCACTTGCTCCGGCCGGGCATACATCCGCGTATTGCAGAGCTTGCAAACCACGGGAATCTCTGGCGCCTTTGGGGCCCGCAGCACTTGCGGCTTGGGAGGAGGAGGCTGCTGCTGATGGGCGGGCTGGGTGGTGGCGGTGGCCAGATGCGCTTCGCGGTCCGCTGCAACTGCCGGTGGCGCAAGAACCGCCTGGAGTTGCCGGTCCTGGTCCGGCTCGGCGGCCGCTTCCGCCACTACAGTCGGCGCACGGGACGAAGCGGGCGCGGCAGGCGTTTTCGCCGCTGGCTGCCCCGGGCGCGAAGTCGGCGCGGGCCGCGACAGAGCAGCGGGCGCGGGTGCTGCCGGAGCAGGAGTTGCCTTAGCTTGCGGCGTCGGCGCGGCAGCGGCTGGCGAAGGAACACTGGGAGCCGGCGTTCCCAGGAGCATCTGGCCGATGACATCGTCTGCATTGACGGTCACGACCGGTGTCGGCGGCATGGAGAGGGGAGCGGCCGGCCGTGGCGAAGGCGGATCGGTTGTTGGCCTTGGGCTGGCAGTAGTGGCCGGGCTCGTCGCTTGTGGTTTGACATCTGCCAATTCGGCGCGGACAGGAACGTCGGCGGGCGGTCTCTTTTGCGGAGCGGCGGTCGGCTGCGGCTGTAAAGCCGCGGGTTTAGCAGCCGGCGACGGCTTTGACGGGGCGCCGGCAGGCGCTGGGGCAGGACTTACGCCGATGGGAAACTCCTTGCCACACTTAGGGCAGGTACACAGCGATCCCGCAGGCAGCGGAGGAGCCTTGAGGCTCCCCTGGCAATGAGGACACGTAATGCGGTCGCTGGGCTTAGCCGAAGCCACGATCGAAAATCCTCCCACAAATGCCGACCACGTTCATTGTAGGCTGAAACGCGCCGGGACCGATAGTTCCGCGGTCACTCTGCGGGCAGGTTCGATGCTTGCGCGATCAACCGCTCGGCAATCGCCGCCAGAATTCCGCGGGCGACGGTTTCCTTACTACCGGAGTGCCGGCCGACGATCTGGCCGCTGCGATCGAGTATTTCCACCTGATTGTCGGCGGCGTCCATGGCCGCGGGGCCGTTGAGGACGATCAGATCGCAGCTTTTCTTTTCCAGCTTGGTCAGCGCCCGAAAATGCTGGTCGTCGGTTTCCAGGGCAAACCCGACGAGCCACTGGCCGGGGCGCTTGGTGCCGCCGAGCGTGGCCATCACGTCGGGGGTCTCGATCAAGTTCAGTACCAACGGCTGGCCGGTCTTGGCAATTTTCTGCTCTTGAACGCGAACCGGCCGGTAATCGCAAGGGGCTGCCGCGCCTATTATGCCGTCGCAGCTTGGAAACACTCGTTGGCATGTCTCCAGCAGTTCCTCGGTCGAAACCACGTGCAGCACGTCTACTCCGGATGGGTACTCCAGGTGCACGGGCCCACTAACGACGACCACTTCGTGCCTCAGTTCGAGTGCCGCCTCCGCCAGGGCCTTTCCCATGCGCCCGCTGGAAGCGTTGGTGAGGTAACGAACCGGGTCGAGGTATTGGCGGGTCGGGCCGGACGTGATCAGGATGCGGGACATGAATTGACAGTCTACAGTCCACAGTCCACGGTCCACAGTCCAGAATCAAATCGGAAGAAGGCCTGCGCCGACAGCGGCAAGCATGGCTACCGGAACAGCGGCGATTGGAACGCTTCGCTGCGGTCGGGAAGCGGCTCGGGAGATGGGCTAAGGCTGCGAATCCGCCCTTTGGGAATCAGCCCTTCGATGTGGATCGGATCGGTGAGTTGATCAACGGCGATGTTCCCCGCGTCGTCACGCACCTCCAGCCGCAGGTAGAGCGACCGTGGACTGCGGGGGTCGAATTGCCACAGGTACTGACCCGTGTTCTCGAGTCCGGCGGCAATGACCGAGAATTTGCCATCGGGCCGATCGCTGTAGAGCAGCGTTACCGGCCGCTGGCTGAGGTTGGCGTCGGACGCCTCCCAGCGAATGTCCAGCCGCCCGGCATTTTCCCCAGTGCCATAGCCGGCTGCCATGATCCGCGCCGCGGGCCTCGTGACGTCGATGCTGACCCAGATGTCGGCCTCGTCGCCGCTTTGGGGCTTGTTCCCTTCCAACCCATTCTTGCCGACAATCAGCACGCGAAAGCCGTACGTCGCTTCGTTGGCGACTTCGACATCCATCGGACTCAGTTTGTCCGGATCGCTACCCCACTTGAGCCAGGTTCGGCCGCCGTCGCTTGTCCCCCATAGCTCGACCTCGGCAATTCCCTCCGGACTCACGGCTTCGACGTCGTAGTCGAGCGTGAAGCGTTTGGCGCTCGCCAACCGCGGCTGCGTGCCTGCGGGGATCGAATCGGTCGTCGTCACATCGGGTCCGCGGCCTGTTCCGTCGGGTGCGCCATGGGGCTGCGATGGAGGTGGCAGCGGCTGCTCGTCTGGAATAGGGCCGATGTCGTCATTCGCCAGAGTGGGGCGCGGTGGCGATGAGGCATCGCGCGGCGGGGGCAGCGACTCGGCCGGCGGTGCATCGCGGCCAGTGCCGCCGGGAGCGGACAACTCGGGGAAGGATGTTTCGTGGCGGAGTGTCGAATCGTCCGCGGCCGGCGACTTTAGTTGCGGACCGTCCTGCTGATCTTGCTCGGATGTTGGAGGCGGAAGAGACTGGGCCGATGGTTCATCCGCGGGCGCGGGGATCGATCCCTCCGGTCTGGCCGAGCGGGAGGCGGCTGCGGCCAGGCGGTCCAGACGCACGTGCGGATTGGCGACTACGCCTGGCGCGTCGAAGTTGCGTTTTTCTGCCGATCGGGCAATGCTCTCGACGCCTGGTGAGCTTCTAACGGGCGCCGAGCGTGGGAGTTCATTGTCGATCGGCCAGCGGCGAGCGCCTGGATCGGCGGCTAGTGGCGAGACGAGGGAAGGGCTGCCGCGCGGCGACTGATCGGGACGGGATGTCGCCAGTTGCTGGTGGAAAAAGCTCTTGTTGCCGGCTGCATCGGCGATCTCGCAGCGGAGATTGATCGTCCGCAAACCGGCTCTAGGAGCGAACGCGACACGACCCGCAAGGCCGCCGCGCGAAGGAGTGAGTTGCGACGGCGAGACGGCAATTGGCTCCCACGGGCCATCCACATCACGTGCGTCCTGATACTCGATCTTCAGTGTCTGCACGTTCAAGTGCGGGTCGGTGACGCTCCAGACCAGTTCCACGAGTCCTGATGGATTGACAGCTGCTGTCGCTTTCAGCTCCGGTTTCTGTGTGTCAACCACTAGCCGCATTTGCGGCCATTTGGGCGTGTCGCGCGGTGGGAGGCCGGCGCGCTCGACCGTTTCGGTCACGAACCAAAACTCGGCGTCTCGCTTGGCACGGAAGCGGAACTTGCCAGAATCTGGCGGGACCTCCGTGTAGATATGCCAGTTCCGTCCGGAATCCCAGGAAACGAAGACCTGCACGGCCGCCGCTTGGGCCGCCGGATCGCTGCCGGGAGTAACGCTGAAGGGGATTTCGACGTCAAGCTGCCTGGTAGCATACGCGGGCGGAAGCTGGCGGCGCTGCGAGTCCGCAGCGGGATTTGCGCTGGGCGCATTTTGAGCCGCTGCCGGCGCTGCAAGGAGCAGCGCCCCTAGCAGAAACAGTGGCCGAAATACGATGCCCATGATCACCTCTGCCAACGAAACTTCTCGGACGGTCGCGCATTGGCCTGTATCGGTGCTGCCGTGAATGCAACTTGAGCGGGGAGGGCAAGATGGGCAATTGGGGGAAGTGCCCCGAGTTTGCGGCGCGGAAGAGCCGAAGGATGAATTCCCTACGCGGCAAATTTGCGCACGACGACCGCGCTGGCCGGGCCCTGTGGCGCGAGATTGAGGCTGATGAAGGAATCGCCCGGGGTCTCGTCGTCGCGCGATACGACGTGGATGGGACATTCTGGATCGGGCGTCTCGTAATTGAGCGTGCGAAAAAGGCGGCCGTGATTCAGCGCCAGAACACTGGCGATCAACTCCACCACTCCACTGCCAGCGCCCAGGTTGCCAAAGTAACTCTTGCAAGCGACGACCGGCAGCGGCTTAGCGCGCTCGCGGAACACGTCGTGGATCGCGCGGGCCTCTTCCTGATCGCATCGCACAGTGGCCAGGCCGTGGGCGTTGAAATGTCCGACTCCATCGGGCGTCAAGCGGCTGGTGCGAAGAGCTTGCGAAAGAGCGTTGCGGGACGCCTGGTAAGAATTCCCCCCGCCACGCAGACTGGAGACCGACGAGGACCCAAAGCCGACCATCTCGCCGAAGATATGTGCCCCGCGCTTCTCGGCGTGCGCCAGCTCTTCGAGAATGATTGCCGCGGCTCCTTCGCCGATCACCTGGCCGGTTCGGTTCTTGTCGAAGGGGCGGCACATGGTCGCTGGATCGCTGGCGTCCTTGGCGATCTGCTCTTGGAGAACGACGTGCAGCGTGCGGCCAGGATGGACCCGGGTCCCCGTCGCGCCGGCAATCATCAGGTCGGCGTGGCCGCGCTCGATCGTGCAATAGGCCTCGGCAATCGCCTGGTTGGAGGATGCCTCGCGCAAGGTAAGCGAGTTGTTCGGCCCATGCAAGTTGTTGAAAATCGCAATGTGAGCGGCCGGCAGATTGGGCAGATACTTGAGCAGCCATAGCGGCTCAACCGCCGGCAGCCCCGCCTCTGCCCAGCGCGAAAGATGGAATTTCCCCTCGGCATCCAGACAGTTGCGAATGCCGACGGTGAATTCTTGCGGCAGCGTCAGCATGTGATCCGAGCCGTACAACACGCCGATCCGGTCGAGATCGACCTGCGAGAGGTCGAGTCGGGCGTCGGCCATGGCCAACTGTGCGACCGCGACCCCCATCTGAATCTCGCGGCACATCATCTTGAGGGATTTTTTGATGGTCCGCGCAAACGTCTTTTCCAGCGGGCCGAAATCTTCGATGGATCCAGTGAAGTCGCGGGCCTCCGCGCCGAATCGTGTTGGCAGCGCGTCGGTGGCAACTGAGACCAGCGGCCCGACCCCGCTCCGGCCGCCGATCAAAGCGTCCCAGAGCTGCGCGGAAGAATTTCCTAGCGGGCTGACCAATCCCTGGCCGGTGATGACGACGCGACGCAACATGCGGTGTGAAACGCTTCGAGGATGAACAGCCAGGATGACGCGTCCGGGCAGCTTGCGAGTCGGTGCCGGCGCCGCCTTTTGCACCGCGTGGATTTTACGGCCAAATACCGCTCGGGCGGCGAACCCAGCCGACGAAGGACGCCGACAGACGGTACGCCGACCAAGTATCCATTCCGCATCGAAGTGCCGGTAAAGTCAAGGTAAGTTTCGCATTTTAAGGAAGGAGCCTTTCCGCGTCGAGGCGATGCGGTCCGTTCCAAGGGGGCGTTTCTCGTCTCCCGACGCCCATGCGATTGAATTAGGCCTGCGGCCAAAGGATACTGCCCCCGTCGCTGTTGCATTCCCATATTGATTCTGCCGCGAGGATTTCATGAACAACTGCTTGAACTGGATTCGCTCGTTGCGTGGGTGCTGGCTCTTAGTTGCTGCCGGAATTCTCGCGGCACTCGGCCAGACATGTCGTGGCGCGGACGTGGCGATCCTCGGTGACGAAACGTGGGACGAGTTTGCACCGCAGGGGAAAGAGGTGGACTGCATCTACGGCGATTTCGTGCTGCGAAACGACCAGATTGTGGCCGTCATCGCGCAGCCGCTGACGACGCGGAACGCGAACATGACCGTCCGCAACGTCGGCGGCGCAATCATCGATCTGACCAAACGAAACGCGCAGAATGACCAGCTCAGCGCCTACTATCCCGGTGCCAGTAAGTATGCGCTGCACGGGCCACAGCGAGTCATCGTGCGCGTGGACAATCGCGAGCAGAATCTCCGCGGGCTGAAGTCGGCCAGTGGCCAACGACTGACCTGGGAGTGTGCCGCCGAGCGGGTTCCAGGGAAGCCCGAGTTTACGGTCCGTTACACGCTGGCTGACGGCCTGCCATACGTCGTCGTGGAGACCATTTATGCCAACACGGGCGACAAGGAACTGACCGAGGAGCTGACCGACGCAATTCGTGCCGACCGGACATTCACTTTTGGGAGCGACGACGGGCTCGGCCTGTTCTGGGCGGACGACGAGTGGTTCCGCGAGGCGTACGGCATTCAGGTGGAGGGTTACACGATCAAGGGGTCGGGGCAGCGCAACAGCGTGCTATCCATCGCCAAAGAGGGCAATGGCACTGTTCCGCTCGCGCCGGGGCAGAACGTGACGATCGCAAGGAAAATTTTTCCGGGCGACAGCCTGCTGGAAGTCCGAGGCATCGCCGCGAAACTGTCAGGAATTGAGGCCGCTCCGCTCAAGTTCACGGTGAAGGATCCTGCCGGGCCGGTCGCTAATGCAAAAATCACTGTTACTCAAGGGGAAATGGTTCTCGGCTCGGGACGGACGGCCGATGACGGCACACTCGTGTGCAACCTTACTTTTGGCGAACATGTCGTCAAAATCGAGGCGCTGGGGCGACCTATGGTGGCGCTGAACGTGAAACGGGCGGCCGATGCGACGGACAATGAGGTGGAGGTCCATCTTCCGGCATGCGGCTACATCGTTGGCAGCGTGACTGATGGCGACGGCAAGCCGATCCCCTGCAAGGTCGCGCTGTACAGCAAGGACAAACAGTTGGCCGCCGACCCCGACTTCGGTCCCGATAGTGCCGCCGGAAGCGTGAAAAACCTCATTTACACCGCCAGCGGCACTTTCCGTCAGGAAATTGCGCCGGGAACTTACGAAGCGATTGTCAGCTACGGTCCGGAATACGACATTGCCGTCGCGGAAATCACGGTCGAAGCAGGAAAGGAGACGCCGCTGGCGGCAAAGCTCATTCGCTCGGTAGACACGAGTGGCTGGGTCAGCAGCGATTTTCACAGTCACTCGAGCCCATCGGGTGACAACACATCGAGCCAGCTTGGCCGAGTGCTCAATCTGCTGGCAGAGCACATTGAATTTGGCCCTTGCACCGAGCACAACCGGATCGACACCTACGTGCCGCACCTGAAGGCCCTGAAGGCTGCGCACTTGATGGCGACCTGCACTGGAATGGAACTTACGGGCGGGCCGCTGCCAGTGAATCACCAGAACGCGTTTCCGCTAGCACACAAGCCGCGCACGCAGGACGGCGGCGCGCCGGTCACCGACGACAATCCCGTGGTGCAGGTCGAGCGGCTGGCGCTATGGGATAACAGCAGTGAGAAGCTCGTGCAGATGAATCACCCGAATTTGCCGCAAATACTGGGGGACAAGGACCTTGATGGCAAGCCGGACGAAGGTTTCGAGAAGATGTTCGGTTTCGTCGATGCGATCGAAGTTCATCCGCCGCAGTTGATCTTTGGCCCGCCTGGCAAGCAGGCCGACGGTAAGCTCGAGCGGAACCCGGCATTCCACTGGATGCAACTGATCAACCTGGGGTACCGCCACACAGGGGTGATCAACACCGACGCTCACTACAACTTCCACGGCTCCGGCGGCTATCGCAATTACATCAAGAGTTCCAGCGACGACCCGGCGAAGATTGACACCTTGGAAATGGTCCACAGCTCGCAGCACGGCCACCTGGTGATGACCACCGGACCCTTTTTGGACGTCAAGCTGCGGCCCGCACCGGCGGACAGCGAGCGGGCGTTTGCCATTCCCGGCGACGGGGTCGTGGCTCGCGGCCGCAGGTGTACGCTCTCCATCCGCGTGCAGTGTCCCAACTGGTTCGATATCAACCGCGTGCAGGTTTTCTTAAGCGGCCGGCCCGCCAAGGCGCTCAACTTTAGCCGCCGAGAAAACGGGGAATTGTTCAAAAGCGGCGTGGTCAAATTCGATCAAACGATGCCGCTGGCGCTGGAATCAGATACCCACATTATTGTCGCGGCAATCGGCGAGGGTCTAACTCTCGGCCGCGTGATGGGCCCGCAGTGGGGTTCGCAACCGCCGTGCGCGGTTGCCAATCCGATTTTTGTTGACGTGGACGGAGACGGCTTCCAGCCCAACGGCGATCAGCTCGATTTGCCGCTGGTGTTGCCGCCAAAGCCAGCGACAACGCCGCGCTGAAACGCGACATTAGTAATCCGGCCGCGGTTGTCCAAGAAAGTCCTGAACTGTCTTGGGCTTTTTTTCCGGTTCGCTTCCCCACGACGGCCACCACGACGATTTGCTCTCGGGCTTTTTGCGCGTGGAAGCCTGCGAGATGGGGGAATGATAGCCGGTAACACTGTTGGGTTTGTCTTTCTCGTCGTCGAACGGATTGAGCGCGTCCTTGGTCTTGGTCCATGCATTCCTGCTACCGCTGGTCACCTTGGTCCAGGTTGACGGCTTGGCGGGTGTTGATGTTGTTTTGCGCTCCGTCGCCGATGTCTTGGAAGGGAGCTTTGGCTTCCACCAAGATGAATTCTTGCTTGCGTCGTCGGTAACGCGCAAGTGCGCGGGATGCGAGTCCTTTTTCTTGAACGGATTGAGATTGGGCATTTTCCAGCCCTCAGCGGCGGCGGAACCGCAAGCCAGCACTGATCCCGCAATCACGAGTTTACCGAGCAGCGATTGTTTCATGGTGTGACACCTCGATTTCGATCGTCTGCTTTCGTTCCGCGAAATCACGCTCGTTCGCAGCGTAAAAAGGGGACGGGAAATGTCGCAAATGCGCTGCTCTCCGTCCAGAGCTATTCTGCATCGGCAGCGTTGCTAGCAACGGCAACTATCGAAGTGAGTCATGTGCCCGTCATCCTGCGAACGATCCAGTCCCCCAGGCTCGGCCAGAGTTGGGCGATTGCGAACAGCAGGCGGGCTTTGGCAGGGACCACGAGCTCCGCTCTTCGGCGCTCACACGCCAGCAGAATGCGGCGTGACAGCCAGTCAGGATCGATGCCCTTCAATTTGACTCCGGCGCCGGGAAGCCGCGCGGACTGGGGCACGTCGCCAGTCGCTTGCTCGTAGCGAATGCCGGCATCGTCGCGACGAATGGGTCCGGGGCAGACCAAGAGCACGTGCAGCCCCTGCTGCGACAATTCCAAGCGGAGCTGCTGCGAAAATGCGGCCACTGGAAACTTGCTGGCGGAGTAGGCGGAAAGAAAGGGCGACGCGGTCTTCGCTGCGAGCGATCCCACATTGACCACGTGGCCCTTGGTTTTCAGCAGGTGGGGAAGGCAGGCTCGAGCACAGTGGACTTGCGCCAGGAAATTCAGCTCCCAAAGCTCGCGATATTCTTCGGGCGTGACCGCGGCCACAGCGCCACGCGTCGATTTGCCCGCGCAGTTGACCAGCAAGTCGAGCCGATCGAATGTCAGCACGGTCTGCTCAACCAGCGAAGCAACCTGCTCCTGCCGCGTGACATCGGCCGCAATGCCAACGGCCGCCGGCAGTTCTCTTGTCTTGTCGGACCCGGCCGCCGGTGAGCCGTTTGTCAACTCGAAACATAAGGACTTTACGGCGTCCTCCAGGCGCTGCTGGTCACGTCCCGCGATCGCGACGCGGGCGCCGCAGCGGACAAGCTCGCGGGCAATCGCTAGCCCCAGTCCCGCCGAGCCGCCGGTCACGAGAGCAGCCTTGTTTATCCAGTAGCTCATGCGATGAGGCTTGTGACTTTGCTCAGTGTTGGGCAATCGCGGCGGTTTGTCATTGTAATCGCGGGGCTGCTGGCACAGCATCCGGCAATCCAATCGCGATTTCTATCAAACGATTCTTCCAGACTGCTGGATCGTCTGGCCGAAGAGATTCTTACCACCTGCGCGCCCGCCTCGAAATCTCGCCGGCCACTGCTGCTGTCGCCCCGCCAGGCAGAAAGACGGCAGCCGATCGACTTTTCTTTCAATCTTTCCACTTTCCGCCGCAGTTGCTCTTTTCAACGGCGCGCGTTGCCGTTTCAATGTCCCTCGCAGAACGGACCGACGGCCAGGAGGGCCGGTTGCATTCCAGACCACTTCCCAGGGAGGGGAGATGATGTTCTGCTCGCGGCATGATGCCGCTTTTTCGTTGCGCCCATTCCGCCAACGTCACCCATATTCATCCGCTTCTGAAGCGAGCTTCAAGCGCCACAAGGCATTTCGACCGCTAGGCGTGGAATCGCTGGAGCCACGACTTGCGCTGGCGGCCAACTTGTCCGCGGCTGACGCACTGCTCACGCACGGCGGCGCGTGCGCCTGCCCCATTTGTTCCGGACAGGGGTTGGAACAGCTAATCGCTCCGCAGCACGCGGAAACGGTCGCCGCGGCCGCCACCGCTACCAGCACGACTTCGCTGGCCGGTATCCCGCAGCTATCCAGCAACTCTTCCGCCCGGGCAAAGTTGTATCTCGATTTCAACGGTCACATTCAAGGCACATGGGGCTCGTGGTCCAACGTACGCACACCGGCCTTTGACCAGGATGGCAACACCGCATCGTTTTCGTCGGGTGAAATTGCCGCCATTCGTGAGATCTGGGCCCGCGTGGCCGAGGATTACACCCCGTTTCAAATCGACGTCACCACCGTCGAGCCCGCGAGCTTTGCCGACCGCACCGCCGTCCGCGTGGCAATCGGCGGCAATTGGTCCGACTGGTTCGGATCGAGTGCCGGCGGCGTGGCTTACGTCGGCGCGTTCACCAGCGCGGCCCCCAACATTGCGTTCGTCTTCGCCAGGGCTCTCGGCGGCGGCAATGCCCGCTATGTCGCCGAGGCAGCAGCCCACGAGGCAGGACACTTGTTCGGCCTCTCACACCAGAGCACCTACGCCGGCAGCGCGCTGACCCAGTCGTACAACAGCGGCACTTCGACCCTCGCACCAATCATGGGCGTGGGCTACTACGCTTCGCGCTCCACCTGGTTCAACGGTCCAACGGACGCCGGTCCCACGGCCTATCAGAACGACATCTCCATCCTCGCGGGCGCAAACAACGGCTTCGGCCTGCGTCCCGACGATTTTGGAGATAGCGTTTCCGCGGCTTCCACGCTGAGCGTGCAGAGCGGCAACGTCAACCTGAAGGGGGTCATCGAGGATTACCAGGACGCCGACGTGTGGAAGTTCACGACCGGAGGCGGAACAGCACGCCTCACGCTCAATGTGGCTTCATTCGGAGCAAACCTCGACTCGATCCTGGAATTGAAGAATGCCGCTGGACAGATCGTGGCCTCGTCTAATTCCAGCGCTTCGCTGGGATCGAGCCTTTCGGCGAGTATTGCCGCCGGGACGTACTACGTCGTCGCCCGCTCCACCGGCGGCTACGGGAACATGGGGCAATACACGTTGACCGGCTCGGTGCCGGCCTCAACGACCACCGGCACGACGACTACCGGTGGCGCGCCGGAGATCACCGTTGCGGTCAGCGGGAGCCAGGTGGCCGATGGCGGGTCGGTCAACTTCGGCTCCACCTACGTCGGCACTCCTGTCACACGTACGATCACCATCATCAACCACGGCACACGGACATTGACGCTTACGCCAGTCAGCGGACTGCCCGCAGGTTACTCGATCGTTTCCAACATCGGCGTCACGTCGCTGGCTGCCGGACAATCGACTTCACTGACGATCAGATTGAACTCGCAGGCGGCCGGGACGTATGCCGGCCGGATCGTTCTGGCTAATAACGACTCAAACGAGGGGCAGTACGACCTGAATCTCAGCGGCACAGTCCGCAACGCGACGACCTCTACGACGACCAGCACGAGCACCATACGCAATCTCGACAACGGCCAGACTGGGTATACGGCCAGCGGCGCATGGAGCACGCGGACCGGCAGTGGGCGCGACAGCGACCTGCAGTTGGCCGCTCGCAGCACAAACGGCGTTACCGCCATCGCCCGCTGGAATTTCACGAGCTTGCCGGCCGGCAGCTATCGCGTGTGGATGACCTGGACCGGCGGCAGCGGCAATGCGAGCAACGCCCCAGTGAGCTTCTACGATGGCAGCCGCCTGGTGCGCACCGTCACGGTAGATCAGCGGACGGCCGCCAGCGGCCTTTCCGCCGACGGCAGCAACTGGAAACTCGTCACGACGCTCTCGATCAGCGGCTCACAACTGGGCGTCCAGCTTGGCAATAATGCCAGTGGCACCGTCATTGCCGACGCCGTGCGGATCGAGCGGGTGGCAACAGCCGCATTGCCAATTAACAATGCAGATTCACGCGCCGCCGATGCCGCGGCGCTGTTGGTGCCGACACAGCCCAGTGCTGAAATGAGGAATGCAGCCATTATTCCTCGCACGGTGGGCTACCTGGGGGCTTTGGATCCGCAGCAGTTCGATGCGGCACTGGCGGATCTCGGCTTTCTTGAGTCCACAGCCAGCGCGGATTCGCCCAGCGAATTACTTGACCTTTGGTCAGCCGGCGACACTCGAAAGGAGAACGACGGGTGCCCCGATTGGCTGGTTGATCTGGAAGAAAACATTTGGCAATGCTCGCCTATTTGACAGGCGCAGCGAGGGGGCGGAAAATCTCCCGTCGGGGCAACCCCGAAAGGAGAGATCCATGTGCTGTTTTACGGGCGTCGTAGAAAGCGTGTCCGCCACCAGGATTTTTGCCCGCGCGGCGGAGGAAGGACGGCAATTTCTCGTTTACAGCATGCATTACAAGGCCAAGGACGAACTGGCAATGGTCTTGCCGCTGCCGACGCCCAAGAAGTCGGCGGATGACGCGGTGAAGTTCATCAACCTGGAAAAGTACGACGACTTCTTTAGCGACATGGAGAAAGGCTTTCCCCAGCCCAGGGCCGCAGCGGCAGTTCCCAAGGGGGAGGCGCCGCTCTCGAAACCCCATCTGGCTGTGATCGACGTCGGCAGCTTCGAGGCGTCGTTTGTTCCCACCGTGGCCGACTTCGCCCGGCTCGATAAACGTTTCCGTTTGCCAGAAGGAACCTGGGAGAAGCTCCCGGGCTATAAACAATACGGCTTTGCCGTTTTCAAACTCAAGCCGGAAAAGACCAACGTGCATCCAATGGCCTTTTCCTTCCCACGGACAAAACCGCGCGAGATTTTCTTCCCGACGGTCCACATTCACGACGGGGAGGTTCACGACACGGCGGAATTCGATCACGTACTGTACGTGCAGATGTCGGAAGGGAGCCGCCCGCCCCGCGGCTGGCGCGAATCGTCCATCCCGGCCGGAATGTACATGGACTTGAAACGGGCCCAGGGACTCCTTGAGGGCGAGTCGCATGTTTACAAGCAAGTGCTCCGCGGGAAGCTGAAAAATGCCGATACGCTGGTGGGGACGGCGTGAGCTGCCGTAACATGTCAGCCTCTCGTGGAATTTCGATCGCAATCTGTTTGTGTCTGGCGCTAGTTGCCGGCTGCGGCGGCGACACGGCGGCACAAACCACGCGCGATCGATCGGCGCTGGCGGATGTTGAGACGAAACTGACACCGCTTGCTCAGCCGCTATCCAAGCCGCGCCCCGGCGATTGGCTGGCCGAACACAAGGAAAGTGGGCAGACCTTTGCCCAGTACCTCGCGGCAAAGCCAGTGCGCAAAAGCGAGCAGCTTTCCA
>DASRJP010000299.1:0-10762 GCA_035649415.1 Pirellulaceae bacterium | reverse complement strand
CCGCTATACGACGGATGAACCAGGCTTCCCTGACCTTCGACTAGCAGGATGTCGTGTTTCTGCTGATGCTCGAGGATCATTTTTTCGGCTGCGCCGCTGACGAAGTCGGCGACCACGCAATCGATGGGGAGACCATCCCCTTCGATCATGATGCCGGTCTGGCCGGTGGCGATGAATTTGGCCTTCTGCCCTCGCTTCTTCAGGGCGTTTGTCAGCTCCACCGCCACGAGCATCTTGCCGATCGAGCAATCGTGGCCGACGGTGGCGACGCGGAGGCAATCAGGGCGCAGGCCGACTCGGCGGGCGATCGTCTTCTCTTTGTTCTTTCGGACGTCGATGAGCTCGACGCCGGACGCCTTGGCGGCGGAAGAGAACTCGGGGTCGTCACAAAGAAAGTCGTGCAGCCCGGAAATGACATCCATCTTGCGGCGGCTGATCGCATCGACGATCACCTTCCGCCAGGACGGCGGAATTTTCCCGCCGGGAGGTGCAATGCCCAGCAGCAGCGTGTCGGCACTGGGGGCCTCATCGAGCGAGCCGACGACCGGCGTTGTGCCGACGCCAAGCAGGTCGCCGCTGGTTTTCCCCTTTTGAGTGCTGTCGAGGAGTGCGACCACTTCCTGGCCGCGATAGCGGATCACGCTGGCCGCCGTCTTGCCGGCATGGGGCTCGGTATGCCCTTCGGTAAGGATGATGATCTTGCGGGACATGGATGGAGCATAAAGTCGGGATCAGGAGGTTGGGCTTGATGATACTCGGCGGCAGTGGAGGGCGGAATCCGTCCGGAAACCGTAAGGTCCGGCGCCAATCACGATCGCCGGAGCCCCGGCCGTTGTATCCGGCGACTTCCCCATTCAGAATAGAAAGACTATGCCGATCAAAGTTACCTGCGCCTGCGGACAGAGCTTTGCCGCCAAAGACGAGCTGGCTGGGCGGACCGTCAAGTGCCCCAAATGCAGCCGGCCGCTGTCGATTCCAGCGCAAGGCGCCGCCAGCAGCATCGCTTCGGCGATGACGGCGCCGATGCCGCAGCAACCTGCGCCTACGCCAGCTCCTGCCGCGCCAGCCGCCCCGTCACCGGCCCATCCGTCAGCCGGTCTGTTTGATGAAGTGGGGCTCTCCTCCGCGCCGACGGGAACGACTCCCTGCCCCGGTTGCCGCGCGCCAATCCCGATGGGCGCCATCGTGTGCGTGCAGTGCGGCTACAACATGAGGCTCGGGCGGCGGATGGAGACGATGCGGATTGGGGCGGACGGCAGCGCAGAAAGCGGTTCGGTCACGGACATGTTTCTGGCGCGTGCGGCGCGGACCATCGAGGAGGACAAGGAAGAAGAAAAAAAGAAAACTCGCGAGGGATTACCTTGGTGGGGATACCTGTTGATCCTGATGGGGCTGGTCGGCTTCATGGCGATGATGATGATGATCCCGCAGCGGAGCGCGATTGCTGTTGCTGGTGGAGTTCTGATGTTTGTAGGCTGGCTGATGTGCATTTACAGCGGCGTCTGTATTCTGATTGTGGCGTTCCGAGAAAGCCCGCTTCAGGGAATCCTCTGTTTGCTGGTTCCGGTTTACAGCCTGGTATTCATCATTATGCGCTGGGAACAATGCGCCAGCTTCTTTTTCATGAACTTGGGGGGAACGGCCGTCATTTGTGCAGGCATCGGCGTTGTCATTGTCGGCAACATGATCATGGGTCAGCCCGAGCAAGCTCTCTTGCCAATCCTGCGCGAGGGGATGACGATCGCGCACACTTGGATTTGGCCAGGCTGACAATTACGTTGGGGGTGGATTGGTCGTCTGTATGAAAGCAGCCCACTCGAGCGTCAGCCAGCGAATCCTCACATCGGGCCTGCTGCTCGCGTCGGTTGGTTTCGTTCCGCGCGCGCATGCCCAGGCCCCCACCGCCGGCATGCAAGCCGCTCAATCGGTCACCGTCACTGTCAAGGAAGGCGACGCCGAGCGCAAGGCCGAGATCAAGTTCCTCCTCTTTCTCCCGACTGCCTACGGCACTCCCGAGAAGAAAGACGTGAAGTGGCCGCTGCTGCTGTTTCTCCATGGCGGCGGCGAACGGGGCGACAACCTGGAACTGGTCAAAAGGCACGGGCCGCCGAAGATCGTCGAGCAGAAGAAGGATTTTCCATTCGTCACGGTCAGCCCGCAGTGCCCAGCGGAAAAGCAATGGAATGCCGACGAGCTGGCCAAGCTCGTCGAACATGTGGCGAATACGTATCAGGTCGATCCCAAGCGGATGTACGTGACCGGCCTGGCGCTGGGCGGGACCGGAACGTGGGATATGCTTGCCAAACATCCGGGAAAATTTGCCGCTGCCGTGCCGATCTGCGGACCGGGGGACCCTGCGGCAGCCGAAAAAATGAAAGGGACGCCGATCTGGGTGTTCCACGGGGCCAAGGATCAAAGCGTGCCGATCGCCAAGAGCGAGGAGATGGTGGAGGCGATCAAGAAGGCCGGCGGCAACGTGAAGTTCACGGTCTACCCGGAGGCGACGCACGACTCGTGGACGGAGACCTACAACAACGACGAAGTGTATAAGTGGCTGCTGGAGCAGAAGCTGCCATAGACCACATGCCGGAACCAAGACTCAAGCTGACCACGCTGCGCGTGTTGCCCGGATCCAAACAAAGCAAAAGCTGAAAAGTGAAATGGACAGAGGGGACGATTCAGGCCACAATCGGCATACTTGAAGTTTGGTGATTGGGTCTGGTTTGGGTTTTGGTGCTTGTAATTTGGGATTCTGACCGTTAGCGGAGCGTATTCCCGGAAAGATCCAGCGATGTCCTACCCCTCGAGCGACCCGTATGCGACGCCAAGTTACATACCGCCCAAGCCGCCAATGGAGCCGCCTGCAATGCGGTATCTGGAGTCATTCCAGTACATCTTTGCGCATCCCGAATGGGTGATGAACGTGGTGCTGGCCGCCGTATGCACCCTGATCCCGATCATCGGCGGCATCGTGGTGCAGGGCTACGCCTTCGAAACACTGGAGTCGCTCCACCGTTTTCCGGGGCAGCTTTACCCCAAATTCGATTTTGGGCGCTTCTCGCAGTACCTGATGAGGGGTGTGTGGCCGTTTCTGGTCGGCTTGGTGGTCGGGGTGGTAGTATCGATCCCCATGTCTTGCATCGTCATGATCCCCCTGTTTGCGATCTTGGCTGCTACCGGTGGAGGCGGTCGAGAGGAAGCCGCCGGCGCTGCGGCGGCGCTTGGAATGTGCTGCATGTATGGATTGATGTTGGTGCTGATCATGGCGACACACGTACTTACGATACCGTTCGCCCTGCGGGCAGGACTGGCACAAGATTTTGCCGAAGGCTTCAAATTCAAATGGGCGATGGACTTCCTGGCCAAAATGTGGCCGCAAGCAGCGCTGAGCGTGCTGTTTCTATTTGCCGTGTCCTTATTCATCCTAGGTCCACTGTCAGTGATCACGTGTTTTATCGGGCTGTACCCATCAATGGCAATTTGGCTCCTGGCTCAAGCCCACCTGTACTACCAGCTCTACACGAGTTACCTCGCACGCGGCGGCGAGCCGATCCCGCTCAAGCCCTGGGAAGGACCGGCGCCGATGGGCCCGGCGCCCATCTGAGTTGCCCCCAGTGGCCCCTAGGGCCGACGCGCCCTCCCTCGCCGCCCTGCAGCGCTTGACCGTGCGGTCGCACTATGTCGCTTCAGCCGGCTACCGCGTCGACGGGTCCCTTGGAAGCAGCGAATCCACTGGTAGTCCCCGATCGCACCAGGCTCGAATACTTCCCCGCTTATCAGGCGGTCCTGGCCAGCCGCAACTGGCCGCTCAACCTCTTCTGGGGAACGCTGGCCTATTTCTCAACAGGCATTGTTCCGCTGGTGGGCTGGATGGTGTGGACGGGATATGCGTACGACTGCGTGGAGCAACTGAACCTCTCCCGCGGCAAAGAGCTGCCGGATTTCGACGCCAACCGCTTCGGCGACTACCTGACCCGCGGCGTGTATCCATTCCTGGTGCAGCTCGTGATCTGGTGCACTCTGGGGGCGTGCTATGTCTTGACCTACATCGGCATGATCGTCATCGCGGGGGTGATTGCGGCGGTCGGAGACGAGCACGCAGCGATCGTGCTGGGCGTCAGCCTGCCGCTCATGGGTCTGGCGATGGCACTGGTCGTGATCACGCCCATGATTCTGCTGTCCCCGCTGATGCTGAGGCTGGGACTCAGCCAGGATCTGCCTGTGGGATTCAGGATTTCGTGGTGGAGCGATTTTCTGCGCCGGATGTGGCTGGAGCTGGTGCTTTCGACGCTTTTTGTGCTCGCCACGGGTTTCATCATGACGACGCTGGGCTGCCTGCTGCTATTCATCGGATCGTACGCCGGCTGGGCCTGGGTTTCGCTGGCCAATGCCCATTTATCGTGGCAGCTTTACGAGCTGTATTTGGCGCGCGGCGGCGAGCCGGTGCCGCTGAAGCCCAGGCGATTGATGCCGCCCCCCAATTCGCCTCCTGGCATGCAGTTCCTGCCGCCGACGACGAGTACGATGTAGGGCTGCTATTGGAGTGAGCCTATGCCACCACAAGAATCACCCGCGACGCCGCCGGAGACCGAATTATCCACTGCCGCCATTGTACCCGCGCGGGCGGACTCCGATCTGCACGACAATTTTCGCCGCGCTGGCCAGCACCCGAGGGAAGCGACTGCAGATCCTTTGACCACGGAATTCCCATCGGCGGCTGCGAAGCAAGCGACTGGCGAGCCTCCGCCAGCTCCACCCGCGCCTCGGCGGCTCAAGTACCTGCCGGCATTTCGGTACGTGTTCGACAATCCGGATTGGTTCGTCAGTGTCGTGCTGCTGTCGGTGTGCGGCTTCATCCCGGTGCTGGGGCACGTCGCACAGTGGGGATTCTATTACCACATTGTCGAAGCCCTGCATCGCCGGCCCGACGCGCCCTACCCCAAGTTCGATTTCCGCCGATTCGGCGACTACGGCATGCGGGGTGTTTGGCCGTACGTGCTGATGATGATGGTTGGCATGATCCTATACCTGGTCCTCTATTTGCCGCTGCAGTTGAGCCTTCAATTCGGATTGATCTTTCTGCTAAACAATCGGCAGGTGGCTCTAATTGTGCTGGGGATCGTCGTCCCGATCCTCATGGTGGGAATGCTAACGGTCGCGCTCGGCACAGCCGTGCTCACTGCTCCGATGCTTCTTCGCGCCGGGCTAACGCAGGATATCCGCCTGATATTTCGATTCGATTGGTTCAAGGGATATCTTCGGCGAGTGTGGGTTGAGGAAACGCTGGCCTCGCTATTCTTGATGGCCGCATTCGCTCTGACGCCACTGGGGTGCCTTGTCTTCGGCTTCGGCTTCATCGCGGCGCAAGTCATCGTGTGGATTGCCGCGTCGCACCTGCAGTGGCAGATTTACGAAATCTACTTGGAGCGCGGGGGCGAGCCGATTCCACTGCATCCGCTGCCGGCGGAAGAGCCGCCGGTGAAAGTCGAAATGCCGCGACAGTGAACGGTGCCAGGCAAAGGTCAAGCAGCTACGCTGCTTCAGTTCGCCGCTTGCCGCCTGCCAGCTCGTCGGCATCGTCGTCCGCGTCGACGGCGGCGATTTTGAGCGTTGCCTTGCGGCTGATCCGGCGCTCGCGGATGAAGCCTCGCTTGCCGCACCTGAGAAACTCGGTGAATGCCGCCGCTGGTCCCGTGCTGAAATCGCGCTCGAGGATTTCCAGCACTTCGCACCACCGGAGCCCCTGGCGATAGATCACCCGGTATGCCGCCTTGAGCTGGAGCAATTCTTGCGGCGTAAAACCGTTCCGTTTCAGCCCTACGCGGTTGAGGCCGACGATCTCCGTTTCGCCGCCGCCGGAGACCATCACGTACGGCGGCACGTCCTGCACCACGCGGCCCAGCCCGCCGACCATCGCGTACTGCCCAACGCGGCAGAACTGATGCACCGCCACGCCGCCGGAGAGGTATGCCCGGTCGTGAATCTGAACGTGTCCCCCCGCCATCACGTTGTTGACGATGATCGTGTGGTTGCCCACGCGGCAATCATGACCGATGTGGGCATTGACCATGAGGTAGTTGTGGTCTCCCACGACAGTCTTGGCGTCTTCCGCGTGCCCGCGGTGGATGGTCACGTTTTCGCGCAGGCGGTTATGGTCGCCGATGACAAGCATTCCGCCGGGCTGTGACTCCACAACGTGCTGGGCCTTGCCCCCCAGGACCGTCCCTTCGCCGATTTCATTGTTCTTGCCGAGGATGGTGCGCGCTTTGACGACCACCCGGGCCGCTAGCTGGCACTCATCGCCGATGACCGCCCCTTTCTCCACGACGCAAAACGGACCGATCGAAACGTCGCGGCCGATCTCGGCAGCCGGATCGACGAGCGCCAGGGGATGAATGTGGGCCACGTGTGGTCTCGCTCTGGCAATTGCCGCCAGGCTGGAGTTGTGGGTTGGGCCAGCGTGCTAGCGAATTTCGGCGAGCTTGTCCCGCGATCGCCTAATGGTTTGATCGTCCCGCGGCGCGGCAGGCGCTTACGCGCGGGTGGGGATTATGCGGATTTTGAGGAATGTGTCGATGTCGGTTTCGCGTAGGACAGGTTTCCAACCTGTCCGAAAAAGGGCGACGAGCACCGATTTCTGTAGGTCCGGGTGCAATCGGACGACATGGCGTTTATCCCTTGGACAGGTTGAAAACCTGTCCTACCGAGCGTTCATTGCTCCAAATACCGCCTTGGTTTAGGATGAACCGCAACTTTGGCGGCCAGCACTTGCGCGGCCGGCTGCCAGCATTCCTGCCCCGCGCTTCCCCGCCATGATCCGTTGCTCTCGATCCCTGCTCGTGCTGGCAGCCAGCTTAGGTCTGGCGGCGGCGTGGCTATGGGCGGACGAACCCCAGCCAGCGGAGCGGCCGACGGCGGAACAGCTCGAGTTCTTCGAGAAAAAGGTCCGGCCGATCCTGGCCGAGAACTGCCATAAATGCCACGGCGAGAAGAAGCAGCAGGGGAATTTGCGGCTCGATTCCCGCGGCACAATCCTGGCCGGTGGCGATTTGGGGCCGGCAATCGTTCCCGGCAAGCCGGAAGAGAGTCTGCTGCTTGAGGCCATCAACTACAAGTCGCTGGAGATGCCCCCCGACGTGCGGCTCAAGCCCGAGCAAATCGCCACGCTTACCGAGTGGGTGAAGATGGGCGCGCCATGGACGCCCGGCGGAGAAACCGCACTTCAGCCGCGCAAGGGAGCGCTCGAAATCAGCGACACCGACCGCCAGTTCTGGTCGTTTCGGCCGATTACCGATCCGCCGCTGCCGCTGGAGGGAGAGGACAGAGGTCAGAGGTCAGAGGTCAGAGGAGCAGTGGAGCCGGTGCGGAATTCGATCGATGCGTTCATTCGCCACAAGCTGGCCGAAAAGCGATTGGCGCCTTCGCCGCCGGCGACGCGGCGCGAGCTGCTGCGCCGCGCAAGCGTCGACCTGACCGGACTGCCGCCGACCTACGAGGAGATCGAGGAATTCGCGTCCGATTCATCGCCCGACGCCTTCGAGCGCCGCGCCGATCGTCTGCTGGCCAGCCCGAGTCACGGCGAGCGGTGGGGCCGGCATTGGCTGGACATCGTCCGTTTCGCTCAGACCAACGGCTACGAACGGGATGACGAGAAGCCGAATGCCTGGCGGTTCCGAGATTACGTCATTCGCGCCCTCAATGCCGACAAGCCGTACGACCGGTTCCTGGTGGAGCAACTGGCGGGGGACGAGCTGACCCCGCTGACGGACGATTCGATTGCGGCCACCGCCTACTATCGCCTCGGCGTGTGGGACGACGAGCCCGACGATCCGCGGCAGGCGGACGCGGACGAACTGGACGACATCGTCAGCGCCACCGGCTCGGCCATGCTCGGCCTGACGATCGGCTGCGCCCGCTGCCACGATCACAAGTTCGACCCGATCGCGCAGGAGGATTACTACAGCTTCACGGGCTTTTTCGCCAACATCCACCGTTACGGCAAGATGGCCGAGACCGTCGGCGGCGGTCAGCCGCTGAACAAGGAAGGGGTTTTTCGCGATTTGCCCTCCGGCGGCGGCCAGACGCTGTGCGTAAGCGAGCGGATGGATCCTCCCAAGCCGACGCACATCTTGATCCGCGGTGACGCCGGCTCTCCGGGAAAACAGGTGCAGCCGCGGTTTGTCGAGGTATTGTGCACTACCAAGACCGCCGCCTTGCCAAACCTTCCAGAGATTGAGAACGAGCCCTCACATTCTAGCGGCACCAGGAGCGTCCCACTTACCCATGGCCGGCGGCTGACGCTCGCCCGCTGGATCGCGTCTGGCGAAAACCCGCTCGCTGCCCGCGTGATCGTCAATCGGCTCTGGCACCATCATTTCGGCCGCGGCATTGTTCCCACACCCAGCGATTTTGGCCACACCGGCCAGCCGCCCTCGCATCTGGAGCTGTTGGATCACCTGGCGAGCGAGCTGGTTCGTGGCCAGTGGGAACTCAAGCGGCTGCACCGGCGGATCGTAACAAGCGCGACGTATCGGCAGAGCAGCCGGGCTGAGGGTTCAGAGTTCAGAGTTCAGGGTTCAGTGGCGGGAGGTCAGAGGTCAGAGGTTAGAGGTCAGGAGAATCAACTAGCCCCTAGCCCCCAGTCCCTAGCCCCTTCTGCCGATCCGCAATTGGTCGATCCTGACAACACACTCCTCTGGCGGCAAAACCTGCGGCGGATGGAAGCGGAGGTCCTGCGCGACGCGACGCTGTCGGTCGCCGGTTCGGTCAATTTCCAGATGTATGGCCGCGGGATTTTTCCAACACTCTCGGCCGAGGTGCTTTCCAGCCAGTCGCGCCCCGGAAACGGCTGGGAAAACAACCAGCCACTGGCTCAACAGGCCCGCCGCAGCGTGTACATCTTCGCCAAGCGGACACTTGGTGTCCCGCTCCTGGAGTCTTTCGATGCCGCCAGTCCCGACACGCCGACTTCGCGCCGCAACGTGACGACGGTAGCGCCCCAGGCGCTGATCCTGCTCAACGGGGAATTCATGCAGCAGCAGTCGGCGGCGCTGGCCGAGCGCATTGCCCGGGAAGCGCCGGGAGATGCGGCGGCACAAGTCGTGCGAGCCTACCAGTTGGCCCTGGGCCGGCTGCCAAGCGACAGCGAGCGCCAAATCGCCGCCAGCTATCTGGCACGCGAGCAGGCCCGCTGGCAAACGCTGGAAAGGGATCAACCCGAGCTGTTTCGCGCGGCGGGGAACGCGGACGGAACGAAGCTCGAAGGGTGGGAACAATACGGCGGCAAATGGCAGCTCCGCGAGGATGGCGGCCTGCAGGTGGATGCCACGCAAGGGGCCAAGATCGTCCACCAAAAGCTGGAACTCCGCGACGGCACGATCGAGGCCCAGGTGATGCTCCTGGAAGGTGGCGGCGACGCGGGCCTGATATTGCGGGTGAATCAGGCTGAGCGCGGCGTTGATACTCTGCACGCGTACAACATCAACTTCCGCAAGGACCAGCTTCGGCTGGGCAAACATCAAAACGACTGGAAGGCGCTGGCGACCAGCGCCATGGAGTTGGCGCCGCGCCAATGGCATGACGTGAAGGTCGTGCTGGAAGGCGCGCGGATCCGAGTTTTTGTCGGCGGCGCCAAAGAGCCGCAGATCGATTACACCGACGAAGCGCCTCTGCCGCAGGGCAAGATTGGCTTCCGCACTTATTCGATCAGCTCTGCGGTGCGAAACTTTCGGGTGCAAACCGCAGAGCGGACGGCAACGCTCGATTTCAAGCCAAGCGGCAGTTCTTTTTTGTCGCCCACGCCGGCAGCGCAGCGTGCCTTGGCCGCGCTGTGCAAGCTCGTGCTCAATTTGAACGAGTTCGTGTACGTGGATTGAGGGACGCGTCAGGCTCTGTCGATTGTGCGTTCGTTGCGGCCGACTCACACTACGTCTCCCCCTGGCGCGCCAAGCCGAAAACGCCTTTCTCCATTACACATCCAACGGTCAGGTCGGTTCGGACCACACGGCCGGCACAATCCATCCAACCACAACGACGATACGGCGACGAAGAAATTGGCGGGTAATCGTGCCGACAAGTGGCATCGGCGCGACGTAGAGTTTCGCACGTGAACTGGGGTTCGCGGAAATTTGGCTTCGTGCACATGAGGTCCCGCCAATGCCGCGCACCGGCACGTCTCACACGACCGAATGCATGATCCAGCCCCCCTCCTGGCGGCTGGCGCCCTATTGCCAGACGGCCGCCCAGCTCGGCGATCTGCTGCTGCCTGGGACCTTTCCTGCATACGTCGGCCGCGATTCGAGCCTGGAGGTTCGCATCGCGCATCCCACCGTCTCCCTGGTACACGCCGAGGTGCTGGCAGCCGGAGGACGATTGTGGGTTCGCGACCTGTCCAGCCGCAATGGCACGTTCGTCAACGGCAATCGCGTTCACGAGCCGCATCCGGTGGGGATGGGGGACATCCTGCAATTTGGCAGCGTGGTGTTCCGCCTGGCGTCGTATGACGATGGCCGCGTGGCGCCGACGCAGCATACGCCGGCCGACGATATGGCCCTGGCGGTCTCGCAGTTCGACAAGCTCCTCGTGGACGGTCGGCTGGTCCCGTTTTATCAGCCCATCGTAGCCAACCGCGGCAGCTCTCCAGTGGCCTACGAAGTCCTGGCCCGCAGCAGCCTGTTCGGCCTGCGGACTCCGCGGGAGCTGTTCCGCACCGCAGCCATCTTGTGCCGCACCAGCGAGCTGAGCCACCTCTGCCGGCTGGAAG
>DASRJP010000298.1:0-17285 GCA_035649415.1 Pirellulaceae bacterium | reverse complement strand
GCGGCGCACCTCCGCGGCATTTGGAACGCCGGCCAGGAAGTGCGACGCGATCCGGCATACGAAAAGGAATATGAAAAACTGCTCGTCGAGCAGATCGACACGTGGTCCACCAGTGAATCGGCGCAGCAGGCGCGGCTCTGGCAGGGGCGACTTTATGAGAGCCGCGGCCATTGGGAAAAGGCAGCGGCGGCGTACACCAGCATCGCCGCCGAGTCACAGCATTTTGCGGCCGCCGTGGCAGCAGCCGCCAAAGCGCTGAGGGAGGAGCTATCGGAGCGAGCGGCGAAAAAACAGGAAACCGAGGGCCCAGCCCGCAAGGCAGTGGCGTACTTGCAGGGCGTGGTCGTCGGGCCGCAAAACACGCCGCCCAAGTCATGGAACGACACGCAGCGCGTCGCCGTGCTGGCTGCCGCCGAAATCGTGCTCGACTATCTGCCTGTCGACGCCCCGCAGGCGGAGGAGCTGCTTGCCGCGGCTGTTGCCGGGGCGGAAGGTGCGCCGCCGCAGTGGACCAGTGCCGCCAAGGCGCAACTTGTGCTCGCGCTGGCGACGCAGCCGGCCAAGCGGAGCGCCGCGGAACAGATACTCAAAGAAATGAGCGAGGCGTCGCCCGAACAGTTACTCGACCTCCTGGGCGGTTTGTCGGCGGCCGTCAGCCGGTCGCGGCCCGAAGCGCGGCAGCCGATCGCCTCCCTGCAGCTTGCCACGCTGGAACTGCTGGCGCCGCAGCGGCAGCGGCTGAACAAGGAGGACGTGTTGGCGCTCGATCGCATCCAGGCCGAGGCGCTGGCCGCCGCCAATCGCCGCGACGAAGCACTGCGGCTGTATTCGCGACTTGCCAAAGAAAATCCTTCCCACGGCGGCATTCAGGAGGCCTATGGCGACCTGCTGCTGGCTGGCGGCGAAAAGGAGTCGCTGACGGCTGCGGTTACGCAGTGGCGAATCGTGGCGGCGCGGAGCAAGTCCCGTACAGAGCGCTGGTTCAAGGCCAAATACTCGGTCGCTCTGGCCCAAAGCAAATTGGGAGACAAAGCTGCGGCCGCGAGTATCCTCGAATACACGCTGAAAACACCGCCGGGTCTGGACGGTACAGCCTGGAAGGCCCGGTACGAAGCGCTACTCGATGCCTGTCGAAAGTAAACCGGCCTGATAGCGCGGGAAGCTTTTTCAGATCGGCATCAGTGACTTCTTAAAAATCGTGCAGCGGCCGCACGGGCCGGGCAACAAGGGTGAATGCCATCCCCAATGTTCCGAAGAACACGGAGGCCAGAATGGCGGTAAACATGACGCGTATTTCCTGCGAAAGGTTGTTTGTGATCGGGTACAGGAATCAACCTTTTGCAACGGCTGAGCCAAAGTGAAGTGGCGCAGTCGCGACCCGTCACAAGTCCATTCTGCCAAGTCATTTGCGCGACTTCCCATACGATAGACGTGGTTCGGACACTCGGCGCCACGTGCAATCAAAGTGATGTCGCCCACAAACTCAGTTCGACTCTGCCGGCCAAGAAAACAAAACGGACAGCACGAAGGCCAGCGCCCTCATGCTGTCCGAGCTGGCAAAGGAGAATGCGGTGCTACCACGGACCTCGGATCGGGTACACGCCGAACTGATCCGTGTGGCTGGGCCAGGGCGGCGTTGGCAGCAGTAGCGCGCCGCTGGCGTCGATGTAACCAGGGAACGGGCGCTCGAATTGATGGTAAATCGGATTGATTTCGGTCGCCGTCACGCCCCAGCCATAGCTGGAAATCATCTTGGCGTTGGGTGGCACCACGAGGGCCAGCGGAACGCCGTAATTGGTGTGATAGTAGTTGCCATGCCACGGCCGTGCGGCCGCGTACTGGGTGGCGAGGTAATCGGCGCGATAGCGCGGTTTAACGGCGTGCGCCGGCGTTGCCATCAGCAGGCTGCCGACGGCCACGGCCGTCAATGCGATCAAGCGAATGGTTTTCACAGGAATTCTCCAAGCAATCCGGGGGTGAGTTGCGGACGATTGTCGCGGGCGACTACCGATAAATCACGCTCGCGCGAGTCAGGCCCATGCCGCCGTTGTAGTAGCGGTGGTACGTGCGGTGGTGGCGGTACATGAATTCGTGCGGCATCAGCGGCTGGTAGGTGATGAAGGTGTGTCCGACGTGCGGCGGCACCGGAAGCGGCGAAACGTACATTGCCGCCCCGAAACCGCCGCAGTTGTTGCCGACGAAGTAGTTGCCAAACAGGTCGTGCAGGCCGTAGTAGCGGTAAGCGCAGTCGCCCCAGTTGGCGCCGGTCTCTCCTAGGACTCCATGAATGCCGTGTTGGCCGTAGTAGTCGTGGTGGCCGTAGTTGCCGTGAGCGTAATAGCCGTAGGGATCATGGAAGTGTTGGAGGTTGTACCCCGCAGGATGCGCTCCGTAAGCTCCGTGCAGCAGCATTCCGTGATGCCCCAGCAGGCCGTGATGGCCGACGCAGTTTGGGCAATCGCCCTGGGCATGGACCTGGCTGGCGACAAGCGCCACAAGCAGCATGGCCGTGGCGGCCAGCGCCGAGCGCATAGGCAGGGGCTTCATGGACCAACTCCTTTTTATCCAGCTTGGAAATCGGCCGGGCCGGGTGAATGCCTCAGCCGAGCATTTTTCGGGGCAGCGTGTCCCCTGGGCGGACGGAAGGACGCCGCTGGCGGGGCCTGTTAGTGGGTTTTTCGGCAGGCCGCTCTTTAGGGGTGAGTCGATTCAGGTAGTGTCGTAGCAACTGTTTGCCTCATGCCGATAGTGCCCGTAACACCGTTAAAGCCGCCTGGGAGGCAAGCGGCAAAATCGCTATAATTCGCCTAGTTTTCCAGGTGCTAGTTGTTTCGTCCGCAGAATGCCGCCGCTGGGATCGCGGGGCATGCCGACTATGCCGGTCAGGGAAAGGAGTGCCCACGTTTGCCCATGGTGAAAGCGACCAAAGCCTCTCCCGCTCTCCCTTCGCCCACCTCGTTCGATCGCACCGCGGACAGCGCTGCTCAGCCGCCAGCCAACGGCACTCCGCGAGCCCCCGCCAACGGCGAACTACACGCGGAATCGAATGGCCGCCGCCGCGCCACGGCCGAGACGATGGCCGCCAAGCAGCGGGATATCTCCGTCAGCGAGTTCTTTGCCAAGAACCGCCACCTGCTGGGCTTTGACAATCCCCGCAAGGCGTTACTGACGACGGTCAAGGAAGCGGTTGACAACTCGCTCGACGCTTGCGAAGAGGCGGGCATCGTCCCGGAGATCTGGGTCCACATCGAGACCGTCGGCAACAACCGATTCAAGGTTGGCGTACAGGACAATGGTCCGGGAATCGTCAAAAAGCAGATCCCGCTGATCTTCGGCAAGCTGCTGTATGGCTCGAAGTTCCATCGCCTGCGGATGAGCCGCGGCCAGCAAGGAATCGGCATATCTGCCGCGGGCATGTACGGCATGCTGACGACCGGCAAGCCGGTGAAGATCATCTCCAAAACCTCGCCGAAGAAGCCGGCGCACTATTTCGAGCTGCAAATCGACACCAAGCGCAATCAGCCGGAGATCATCAACGGAAAAGGGGAAGGGATCGACATACCGCCCGGCGAAAAAGGGCACAAAGAGATTGCGGCCCACGGCATCGAATGGATAACGCATTACCCGGCCCACGATGGCAAGGAGCCGGTCGAGCTGAAAAGCGGCACTCGGGTCACGATCGAGCTGGAAGCCAAGTATGTCCGCGGCCGCGGCAGCGTCGATGAGTACCTCGAGCAGACGGCGATCGCCAACCCGCACGTCACGATTCATTACAAGGACCCGGAAGGGAACGAGACCAGCTACCGCCGCTCGACGACGCAATTGCCGCCGGAACCCAAGGAAATCAAGCCGCATCCCTACGGCGTCGAGCTAGGCCGGCTGGTGACGATGCTCAAGGAGACGCACGCCGGCACAATCTCGGCATTCCTCACCGAGTCGTTCAGCCGCGTGAGCAGCGGCGTGGCTCGCAAGCTATGCGAGACGGCGAAGATCAGCACGCGGATGAATCCCAAGCGCGCCGGCCGACAGGAAGCCGACGCTCTCTACCAGGCGATTCAGAACACGCGGATCAGCTCACCGTCCACCGACTGCATCTGCCCGATCGGCGAACCGCTCATCCTCAAAGGGCTTCACCAGGTTGTTCCCGGCGAGTTCTACTGTGCCGCCACGCGGCCGCCGGCCGTCTACCGCGGCAATCCGTTCCTGATCGAAGTCGGGCTGGCCTTCGGCGGAGCGCCCTCGATTCAGAAGGTGACGCTCGAAGGACTCACCGAGTCGCTCGGCGAAAGCGATGCCCGCACGCTGCGGCAGTTTTTGATCAACACCTACGATGGTATCGGCAGTGAGGCGGCCGACAAAATCATCGAAGAATCGAAGCTCGGCACACGGCAAAGCCCGCAGCGGCTGGACAAGAAGCAGATCGAGCAGCTTCATGCGGCGATGCACAGCGTCAACCTCACCGAGGGGCAGACGATGCAGGTGCTCAGATATGCCAATCGAGTGCCGCTTCAATTTCAGGCGGCGGCCTGCGCGATCACGCAGGGGGTGATGCAAAACAACTGGCGGTCCTACGGCCTTTCGCAATCGCGCGGCCAATTGCCGCAGGGACCGGTGACGGTGATGGTGCACATGGCGAGCGTGTGGGTGCCGTTCACCAGCGAATCGAAGGAGGCGATTGCCGGCTATCCGGAAATTCAGAAGGAACTGCGGCTAGCCTTGCAAGCCGTGGGCCGCAAGCTGGGGATGTATCTCAACGCCCGCAACCGAGTGAAGGCCGAAGGGGAACGGCGGAGCGTTTTCCTGCGGTATCTCAAGGAAGTCGCCGATGCAGTCGGCGTGATCAACGACTTGTCGGAGAAAAGGCAGAAGGAGCTTTACGAGCAGCTCCTGCATGTGGCCAAACGAAAGACAGCCGAAGCGGACACCAAACTCGATGAGCGGGGGAAGAAAGTGAAGGAGGAGAACGGCGAGGAGTTTGGGGAGAATGTGCTGATTGTGGCCACTGATTCGGAATCGACGGCTCGTGAATAGATCAATCGTATTAGCAGCGAGATTCGTATGGCCAAGAAGGCTCCCAAAAAAGAAAAGTCCGACGCGCCCGTCGTTTTGACGGCGAAGGACAAGAAGACCCTCTCCAGCCTCCGCGAATTCGCCGGCAGCGTGGCGCAGTCGGCGGAGCGGGGACGCGCGCCGTACGCGGATATTCCTTCGCGGTCGTTGTCGAACGTCAAATTCAATCAGACACGCAAGATCATCGAATTGCTCGGCGGCACCAACCGACGCGAGCTATTCAATTTGTCGCAGGCCAAGGCGTACATGCAGACGCTGCTCGTCGGCAAAGGCTGCCGTCAACTAATTGATCAAGGGAAAACCACCAGCATCCGCGGTTTGTTTTATTTGCTGAAGCACACCATCGAGGGTACGTCCGAGGAGACGTTTGAGGACCAGGACGAATGCGATCCGATCATCGAGGACGTAGAGGTGACGCTCAATGCGCTGCGCGAGGAGTTGCACGTCTATGCGGCCAATCAGGGGAATCTGGCGGGGCCGCTGACTCTCGTCGATAGCGGCGACACGATCGACTGCACCCGCATGGGCTCGGCTGGTTACAGCATTCCGTCGATAGTCGAGCCGGATGTGATCGAATTCGTCAAGTGCGACGCGAAATTCATCCTGCACGTCGAAAAGGACACGGTCTGGCGGCGGTTCCACGAGGATCGTTTCTGGCAAGAGCACAAATGCTTGCTCACCCACGGCAAAGGCCAACCGCCGCGCGGCGTGCGGCGGCTGCTTTACCGCCTCCACCACGAGCTAGGCTTGCCGATTTACTGCGTGCTCGATAACGATCCGTGGGGATACTACATCTATAGCGTCCTCAAGCAGGGCTCGATCAATCTCGCCTATGAATCGACGCGGATGGCAATTCCCGCGGCCCGCTTTCTCGGCTTGCGAAGCATGGACTACGAGCGCTGCCAACTGACGCCAAGCGTGAAAATCATGCTCAATGAACAGGACGTCAAGCGCGCCAAGCAGATCGCCGGGTATCCGTGGTTTGAAAAGAAGAAAGCCTGGCAGAAGGAAATCGATTTGATGCTCACCAACGGCTTCAAAATGGAAGTCGAGTCGCTAATCAGCAAAGACATCTCCTACGTCACTGAGACCTACGTCCCCGAGCGGCTGGAGGAAGGGGAATTTCTGGATTAGCGGTCCAAACGACAGTTCCCCGCAGCCTGCACAGCCGCAGCGCAATCAAGTTGATCGCCACGCAAGACGCCGCTCCCACATTCATCCAGTGGGCCCACCACAGTTCGCGCACGCCTAGCGACAGGCGCATGTACAAGCCGGTGTAAACAAGCACGGCGGGACAGGTCAGCGCCAGAACAACGACCAGCCCGCCGATCCACTGTCGCTTTCTGCCCAAAATACACCAGGCGCAGGCCAACGAAGGGATCAGGATCTGGCCGAATGACATCAGTCGCAGATACGTTGGCATAAACAGAACGTCGTTTCGGCCGGAACGTGAAAGCCAGACCTGGGCCGCACGAATCACCGCCAGCGCGATGGCGGACACAAGCGTCAGCCAAAAGATATCGCGAAGGGTGAATTGAAACCTGCGCCCTGCAGCGGGAGCGATTGTCGCTGGCGAAAAGTCGACCCGCCAGTGCAAGAATCGTCGCAGCGGAAAAAACACCAGGTGCAGCGCGGCGATCCACTGGATTGCTACGAGACACACAGAAGGCCACTTCGGTAGATAGTATTCGCGGGCAAAGTCAAGGTTCCAGAACCCGCCGAAGTGAGACAGCACCGCGAAGGCCCCGCTCCCCACCGCGACCAAAACGGCCGGAAATCGAATCGCAGGATGGTCCGTTCCAAAGCTGAGCCAGATTGCGGCCAAGGCGATGTATCCCATGGTCCAGCCTTGGAGCCAATAGTCGAAGTTCGGCCGCCAGATCCAAGGCGTGGCCACGAGCCCGATCGCGACGCGTTCGACGAATGGCCACGCGATCAAAAACGCGACGTTCATGGATACCGCCAGCAGCGGCACCCAGAATGCGCGGGCTCGCCACCAGGGAAAATACGACCATTCAAGTGGCGAACTGGTGAGCGATGTGGACATGACTTATCCAACGTACAGACAGCCGCCAATTGACCAACGGTGCGGCGTCAAGGCAAGCATGCGAGTGCTGCGTGGCTCAAGTGGCGATTGTCGCCGTGTCGGTGGTGCAGCATGCCTTTCCGTGGGCCTTGGCGTTTTTGAGGTAAGACCAGCAAGGATTCCTTTGCGGACCGATGGGCAGGTTGCAAGCGATGCGTCTTATTGCGAACTGGCAACTAGACGCAATCCAAGCGATCTCAGCACGAGCAGATTCACCGCCGTCCATGCAGTCGCCGGCAGCAGCACCCAGTGGACGACCCATAGCTGCGGCGTTTCGAGCTGGAGCGCTTCATTGATGCTGGTGCCGATCAGCAGTGCCGGCGTCGCCAGGGCCAGGCAGGCCGCGCCCGCCGCCAGCCACCGCCAGTGCGAGGCAAACACGAGCCAGGCGCAGGTTGCCAGCGGCACGAGCACCGGCGCAAACAGCGTGGTCAACAGCAGCCGCGGGTGGAACAAAAGTTCGCTGGACGCCAGCGGACGCAAAAGCTCGCCGGTGAACCAGATCGCGGCCAGGCTGAGCGTCGCGACGATGGCCAGCTCGATAATGCGTCGTTGACGAGAAACCACTTGGCGTGGCCGCGGCAAAGCTAAATCACCAAAATCCAGCCGCCAGCCCGTCACGACACGCACGGGAAATAGCACCAGGTGCAATCCGGCCACAAGTTGCACCGCCAAGGCCAGCACAGCGCCTCCCAGCGGCATCAACACCGTCCGCACGGTTTGTGCGCTGAAACCGCCGCCCCACAGCCCCATCAAGGCTGCCAGCGTCCCCGCGAGAAATGCCGCCAAACCCGCCGCATAGCGGAGCTGCCAGCGGCCGCAGCCGAGCGCTAGCCAAAGGGACAGCAGGAATACGTGCGCGATCGGAATTCCCGTGGCGGCGGCATATGGCACCCCGTGCCACGCATAACTCAAGTGGGGCATCAGCCAGCGCGCGGCCTCGCTATAGGCGAATGCCGCCGCCAGATTGACGGTGGCCACGGTCAGCGACCGCACCAGCCGTCTGCGTTCAGGCGGCCAATCACTGGCGTCAAGCGATTCCTCGGTGTGGTCGGTAGCGGTCATGATGGCCGACAGGGAGGCGACGGCAGAGCCGCCGGCAAGCGCGTCGTCACAATCGGCCGAGACGGCATTGAATTCTCGATCCGGGTCCACTGGCGGGCGAAGGCCGATGACAATCACGGGTGCTTGTTTGCCACCTTTTTCGGCCAGCGATAGGATACGGTTGAGGCTTCATTCACGGCAAGCGATCGGCCGGTTATGGGCGTCACATACTTCAAGCGGTTTCGGATGGAATTCGATCTCGCCGGGTCGATCCCCGCGTCGTCCGCTTTGGGCGCGGATTATTCTCTGGTGCCCTGGGAGCCCAAACTACTGGACGCCCACGCCGAAGCAAAATATATGAGCTTTCGCTACGAGATCGACGCCAACGTCTTTCCCAATCTGGGAAACCGCGACGGCTGCCGGCGGCTGATGTCGGAGATCGCGCACCGCAGCACGTTTCTTCCCGCTGCCACGTGGCTGGTGCAGTTTTGGCCGGCCAGCGGCCGCAAGCCGGAAGTCGTTGGCACCATCCAGGGGGTCGTGGATGACGGCGGCCTGGGAGCCATTCAGAACGTCGGTGTGACGGCGCCTCACCGCGGCCGCGGCATCGGCTCGGTCCTGCTGCTGGCCAGTCTGGGCGGCTTTCAAAAAGCCGGGCTGTCGCGGGTGTTTCTCGAAGTAACCGCGCAAAACGTCGGTGCCGTTCGCCTGTACCAGCGGATAGGATTCCGCCGGACCAAGACCGTCTACAAGGCCGTGCAAGTGCCGGATGTCGCGTACGCATGAGTTTGGTTCCGCGTTTCGCGTTCCGGGTTGCGACTTCCGGCTGCCACCTTCAACGGGCGTATTCGGCTTCTGGCATGCCTTACGAACGCCGGTTAACTTACGATGACATTCTTGACCGCGGTTCAAAAATCGAAATCCGAACTCGGAACACGGAACTCAGAACCCGTGACGCAAAAAATCCATACGCAGGTGCTAAACAACGGCCTGGTGCTGATTGCCGAGGAGATGGACTGGCTGGAATCGGCGGCATTTGCGCTGCTCGTGCCCGCCGGCGCGGCGCTTGAGGCAGCGTCGCAGGCCGGACTGGGGCATCTGACGTGCGAGATGGTGGAGCGCGGAGCCGGCGAGCGCGACAGCCGCCAGATCATCACCGACCTGGAAAACCTGGGGGCCGATACTTCCTCCACCTGTTCCAACACGCACACCAGCTTCGGCGGGGCGATGCCGGCGGAGAGCCTGGAGGCGGTGCTGTCGATTTATGCGGACGTCGTCCAGCGTCCGCACCTGCCGGAAGATCAGCTTGAGGACGCGCGGCTGGGATGCCTCCAGGACGTCCGCGCCCTGGAGGACGATCTGTCGCAAAAGCTGCTGCTGGAACTGCGGCAGCGGTTCTATGCCGATCCGCATGGCCGCAGCGCGCTGGGGACCGTTGAAAGCCTTACAGCCTTGACGCACAGGGATGTGCAGCGATTCTTTCAGACCGTTTACCAGCCGCGGGGCGCGATTATCAGCGTGGCCGGAAAAATCGACTGGCCGCGCGTGCGGCAGCTCGTGGAGAAGCTGCTCGGCAACTGGCAGCCGACGACCCCGGAAGTCACGCGAGAGTTGCCGCCCCCGCGCGGTTACCGTCATCTGCTGGTCGATTCCAGCCAGACGCACATCGGCCTTGGCTACGAAGGGTTACCCTATGCCGATCAAGATTACTTCCAGCTTCGCGGGGCCGTCGGCGTTCTGGCCGACGGGATGAGCTCGCGGCTGTTCACCGAGGTGCGGGAAAAGCGGGGACTGGCCTATACGGTGTTCGCGATGTGCCACTCGCTGAAGGACCGCGGCGGTGTGTTCGCCTACGCCGGCACGACTGCGGAGCGAGCGCAGGAAACGCTGGACGTGCTGTCCGCCGAGCTTCGCAAGCTGCCACAGGGGATTACCGCCGAGGAGCTGGGGCGACTGAAGGGAAAGATCAAACGGTCGTTGATTCTCCAGCAGGAGTCGAGCCCATCGCGCGCCGGCTCAATCGCCTTCGACTGGTACTTCCTCGGCCGCGTGAGGCCGATGGCTGAGCTATCGAAGATCATCGACGAATTGACCGTCGAAAGCATCAACGACTGGCTGAAGAAGCATCCGCCGGGGGAATTTACGGTCGTTACATTGGGGCGAGAGCCGCTAATAATGCCGGTGTGAAAGTATAAGCGTATGCGGGGAAGTCGCCCCTCATTCCCTCACACTCTCATACCCCGAACCAGCGCAGGGCATTTAGTTTCACATGGATTTCCTTCACCACACCCTCGATAACGGCCTCGAACTCGTCGCCGAAGTCAACCCGCAGGCCTACTCGGCATCGTACGCCTTCTTCGTCCGCACCGGCTCGCGCGACGAGACGGCCGAGATTTCCGGCGTCAGCCATTTTCTCGAGCACATGGTCTTCAAGGGGACGCCGCGCCGCAGTGCCGAGGCGGTAAATCGCGAGCTCGACGAGATCAGCGCCGGCAGCAACGCCTTCACCAGCGAGGAGCAGACGGTCTACTACGCGACGGTGCTGCCCGAGGACCAGGGAAAAATCGTCGCGCTCTTGTCGGACATGATGCGACCCGCGCTGCGGCAGGAGGACTTTGACACCGAGAAGCAGGTGATCCTCGAGGAAATCGCCAAGTACGATGACCAGCCCCCCTACGGCGCGCATGACAAGTGCATGACTGCCCACTTCGGCCAGCATCCGCTGGGCAGGATCGTTCTGGGGACCCAGCGTAGCGTCGGCAATCTCTCTCGCGAGCAAATGCTGCGTTACTTTCAGTCCCGCTACAGCCCGCGGAACATCGTTCTGGCTGGCGCGGGGAACATCGACTTTCCGCGGCTGATCGATCAGGCGGCGGAACACTGCGACAGTTGGCAATCGTTCGATGCGCCGCGGCCGCTATCGCGGGCTGCCTGGCACCGGGGATTTACCGTCCTCGAAAAGCCACTGGCCACGCAGGAGTATGTCGTGCAGATTGCCAACGCGCCGGCGGCGGCGGACGACGACCGCTATGCGGCCCGCGTCCTGGCCACGATTCTCGGCGACGACAAGGGGAGCCGATTCTTCTGGGAGCTCATCGACACCGGGCTGGCCGAGCACGCCTCGATCGGCACGAATGAATTTCAAGGCAGCGGCATTTACATGACCTATCTGGCCTGCACGCCCGACGAGACGGCGGCGAATTTGCAGCGAATGGCGGACATCGTGCAGGACGCGGAGGCAAACGGGGTGACGCAGGAAGAACTCGATCAGGCCAAGAACAAGATCTGCGCCCAGATCGTGCTCTCGGCCGAGCGGCCCGCCAACCGGCTGTTCTCCGTCGGCAATGGCTGGGTGCAGCGGCGGCAATACAAGACGGTCCGCGAGGCGGTGGAAGCGTACCGCGCCCTGACGCTCGCTGATCTGCGAGCCGTACTACAGAAGTATCCGCTTAGCGGGTGCACTACGGTCGCCATCGGGCCGCTGCAGGAGCTAGCGGAGCCCCACTGATCGAGTAAGTAGAGAGAGCCTCACTGCCGCTGCCGGCGCTTTGGGATTTCAATCTCCTGGTAGCGCCTTTCCACGATTGGCTTGACGGCCGGCAACTTCTCGGCGGTCCGAATATCGGCGGGCGCTTTGAAATCGGCCCGCAGGAGAACGACGGTCAAAGTCTCGTGCGTTTTGCCATCCTCGGTCCGTCGGCTGCGCGTTTCGCTGACGCAGCAGGTTTTTCCGGGCACAAGCTCCGTGGCTGAATCGACCATGAGCTGGTGGGTTGAATGGCGCTCTTTTGCAGCATTGGCATCGGACAGATTCAGCTCGAGGCGATAGTCAAGCTGGATCTGTCGCTGGTCGCCCACCTGCGGCACGACTTCCAGCTTGATGGCGTCCCCCACTTGAATGGATGCCTGGCGGCCGCTCATCGTCGCCAGCCGCGGATGGGAGATGACGCGCACCAGGTTGTCCTTCCCGAGCGCCGCAATTGTCGAAATCGCGTCCCGCTGTCCGTCGTCCGTTCGGCCGGCCGATTCCGTATCGAGATGTAGGGCGCTTGTATCGAATCCGAGCGTTCTGAGTTTCGAAAGCGAAATCTCCGCCACGCAGACCTCGATGAACACCTGGTGTTCCTCTTTGGCCGTTTCCTCCGCGATTCCCCATCGCGGACTCCCCGCCAGGCAGACCAGGCTCAATACGACCAGCAGCTTGCTGTAACGGAACATGTTTCTCTCCTCGTTTCGGTGCGCAGGTGCCGGTCGTGTACCAGAAACCTTTACGGCGCGACAAGACCGACGCCCGGTTCACTTCGCTAGCAGTCATAGCCGGCATAGTCGTTAGCCGCAGCTTCGGCATGGGCGTACCCACTCGCAGGTTTGTTAACTCGCTTCTGTGGCCGGTTCGATAGAAAACGGGGAATGACCGCACGCATGCAAGGAAGCCAATCGATGCGCACCACTCTCGCCATGATTCTGGTTTTTGCCACCGCAGCGGCCGCTCAGGCTGGCTGGTGCAATAGGCTCGGCCGCCACTGCGGCCTCGGCTGGAGCGACGGCTATCACGCCCGCAGCCAGGGCTTTGAGGGTTGCGGCCAAAGCTGCGCAATTCCACCCGGCGGTTATATGCCGCAGGGGCCAATTCTGGTCCCCGAGCCGCAGCCCACGCCGGCCCGGCCGCCGCGCGAGGAGCTTCCAGTGCCGCGGACGACTGCCAGCCGCACGCCGGCGAGCGGCGGGACAGTGCAGTGGTAGCTGGGAGCGTGAGGGTGGGAGGGTATAAGGGCGTGAGTAGAAGCGTAGATTGCTCCCTCATTCCCGCACACCCGCAAACCCGCACACTACCCGCGCCTTCAAAATCCCTCGCAGGCCCTGCACCTTCGCCGTATAATCGATGGCAGTCTTCCTCGGAGGCCTGGCATGTCGGCGGCAATCTTTTGCTACGCGCTGTTGTCGGCCGGTGCCGCGACCGAAATCGATTTCGACACTGACGTCTTGCCGATTCTTTCCAAGGCCGGCTGCAATAGCGGAGCGTGCCACGGCGCGGCAGCGGGACGCGGCGGTTTCAACCTGTCGCTTTTCGGCGGCAATCCGGCGGCCGATTACGACGCGATTGTCCGCGAGCTGGAAGGGCGGCGCATCAACCGGGCCGATCCGTCCGCCAGCCTGATTCTGGCCAAGCCGACTGGCATGCTCGATCATGGCGGCGACGTGCGGCTCGAAGACGACGGGCCGCAGGCGAAGCTGATTGCCGACTGGATTGCCGCGGGCGCACCGCGGAAGCAGCTTCGCGAGCTTGTTTCCATCGAAGTTTCGCCAGCGAATTTGCCGCTGGCGCATGTGCCCGACGACTTCCAGCTTCAGGTGACCGCGCGGTTCAGCGACGGGAGCGAGCGGAACGTCACCGCGACCGCGATTTTCTGGCCGGCTGACGAAGGCTCAGTGAAAGTGGACGAGCGCGGTCGCGTGGAGGTGCTGCGTGCCGGCCGGCAGCACGTGCTGGTTCGCTATCTGTCGCAAATCCGAGTGGTGACGATCACCGTCCCGCTGACCGATACGCCGCTGGGACTGACCACGCTGCCGCGGCAGAATTGGATCGACGACGAAATTAATCAGACGCTGGTGGAGCTGGGCATGGCGCCGCTGCCGCGAGCCGGCGACGCGGCGCTGTTGCGTCGCGTGACGCTGGATTTGGCGGGGCGGCTACCGACGCCGGAGGAGCTGAGGGCTTATCTGGCCGACGCCCGCGAAGACAAATACGAGCGGCTGGTCAAGCGGCTGATCGTGTCGGACGATTTTGCGGACTACTGGACGTATCTGCTGGGAAAGCGATTTGGCCTGGGCTCGCCGACGTGCGACGTGGAGGGGACGCGGGCTTTTCAGAAGTGGCTGCGAGTGCGGATAAGGCGTGAGACGCCGCTGAGCGTGCTGGCTTATGAGCTAATCACGGCAGAAGGGGACGCCCATCAGAAAGGCGGGGCTAATTACCATCGCAACCGGGCGGACGCCGGCGCGGAGGCGTCGCTAGTGGCGGCCAACTTCATGGGCGTGCAGCTCGCCTGTGCCGAATGCCATAACCATCCCCTCGATCGCTGGACGCAGGACGATTTTCACGGGCTGGCGGCAATCTTTGGCTATCTTGAACGCGGGGAGGTAGTGCGCGAGAAGTGGACGAGCAGCGTTATTCACCCGCGCACCGGTGAACCGGCGCAGGCGCGGCTGCCGGGCAAGCGGCATCTCCAGTGGTACGAACAGAAGCGAGAAGAATTGGCCTTTTGGCTCACGGAGAAGGACAATCCTTATTTTTCGCGTGCCCAGGTCAACTGGATCTGGAAGCAGCTATTCGGCCGCGGCATTGTCGAGCCGGCCGATGACCTGCGGGACACGAACCCGGCGACGCACCCGGCGCTATTGCAAGAGCTGGCCGCTGACTTCCTCCAAAACGACTGCGACATGCGGACGACGATCGAGCAGATCGTCATGTCGGAAGCATATTGCCGCGGGGCGAGCACGCCGCAGAGTCATCCGGCCGCGACGACGTTCTATGCGGCCTATCCGTGGCGTCCGCTGTCGCCGGAAGTGTTGACGGATGCGATCGGCGATGCAACCGACAGTCGGACTCTCGGGCAATTGCGCGCGATCTTGGAGCTGGACAGTCCAGTCGTCGGAAGGGGTGGCATTCCAGGAATGGCGCAGCGAGCCGAGGATGATCTGGCGTCAGTTCTGGGCCGCTGCCGTCCGCAGAACGGTTGCCAGGTCGGCTCAACCGAGGGAAATCAACTCGACCAGCTCGCCACGCAGCTTACGCTTTTGTCGGGGCGAGCACTGGTCGATCGAATCAGCGCCAATGGCACATGGTTGCCGACGGTTCTTGAGCAGAAGATCGAGAGTGGGCAGATCGTCGCCGAGATGTACGTCCGCGCGCTGTCGCGCGAGCCGACGGACGGCGAAGCAGCACATTGGGAACAAGAGTTGAAAAAAGTACCGAGCGAGCAGCGTGCTATTCTGGAAGACTTATTCTGGAGCCTGCTTACTAGCCGGGAATTTGCAACCAATCATTAGTAATCCACTCCGTCCGCGAGCGGATCAAACTGCCATGACTCACGCCACATCTCCATCCCGCCGCGACTTTCTCCGCGTCGGCATGTTGTCCGCGCTGGGATTGTCTTTGAGCCGTTTTTGGGAGTTGCAAGCAGCGGCTGGCCAGGCATCTGGCAGCGCTGCCGCCAAGCGCTGCGTGCTGGTCTGGCTCGACGGCGGCCCAAGCCATTTGGAGACCTTCGATCCCAAGCCCAACGTGCCGGCCGAAGTCCGCGGGCCGTTTGGCACGATCGACACGAAGGTCCCAGGCGTCCGCTTCAGCGAGCATCTGCCTGGCCTGGCCGAGCGCGCGGACAAACTGGCGATCGTGCGCTCCATGACGTCGCCGCTGGGCGAGCACAACCTGGGCGCGCATTATTTGCTCACCGGCTATCGCCCCTCGCCGGCACTGGCGTATCCGCTGATTGGTTCCGTCGTCACGCACCTGGGACCGGCGGCGGAGGAGTTGCCAAACCATTTCGCCGTGACTGCCGGCCAGGATACGGGGAGCTACGGCCGACTTGGCAATGGCTACTTGCCGCCGTCCACTCGGCCATTCGTCGTCAAGGACCCTGAACGGGGAAAGTCGAACGTGCTCGGTTTGGCCGCCGATCCCAGCGCCGGATTGGCCGTGCGGCTCGATCGGCGACGCGATTTTGCCGCCGCCGTCGAGCAGCTTGGCCGCGGCGCGGAAATCGACCCGCAGGCCAAGGCCAGCCCGGCACTGGAGCAGGCGCATCGCCTGCTCACTTCCGACAAGGCCCGCCAGGCGTTCGACCTCGCAGACGAGAAGCCAGAAATCCACGCGAAGTACGGCGATCGTCCGATCAGCCGCGGCTGCCTCTTGGCGCGGCGGCTGATCGAACGGGGAGTGCCGTTTGTCACCGTCAACAACGCCGGCTGGGACACGCACGACGATCTCGACTTGCGGCTGCGGGCCGGATACACGGGGGCCAAGGTCGGCGTGGGCCTGGTGCCGGCGCTCGATCGTGCCGTTTCTGCCTTGATAGATGAGGTTGCCGATCGCGGTCTGCTCGACGAGACGCTGATTGTCGTGATGGGGGAATTCGGCCGTACGCCGAAGCTCAACACGCGCGGCGGGCGGGATCACTGGCCGCAAGTTTTCTCCGTGATGCTCGCCGGCGGCGGCGTGAAGGGGGGCCAGGTTATCGGCGCCAGCGACCGGACAGGGGAAACGCCCGCCGACCGGCCTGTGACCCCCGCTGACCTGGCGGCGACGATCTTCACCTTGCTGGGCATCGATCCCAAGCAGCGGCTCTATACGCCCGACGGCCGGCCAATCGAAGTCAGCCGGGATGGCGAGGTCGTGCGGGAACTGGTGGCCTGATGACGGGCGCGTGCTTGCTCGTGGCGCTGGCAGTTGTCGCGACGCCGGCAGACGGCCTGCCCGCTGCACCGGTAACCGCGCTGGCCTTTGCACCTGATGTGACGTCGGTCCTGGCGGCCACGCCGCACGAGGTAGCCGAATTGTCCTGGCCCGAACTCAAACTACGGCGCAAGGTCGTCGCCGATCTCAACCACGTTCACGATCTCGCCTTTGCCCCGGGCGGCAAGGCGCTGGCCATTGCCGGCGGCAAACCAGGGGAAGCGGGACGCGTCATTGTTCTCACCTGGCCCGAGGGAATGCCGCAGCAGTCGCTCGATATAGGCGGCGATGTGATCTACCGCGCGGCCTGGTATCCCGATGGTCAGAAGCTCGCGCTGGCCTGCGGCGACAAGCTGGTGCATGTCGCATCTCTGGACGGCGGAATCTCGGCAAAGCTAGAGGAACATTCGGCGGCAGTGCTGGCAGCGCTGGTGGCACCGGCAAAGTTGAAGCCACTGCTATTGACCGCCGGGCGCGATCAGACGATCCGGGTGTGGAATGCGGATCAACCCGACAAATCACTGCGCAGCTTCGACAACCACACAGCGGCGGTTTACGACCTGGCGCTGCGGCCAGCGGCGGACGATTTGCCGCCGATCGTGGCCTCGGCGGGGGCCGATCGCACGGTCC